>NZ_JBHNYO010000010.1:0-241836 GCF_054960675.1 Rhodococcus sp. PSi06
CAACAATGGCGCATTGATCCGGCGGGGGAGTGCGGTTCTAGCCGTTCGGTGACGAGAGTGGACTGATGCCAGCACCGATGGGTGCGGCGATAGCAGCAGTTACCGCAATCGCTGCCCAGAAGGTCGGAGAGTTCAGCATCAGACCGCCGGCGAGGCCGCAGACCGCGACGACGGTGGCGCAACCACACAGGAGTACTGATCCCACAGCGGCGTGTGCCAGCTCGCGGGTATGACGTCCCTTCAGCCAGATCATCGTTCCGGTTGCGGTGAAGACCAGGGGAACGTAGAAGTAGACGGAACTGGAGCCGAGTTTCGAGGCAAAGGCGGCAACGATCAGCACAGCTCCGAAGGCCACCGGAACCGCGAGGGGCATTCCGCCGGACCATCGCTCGAACCTACTGCGCGTCGATGCCGTCATGAATCCACCGTAACGCGGTGTCATCTCCGCTTGTCGACGTGCACTTGAACGCGTGTCGCGACATCCGCGCCGCCCAGCGACCGTGCAACGAATGCTGCACGGGACTCGGCTTCGGCTGTGAACGCCACGACATCGAAATCAGCTGCAGCATAGACCGATACGGCGATCGTGGGCGTACCTCGGTCGTCGATCGCCGTTCCTCTGGCTCGTCGAACACCGTGAAATTCGGCCAACTCGGCGGCCACGCCGGATGCGATGGCGCTCAGATCCACGTGTGCCGAGAAGTGCGGTTCCTCGATGACACTTGCCGTTCCGGTCCGACGCGGGGAGAAGTTGCCGACCAGCAACAGCAGAGCCACCACGACGGCTACTGCCGCGACGATCGCCAGCATCGGGACCCACCAGCCCTGTTGCGGCAATTCGGCAATTCGGGCACGGTCGAAGCGAGACAACGACTCTCGCGCCCACTGAACGTCGTAGTGCCACGCAAGGGCGAAGCTCCCGCCGGCCAGTAGCGCGAGCCCGGCAAGGACGGCGAGAAGCCGGTCCACCCCGGCGACGAACGTCTTCATCAGGAAACCTTCGCCGGTTGCGCGACCGACTGCTGCAGTGTCAGGCGCCGTCCGCCGCCGGCAACGGACAGCACTGGCGCAAGGGCATCGCGCACAGCAGCTTCGACGGTGTCGACATCGAAAGCCGAATCTCGTGCTACCCGCACGACGATCTTCCTGCGCGTCACGACGGTATGCGCGTCCACGACTCCGCGGGTGGACTGCGCTGCTGCACTGCACAATCGGGCGATGTCGGTAGCTGTTGCCCACACGGTCGGTGCCGCGCCGCCCACCCCGGAATGAGTTCTCGTTCGTGGTTTGACGCCGATGAAGACGAGCAGCAGTCCGATGACGGCAGCAGCGATCGCGGCGGCAATCATCCATTGTTGCCAGTGCGCTCGGGCGACCCAGTCGATCGCGTCGGCGATCCACGGACTGCCGCCGAGGCTCCCGTTCGTGATGAGGAATTCTCGACCGGCGACGAACGCCACGGCCAGCAACATGAATCCGAACAACAGTGCCACCGGCATCGCGGCCGGACCTGCGGTGGGTGGACGAGGCGCGACGATGGGTGCCGCCAGTGAATCACCGGTGGAGACAGCGCGCGGGTCGAGGCTGGTCTCGGATACCAAGACGTTGACCCGATGCACGTGCAGGCCGGTCATCGTCGCTAGCGCGGCTTCGACGGCCTCGTGCACCGCCTCGGTGACCTCGGTGATCTGCGACGGCCATCGGACACCGATGTAGAGGTTGACGGCGATGGTGTCCTCGCCGAGGGTGACGTCGGCGCGGGGGAGTTCGCGCCCGGTCAGCCGCGAGAAGCCACCGGTGGTGCGGGTGACCCGTGAATCCTTCAGTGCCGCCGCGATAGCAGTCCGGGAGATGGCCCGGTCCTTGATCTCGAGACTGCCCCGCACATCGAGACTGCCGCGCATGTCGAGGTTGCCGCGCGAACCGGGATCGTCGCTGACCTCGTCGGATTCAGCCTGCGTCGTCACCGAGAATCCTTTGCGCCGGTCGCGGCTCGCTCTGGTGCGGCTCGCGCTCCACAACTGTAGTGACGACCAGCGACGGGTGCCGTCATGGGAGTAATAGTTCCTGGCATACTGCGACCGTGTCGGAAATTGTGCGGGTGACCGCGTCGGATATTGCCTCTGCGGAGGAGCTACTGGCCCCGGTGATGCGCCGGACCCCGGTGGTGGCGTCGCGGATTCTGTCGGATCTGACGGGCCACGAGGTGCGCCTCAAATGCGAGAACCTGCAGCGAACGGGGTCGTTCAAGCCGCGTGGAGCGTACAACCGCATCGCCAGGCTCGACGCCGACCAGCGCGCCCGCGGTGTGGTGGCGGCCAGCGCCGGCAACCACGCGCAGGGTGTCGCGTGGGCCGCGTCGCAAGTGGGGATCACCTCGACGGTCTTCATGCCGGTGGGCGTATCACTGCCGAAGCTGGTGGCCACCAAGGCATACGGCGCGACGGTACATCTGGTGGGTAACACCGTGGACGAGGCATTGAAGTCGGCGCGCGAATTCGCCGAGACGACCGGTGCCACCCTCATCCATCCGTTCGATCATCTCGACATCGTCGCCGGGCAGGCAACGCTCGGTACCGAGCTGCTGCAGCAGATGCCGGACGTCGGGACCATCGTGATCCCCACCGGTGGCGGGGGCCTGCTGGCCGGAGTCGCCGCAGCGGTGAAACTGACGAAGCCCGATGTCAGAATCGTAGGAGTGCAGGCCGAGGGCGCTGCCGCGTGGCCCGCGTCGCTGAAAGCGGGACACCCGATCGCCCTGACATCGATGTCGACGATGGCCGACGGTATCGCGATCGGCCTGCCCGGATCGGTGCCGTTCGATCATGTGCAGGGCTGGGTGGACGACGTCGTCACCGTCAGCGAGGACGCCCTCTCCCGTGCTCTGGTGCTGTGTATCGAGCGAGCCAAGCTCATCGTCGAACCGGCGGGCGCGGCTGCGGTGGCGGCGTTGATGACGCACTCGGCCGAGGAGCTCGGTTTGACCGGCTCGGTGTGCGCGATTCTCTCCGGCGGAAACATCGACCCGCTGCTGCTCACCCACGTCATCACTCATGGACTTCGCGCAGGTGGACGGTATCTTGCGGTCCGCGTGACGATTTCGGACAAGCCGGGTGGGCTGACCGGGGTCCTGGGCGTGGTGCGCGACGCGGGAGCCAGTGTGGTCGACGTCGTGCACTCCCGCACCGGTGGCCGGCTCGGCCTCGAGGAAGTCGATGTGATGTTGACCGTCGAGACCCGTGGACCCGATCACCGCGGCTCGGTGCTCGACGCTCTGGGCGCGGCGGGATATGCGGTGCAGGTCGAGAACTGAGGGCCCGGTTCACTCAGGTCGCACTGGTACCTTGATCAGCGACCTGAACCAGGACATCGGTGGGAGATATTTGCATGGCTCGGCTCGTCGCGATCGTTTCCGCCGTCCTGGGAATTCTGCTGACGATCGCGATACCTCTGTTGCCGATCGAACAACAGCAGTCGTCGTTGACCTGGCCGCAGAGCGAGACAGTCTCCAATGTCGAAGCCCCGCTCGTCGGATACACCCCGATCGGCGTCGACGCGACCATCCCGTGTGACGCCGCGAATCGGCTCCCGGGCGGTGGGCTGTTGCTGTCCACCTCGCCGAAGGGATCCCCCGACGCGTATCGCTACGGTCTCGTTGCGGAGATCACGGACGGGGACGCGCCGCAGCTGAAGGTGACGCTGCGAGATTCGGTTCTGCTGGAGAAGCCGGTCGCGGAACTGAACCCATCGACTGCGGGCGACTGCTCGCTCACCATTACCTCGAACGGTACTGCGACCACCGTCGGACTGACCGGCGAAGACCCCGTGACGCGTGACGGCGACGTCCGGCCGCAATTGGTCGGCGTCTTCAGTGATCTGCAGGGAAGCGTTCCCGGTCTGCAGTTGCAGGCCGAGCTGGACAGCCGCTTCTCCTCGACTCCGAGCGTGCTCAAGTGGTTCGCGATGATCGTCGGTGTGCTCGCCACCATCGTCTCGTTGGTGGCGCTGCACCGCCTGGACCTGTCCGACGGCCGCCGTGCCCGTCGGTTCCTTCCGCGTCGCTGGTGGACTTTCGGGTTGGCCGACGCGGTGGTGATCGGAACGCTGCTGGTGTGGCACGTCATCGGCGCGAACACCTCCGACGACGGCTATCAGCTCGGAATGGCCCGAACGGCCGATCATGCCGGGTACATGGCCAATTACTTCCGCTACTTCGGTGTGCCCGAGACTCCGTTCGGCACACCGTTGTACGACATGTTCACTCTTCTCTCCCACGTGTCGACCGCCAGTGTCTGGATGCGGTTGCCCACGCTGCTTTGCGCCGTCGTCGCGTGGCTCGTCATCAGTCGCGAGGTGATCCCGCGGTTCGGTGCCGCCGCTCGTGCGTCGAAGACTGCCCTGTGGACCGGCGGGCTCGTGATGCTCGCGTTCTGGCTGCCCTACAACAACGGCTTGCGCCCGGAGCCGTTCGTGGCGCTCGGTGTGCTGTTGACGTGGTGTTCGGTGGAGCGGTCGATCGCGACCCGAAGATTGCTGCCCGCAGCAGCGGCAATTCTGATCGCCGCACTGACCGTCACGTGTGCCCCGTCCGGCTTCATCTGCTTCGCGCCGCTGATCGCAGGAGCTCGACCGGTTCTGCAGATCGTCGTCGCCCGGGCCCGGCAGTTCAGCAGTACCGCACTCGGCGCGGCAACGTTGCTGACCCCGTTGGTGGCGTCGGGCACGGTGGTGTTGGTGTTCGCCTTCGGCAACCAAACCGTGGCCGGGATGCTCGAAATGCAGCGGGTACACAACGCGGCCGGACCCAGCCAGGCGTGGTTCGAGGAGTATCTGCGGTACCAGTGGCTGATGAACATCGACATCGACGGCTCGCTCGCGCGCCGCTTCGGAGTCTTCGTCATGATCGTCTCGCTGATCACGGTGGTGATCGCGATGCTGCGCAAGGGCGGCAAGATCCCGGGCACCGCAACCGGTCCCGCGCGTCGGATAGTCGGTATCACCGTCGGCGCAATGGCGTTGATGATGATCACCCCGACCAAGTGGACACACCACTTCGGAGTCTTCGCCGGGCTCGCGGCATCGGTCGCGGTTCTCGCAGCGGTGGCCACCGGTGCCGCGGTGCTTCGCTCGCGCCGCAACCGCCTGCTGTTCGCCGCTGCTGTGTCTTTCCTGCTGGCGGTCGCCTTCACCGGAACCAACGGCTACTGGTACGTCTCGGCCTGGGGAGTTCCGTTCTGGGACAAGCCGATTCTCGTCGCGGGCCTCGGTATCTCGACGATGTTCCTCGGGGCGACGCTGCTGCTCTTACTGGCGGCCGTGTGGTTCCATCTCCGTGCGCCGTACGTTCGCGTCGACAAGCCCTTGGCGCGGTGGTGGTCGGTGCCGCCCATCGCCGTCGCCGCCGCCCTGATGGTACTGCTGGCCGTGGCATCGATGGCCAAGGGTGCTGTGGCGCAATGGCCGTCGTACTCCGTCGCGAAGTCGAACCTCTCGGCGCTGACCGGGAACACGTGTGGACTCGCCAACGACGTACTGCTCGAGATGAACCCCAATGCCGATGTGCTGCAACCGGTCACCGGTGACGCCTTTGCCGCGCTCGGGGCCGAGAACGACGGCTTCACCTCGGACGGAGTCGCTCGCGATCTCACCGCAGACAAGGAGGCCTCGGCGTCGGGCACCTCGAACACCGTCGATACCGAGGAGCAGCAACAGCCGACGTCGACCACCGGGGCCGGAACCGGGGGCAGCGCACTGCCGTTCGGCCTGGACCCGGCGCAGGTGCCGGTACTCGGTTCGTTTGGATCCGACACTCCCGCGACGTTGACGACCGGCTGGTACACGCTGCCCGCAGATCCGGGAGACCTGATCACCATCGCCGCTGCCGGACGCATCCGCTCGGTGAACTCCGACGGCATCGTCACCTACGGCCAGAGCCTCGAGCTCGAGTACGGAGTCGACGGTCGCGCGCAGGGGCGGGTGACGCCCATCGACATCGGCCCGACGCCGTCGTGGCGCGACCTGCGCGTCCCGATGGACCAGATTCCCGCTGGTACCAACACGATTCGCCTGGTGCTCTCCGACAACGATCGCGATTCCGATCAGTGGCTTGCGGTCACCCCGCCGCGAGTGCCACGCACGCAGACCCTGAACGAGATCGTCGGCCGGGAGAATCCGGTGTTGCTCGACTGGGAAGTGGGTTTCAACTTTCCGTGCCAGCACCCGTTCGACCATCGGGTCGGTGTCGCCGAGGTGCCGCAGTACCGGGTGCTGCCGGACCGTAGCGGTGCCGTCATCACCAATGCGTGGCAGGACCACTACGGCGGCGGCCCGCTCGGATGGATCGACATCGTGTCCTCGGCCCGCACCATTCCGTCGTATCTGAAGGACGACTGGGACCGTGACTGGGGATCGATTGAGCAGTACACCCCGTACGACGAGACGGCGGAGCCGGCTCGGATAGACACCACCGAGGTCCAGCGTTCGGGCCTGTGGACGCCCGGTCCGATCAAGACCGATTAATCTCTACGCGTTCGGAAGTCCTTATACCGACAGTGGAAGAAACGGGGAGAGGGCCATGGCGAACGCTATAGAAGTAGAGAACCTGGTACTCCGGTACGGGAAGAACGTCGCTCTCGACGGGATCGACTTCACCGTTCCTGAGGGCACGGTGCTGGGTGTGCTCGGTCCCAACGGTGCCGGCAAGACGACGGCTGTCCGCATTCTCGCCACGCTGCTCAAAGCAACGTCGGGGTCGGCGACAATCTTCGGTCTCGATGTGCTGAAGCAGGCGAACGAGGTACGCGGCACGATCGGATTGACCGGCCAGTTCGCGGCCGTGGACGAGTACCTGACCGGATACGAGAACCTCGAGATGGTCGGCCGCCTGTTCGGTCTGCGCAAGGCCGAAGCGAAGAACCGCGCGGGCGAGCTACTCGAACGGTTCGACCTGGAGTACGCGCGTGATCGCACCGCGAAGCAGTACTCGGGCGGCATGCGTCGTCGACTCGACATCGCGGCCAGTCTGATCGGACGACCACGGGTGGTGTTCCTCGACGAACCCACCACCGGCCTCGATCCGCGCAGCCGAATCACCATGTGGGAGTTCATCGCAGACCTCGTGCGCGACGGTACGACCATTCTGTTGACCACGCAGTACCTCGAAGAAGCCGATCGGCTGGCGGATTCGATCATCGTGCTGAACAAGGGCAAGATCATCGCCCGCGGCACGGCAAACGAGCTCAAGGCCCAAACTGGCGGCGAGCGAGTCGAATTCGTGCTCACCGATCGCTCGCAGGCCGATCGTGCGAAGGAGATCCTGACCCCGATCGGCGTCGAGCCGCCCACCCTGGACGAGCAGGTGGGTCGGATCGTCATGCCGGTCAACGGTGGATCCAAGGATCTGTCCGCGGCGCTGAGCCAACTCGAAGCGGCGGGGATCGGGGTCGTCGACGTCGGTCTGCGACGGCCGAACCTCGACGATGTGTTCCTGAGTCTGACCGGCCAGTCCACCGGTGAGCCCGAAGCGGCGGAGGAAGAGAAATGAGCAACGTTCTCCTGGATTCCGCGATCATCACCAAGCGAAATCTGATCAAGCTCAAGCGAGTTCCCGATCTGCTGTTCTTCGCAGCGCTGTCACCGATCATGTTCGTTCTGCTGTTCGCGTACGTCTTCGGCAGTGCGATCGACGTCCCGGGAATCGACTACAAGAGTTTCCTGATGGGCGGCATCTTCGTACAGACGATGATCTTCGGGTCCTCACTGACCGGGTCCTCGCTCGCCGAGGATCTGCAGAAGGGCGTGATGGACCGGTTCCGGTCGTTGCCCATGGCGCGATCGGCAGTGGTCATCGGGCGCACCGCAGCAGACGTCGGCAACAACATCGTCACCATCACGATCATGTCGATCACCGGGCTCATCGTGGGCTGGCGGATCACATCGTCGTTCTTCGACGCCCTGCTGGGGTACGTATTGCTGCTGTTGTTCGCGTACTCGATCTCGTGGGTGATGGCCTTGGTGGGCCTGACCGTACGTTCGCCGGAGATATTCAACAACGCGTCGTTCATCGTGGTCTTCCCGTTGACGTTCATCGCCAACACCTTCGTGCCGATCGACAACTTCCCGAGCGTGCTCAAGACCATCGCGGAATGGAATCCGATCTCGTCGGTGACCTTGGCGGTACGTGAGCAATTCGGCAACACCAATCCGATGGCACCGCCGCCGGAGGTGTGGCCGCTGCAGAATCCGGTGCTCTACACCCTGATCTGGGTTGTGGTGATGCTCGTGGTGTTCGTGCCGCTGTCGGTACGCAAGTACCAGAAAACGATGACCTCCTGATGCGCACCGCGGCGGCGGGAGCATGCTTTCTGGCCGCCGCGGTAGCGATCGGGGGATGCAGTTCCGACCCAGCACAATCCGATTCAACACAGACCGATCCAGCACAGACCGAGCGATTCGACTACCAACTCGGTGCGGCGTACGACGCACCCGGCGGTCTCGACACCGTCGTACGTGATTCCACCGCGGAGCCGTTACCTGGCGCGCTGTCGATCTGCTACGTCAACGGCTTGCAGACTCAGCCCGGTGCCGAGTGGAACCCGGAACTGCTGCTACGCGACGCCGGCGGCGCGCCGGTGGTCGATCCGGAGTGGCCCGACGAGTACATCCTCGACCCGAGTACACCCGGGAAGCGCGCGGAGATCGACGCGGTGATCGGGCCGATCATCGACGGTTGCGCCGCACGGGGATTCGGCGCCGTCGAAATCGACAACCTCGACACCTGGACCCGCTTCCCGGAGTCGATCGACGAGGATTCGGTAGTCGCACTGGCACGCCTGTACGCAGACCGTGCTCACGCGTCGGGCATCGAGATCGCGCAGAAGAACACCCCGGACGGAGCGGTTCGGATGAGGGACGACGTCGGATTCGATTTCGCCGTCGCCGAGGAGTGCCTCGCCTACGACGAATGTGGCTCGTACACTTCGGCATACGGAGCTCGGGTGTACGACATCGAGTACACCGACAACCTCGCCGAGCCGTTCGATCGGTTGTGCGCCCGCGACGATCGGCCGGCCGTCACGATTCTGCGTGATCGCGGCCTGGTGTCTCCGTCCGATCCGGCATACGAGTACGAACAGTGCGGTGAGCAGGCTTATGTGTGGTACGGCTCCGCGCTCACGAGCGTGACCTTCATGGTCTTGCCGTTGGGCAGCGTGTACTCACGGGTATCGCCGACCTTGGCGTCGATGAGCGATCCGCCCAGCGGCGACGCGGGGGAGTACACCTCGAGCTTGTTGTCGCGAGCGCCCTCTTCGCGGGTGGCGATGAGGAATGTCTCGGTATCGGACTCGTCTCCGTCGTAGTAGACCTTGACTACAGAACCGGGCAGCGCGACACCGGACTGGGTGGGCGCTTCGCCGACCTTCGCGTTGTTGAGCAGTTCCTGAAGCTGGCGGATACGTGCTTCCTGCTGGCCCTGCTCCTCGCGCGCGGCGTGGTAGCCGCCGTTCTCCTTCAGATCGCCCTCTTCGCGACGCTCGTTGATTTCGGCGGCGATGATGGGGCGATTGGAAATGAGTTGGTCGAGTTCGTTCTTGAGCCTGTCGTGTGATTCCTGGGTCAACCAGGTCACCTGGGTCTCGGTCATCTCGATCACTCCCTCGTAGTCGGAACCTCGATATCGATTCCGGTTTCTCAACAGGTAGGCCACGCAACGAACAGGGGACTCCAATGGTTGGATCCCCTTGGTCGGCCCGCATCCTGGAGCCTTCGTCATCGTTCGCAGTTGAACCCTGCCCGCAATGCAGCAATACACGGCACCTGTTCGGCGGCCGTGTACGACCCGAGCTTACCACGAACAGGTAGTTCGCCTATCGACCTCGTAAATATTGGGGAACATCGAGGCTGCAGCCGTAGACGTCACCGACCGCAGGCGGGGACGACGTCTTCACCTCGGTGGTCAGCTCCACGGAGCCCGATGCAGACTGCGGGATGTAGATCTCGCGCCTGCCGGTCTCGGAACCGTCTCGCGAACGGGCGCGAACGATGCACACGGCCGGTTGCTCGGGATCCTGCCGGGTGACACTGAACCGGATGGACATCGTGGAGTCGTCGACGATGTCGAAGGAGAGCTGACTTCCTTCGATGGGTTTGACCGAGAACTTCGAGTAAGCGTAGTAGGCGACACCCAGCCCGACCAGCACGACCAGGGCAACCAGTGCGATTTTCGTCGCACGTTTCGGGGCCTTCCGAACTCCGCTGGGACCGGAACCCGTCGGGTACCTACCTGCGGGAAGTGCGTTGGTCATGGCCACTCTCGGGTCGATTCGGGGGGTGCCGCTGGGGGCCTGTCGGCATCAGATGGAACTATAGGGCAGGCAAGAATCAGGCGAATCCGAGGTGAGGAAGAACGTGTCCGGACTGCGGCTCATGGCAGTACATGCCCATCCCGACGACGAGTCGAGCAAAGGTGCTGCGACGACGGCTCGCTACGCGGCCGAAGGCCACGACGTACTGGTCGTCACTCTCACCGGCGGTGAGCGGGGCGACATCCTCAATCCCGCGATGGACATTCCGGGAGTGCACGATCGCATCCGCGAGGTTCGGCGCGAGGAGATGGCGGAAGCCGCGCGCATCCTCGGTGTGCAGCAGACCTGGCTCGGATTCGAGGATTCCGGGTTGCCCGAGGGCGATCCGCTTCCTCCGCTTCCCGACGGCTGTTTCGCGCTGGTCCCGTTGGAGGTGTCCACCGAGGCGCTGGTCAAGGTGGTTCGCGAGTTCAAGCCGCACGTCATCACCACCTACGACGAGCGTGGTGGGTACCCGCACCCCGACCACATCCGTTGCCACGAGGTCTCGATGGCAGCCTGGGAGGCCGCCGGCGATCCGGAACGTTTCCCCGATGCGGGCGAGCCCTGGACTCCGCTCAAGCTGTACTACTCGCACGGTTTCATTCGTAAGCGCATGCAGCTCTTCCACGACTGGTTCATCGACCGCGGTGAGGAGAGCCCGTTCGTCGATTGGTTGAAGCGATGGGACGGCCAGCGCGACGAGATCATCGGCCGGATCACCACCCAGGTTTCCGTCGGTGATTACTTCGATCAACGGGACGACGCACTCCGGGCGCACGCGACGCAGATCGATCCGAACGGGTCCTTCTTCGCGGTGCCGCTGGACGTCCAGCGCAAGTTGTGGCCCACCGAGGAATTCGAGTTGGCCCGCACCCGGGTCAAAACCTCCCTGCCCGAGACGGACTTGTTCGCCGGAATCGAAGAGACCGACAAGTGATCGTCTCGATTCTCGCCCAGCAGCCCACCGGTCCCGAGTTCGGGAAGTCCTCGCCGATCGGGTTGGTGATTCTTGTCGCGCTTTTGGTCGGGACCGCGCTGTTGATCTGGTCGATGAACAAGAAGATCAAGCGTTTGCCCGCCTCGTTCGAGAAGGACGATCCGACGCTGGATCAGGCTCTCGACGAGGGCACCGACCGCGGCGGAATCGACACCAGCCCACCGGACGCCGTCCGTCCGAAACCCGGCACCATCGACGAGGCCTGATGCTCGACGGCGGGAGTCTCGACGCCAATGCGTTGGGTGAATCCACCAGTCCGTATCTGCGTCAACACGCGGACAACCCGGTGCACTGGCAGCAGTGGGGTCCCCGAGCTCTGCAGTCCGCCCGCGACCGCGACGTTCCGATCCTGCTGTCGATCGGGTACTCCGCGTGCCATTGGTGCCACGTCATGGCCCACGAGTCGTTCGAGGACGAGGCCACTGCGGCGCTGATGAACGAGAATTTCGTGTGCATCAAGGTCGACCGTGAGGAAAGGCCCGATCTCGATTCGGTGTACATGAACGCCACCGTCGCGATGACCGGCCAGGGCGGGTGGCCGATGACCTGCTTCCTCACCCCCGAGACGGAACCGTTCTACTGCGGCACCTATTACCCGCCGAGTCCGCAGCAGGGCATGCCCTCGTTCGAGCAGCTGCTCACCGCGATTGCCGACACGTGGTCGACGCGCAGGCAGGACGTGTTCGATGCCTCCGCCGCGATCGTGACGGAACTGCGCAAGCAGAGCGCCGGGATTCCGGCAGGCGGACCGCCGATCGACGCCGATTCTCTGGCCGTGTCCGTCGCAGCGGTCTGTGCCGACGAGGACACCACCTTCGGCGGCTTCGGCCAGGCCCCGAAGTTTCCACCGGGCGCACTGCTCGAAGGTCTGCTGCGCCACTACGAGCGCACCGGTAACGGTGAGGTTCTCGACGTCGTTCGGCGGACCGCATCGGCGATGGGGCGGGGAGGTATCTACGACCAACTCGGCGGCGGGTTCGCGCGCTACTCCGTCGACGCCGAGTGGATCGTCCCGCATTTCGAGAAGATGCTCTACGACAACGCCCTGCTGCTCCGGTTCTACGCGCATGTAGCCCGGATCCACGACGATCCCCTTCTTCGTCGGGTGGCGTCGGACACTGCGGAGTTCATGCTTCGTGAATTACGCACGGCCAATGGCTGTTTCGCGTCGGCGCTCGATGCCGATACCGAGGGCGTGGAGGGCCTGACCTACGCCTGGACGCCGGAGCAATTGATCGAAACCCTCGGCTTCGAGGACGGCGTGTGGGCTGCCGGATTGTTCGCGGTGAACTCGGCAGGCACATTCGAGGCCGGCATGTCGGTGTTGCAGCTCCCCGCCGAACCGGAGGACTACGACCGTTTCGATCGGGTGCGTAGTGCTCTGTCGGACGCTCGCGCCACTCGGCCGCAGCCCGGTCGCGACGACAAGGTGGTCACCGCGTGGAACGGGCTGGACATCACCGCGCTCGTCGAGGCGGGGATCGGATTGGACCGGTCCACCTGGGTCGACGCGGCCGTCGAATGCGGCGAGCAGCTCTTCGCGACGCATGTCGAATCGGGGCGTGTGCGCCGCGCATCTCTCGGTAGCGCGGTCGGGGACGCCACCGGCGTGCTCGAGGACTACGCGTGTCTCGCCGTTGCCGCCGCAGCACTGTTCCAAGCCACCGGAGGCTCGGTGTGGACAGAGCGTGCGACCTCGCTTCTCGATGCAGCGATCGAGCACTTCGCCGATCCCGACGACGCAGGCAGTTGGTTCGATACCGCCGATGACGCCGAGACGCTCGTGACCCGGCCACGAGATCCCATCGACGGGGCCACCCCGTCGGGAGCATCGACGATGGCAGAGGCGTTGCTCACAGTTGCTGCTCTGGTCGATCACACGTCCTCGGCTCGCTACGGCGAACTGGCGGCGGCGTCGCTGGCGCGGGCAGCGTTGATACTCGAGCGCGCTCCGAGGTCCGGCGGGCACTGGCTGGCGGTCGCAGAAGCATCCGTACGCGGCCCGATCCAGATCGCGGTGTCGACCGCGCCGGGAGGCTCCCTGGTGGCCGCCGCCCGAAGGTTGGCACCCGGGGGTTCGATCGTCGTTGTGGGCGAGACCGATTCGTCCGTTCTACTGAATGACCGTCCGCCCGTCGACGGACTCGAGACGGCGTACGTGTGTCGTGGCTTCGTCTGCGACCGTCCTGTGACCGAAGCCGAACAATTGTCGCTCGCACTGCAGAGATGACCAAGCTCGGCGATGCTACTGCTCGTGAACAGTATCGTTGCGGGAACTTGTTCGGCCCGGGGCGGAAACTTCTATCAGTGGATCGATGGTGCGTGTCATGAGCGAAGGCGTCACCGCTGACAGTGTCGTGGGCGACGAGTCCCTCGACGGCACCCTCGACGAAGCGGTGACCGACGAGCAACGGGCGGCCGTGGCGAATTTCGTAGCGTCGGTCCCGATGGCGGCGATGGTCCACTCGATGCAGTACGAGGTGGTCGCTGCCAACGCGCTGTGCGAGGACGTGCTCGATTGCCCGGCGGCGAACATGGTGGGTCGCCCAGTGGGAGATTTCGTACCACTCGGCGATCGTGCGTCGGCCAAGAAGCTGGCGTTGCAGCTCGATCGTCGATACCCCGTGTCCGGCTCGCCCGGGACAGGTAGGCCGATCGGAGCATTACGTCGGGTTCGGCGCAGCGACGGTGAGGTCGTCTCGTGCTGGATGCATGTGGGGATTTCCGTCTTCTGCGGTCGGCGGTTCATCGTCGCGCTGCTGGACCTGGTCAATCCCGTCGTCGACGACACCGTGCACTGGCGCGATCGCGCCGAGCGTGACGATCTGACCGGCCTGCTGCGGCGAGGCCCGCTGCTGGCTCATGTCGACGAATGGGCTGTGGCCGATCGTCCGATTGCCTTGGCCTTCGTCGATGTCGATCGGCTCAAGTCGATCAACGATGCACACGGTCATGCTGCCGGGGATGCGGTACTCGAGGCGGCGGGCCGTCGACTGCAACAGTGGTCACCGCGGGGCAGCGTCGTCGGGCGCTACGCGGGAGACGAGTTCGTGTTCGCCGTGACGGACGGTGTCGGTGGTAGCTCACTCGACGGCGCGCGGCTGGCCGAATCGGTGCGTGATGCGATTTCCAGTGAACCGGTGCCGTTCGGATCTCGACTGCTCGTGGTGTCGGTGAGCGTGGGTGTGGCGGTTCGAGAACCGAATGAATCGAGCGAACGGCTCATCCAGCGGGCCGACGAACTGATGTACCGGGACAAGGCATCCGGGCCCGCCTGACGGGTGCTCAGAACAAGACTAGCCAGACGGCGACGAGGTGGCAGATCGCCGCCAATACCGTTGCAGCGTGGAAGAATTCGTGATGTCCGAATGTCGTGGGCCACGGGTTCGGCCACTTGGTGGCGTACAGCACGCCGCCCACGCTGTAGAAGACTCCGCCCACCAGCAGCAGTACGAACGGTGCGTAGCCGACCTGGTCGATCAGGGTGGGGGCAACCGGTACGATCGCCCAGCCGAGGATCAGATACAGCGGCACGCCGACCCAGCGGGGAGCGGTGGGCCACAACATCTTCAGGGCCACCCCGCCGAGGGCGCCGAGCCACACGATGATCAGCAGCGTGCGTCCGGTCGACGCGGGTAGACCCAGCACGGCGAACGGGGTGTAGCTGCCGGCGATGAACAGAAAGATCATCGAATGATCGGCGCGCTTCATCCAGATCTGCGACGCCGCGGTCTTCCAATTCACGCGGTGGTACGTGGCACTGACTCCGAAGACCCCACAGACGGTGACGGCATAGACGCCCGTCGCGATCCCCGCGCTGACCGAGACCATGCTGAAGGCAAGCGTGACGAGCGTGATCGCGCAGACCACCGCCACGCAGAACGCGTACAGGTGAATCCACCCGCGCATGCGTGGTTTGACGGGTATCTCGTCCAGCCCGAACATCGTCATGTCGAAGACCTTTCCGTACCGCGGGCCAAAGCTACGCCACCGTAGGTTCGGACGCTACTGTACCGGCGCCCGGCTCGTCGGTGTCGGCGTAAGGTGATCCCGCAGTGCCGAAGGAGCAGTGGTGACGGGAGCAGTGGTGACGACAACGTGGTGATCATTCCGCAGAAGGTGCGCGGCGTTCTCTACAACGTCTACGAGCGGCGGCTGCTGAGCCAGCTCGAGGGAGTGCAGCATCCGCGACACGTGGCCGTGATGTGCGACGGCAACCGGCGTTGGGCGCGAGAGAACGGGTTCACCGACGTCGCACACGGCCACCGCATGGGGGCGTTGAAGATCGCCGAGATGCTCGGCTGGTGCGATGCCGCCGGAATCGAGATGGCAACCATCTACCTGCTGTCGACCGAGAACCTCAGGCGCGAAGCCGACGAGCTCGATTCTCTGCTCGACATCATCACCGATGTCGTCGAGGAGATCTGCGGTCCGGAGATGAACTGGGGCGTCAAGATCGTGGGCACCCTCGATCTGCTGCCCGCATCGACCGCGCGTCGGCTGAAGGAGGCGGCTGCTCTGACCGAGGGGCGAACCGGAACGCACGTCAACGTCGCCGTCGGCTACGGCGGTCGTCAGGAAATCGCCGACGCCGTGCAGTCCCTGGTGACCGAGAAGATCGCCGAGGGCGTCTCGGGAGACGACCTCATCGCCTCCATCAACGTCGACGGCATCGACAGTCACCTCTACACCTCCGGCCAGCCCGATCCCGATCTCGTCATCCGTACCTCGGGCGAACAGCGCCTCTCCGGCTTCCTGCTGTGGCAGAGCGCATATTCCGAGATATGGTTCACCGAGGCCTACTGGCCCGAATTCCGACGCGTCGACTTCCTGCGTGCGCTGCGTGACTTCGCCGCCAGACACCGACGCTTCGGTATCTGACGGGGCCCGGCGCTACAGCTTGCGCAGACGCAGCCGATTGATCGCGTGATCGTTGTCCTTGCGCAACACCATGGTCGCGCGCGGCCGCGTCGGCAGGATGTTCTCCACCAGATTCGGCAGGTTGATCGAATGCCACAGATCCTCGGCGGCAATCTGCGCGTGGTCGTCGGACAGGCCGGCGTAGTGATGAAAATGCGAGGACGGATCGGTGAACGACGTCTTGCGCAACGCGAGGAAGCGCTTGACGTACCAGCTCTCGATGTCCTCGATGCGGGCGTCGACGTAGATGGAGAAGTCGAACAGATCCGAGACCATCAACCGCGGTCCGGTCTGTAATACGTTGAGGCCCTCCACAATCAGGATGTCGGGCTGCCGGACCATGTGATACTGGCCCTTGACGATGTCGTAGGAGACGTGCGAATAGACCGGCGCGCCCACCTCTTCGGTCCCGGACTTGACCTCGGTGACGAATCTGAGCAGCTTGCGCCGGTCGTAACTTTCCGGAAAACCCTTGCGGTGCAGAATGCCTCGACGCATGAGCTCGGCCGTCGGATACAGGAATCCGTCGGTCGTGACCAGGTCGACTCGCGGATGGTGGTCCCAACGAGCCAGGAGTGCCTGCAGCACACGGGCAGTGGTCGACTTGCCGACGGCGACGCTACCGGCGACACCGATGACGAAGGGGACCTGACGATCGGGGTGCTTTTCACCGAGGAACGTGGCCGTCGCCGCGAAAAGCCGCTGCCGGGCCGCGACCTGGAGGTGGATCAGACGCGCGAGGGGCAGGTAGACCTCGGCCACCTCGTCCAGGTCTATCTGTTCACCGAGACCGCGAAGGCCGATCAGTTCTTCCTCGGTGAGCACCAAAGGCGTGGATTGGCGCAGCGTGCGCCACTGCACACGGTCGAACTCGACGTACGGGCTGGACTCGCTCACACACGGCTCCGACACTTCGGAGCTGCGCAGGGTCTGGCTGAGCTCCCGTGGAGCGCGAGTCGCATGGTTTCCGATTGTGCTCGGTGCCGGTGGATCGCGCACGGGCGGGGTCGTTCGCCGTACTAGGGTTCGGGTATGGATGCTGCTTCCCTGGTACGCGAATACCTGCTGCTCGGCCTCAGTTTCGACCGCCTCGAAGACGGTTTTGTCGACGCATACACCGGCGATCCGGAGTTGCGCAGAATCACCGAGAACGCCCCCGCACCGGAGCCTCGCGAGCTCGTCCGTCGAGCGCAGACGCTGCGCGCCGAGCTCGGGAACGTCGATCTGACGCCCGAGCGCAGCACGTTCCTCGACGTGCACCTGCGGGCGTTGGAGTGTTCCGCGCGCAAGTTCGCCGGCGAGGACATCGGATTCGTCGACGAGGTGGACGCCTACTTCGATGTCCGCATCGCCCCCGGTGATCAGGACCAGTACCTGCAGGCTCACCGCAAGATGGACGAGGTTCTCTCCGGTCCCGGCTCGCTGAGCGAGCGGCTGATCGCCCATCGCCGCGCCGACGTCATTCCCGCCGACCGGCTGCAGGACTGCGTCGAGGCGTTCTCGTCCGCGCTGCGCGACCGCGTCCGAGCCGAATACACCCTGCCCGACACCGAGAAGGTCACCTACGAGGTCGTCGGAGACAAGCCCTGGTCGGGATTCAACTACTACCTCGGCGACTTCCAGTCCACCGTCGCGATCAACTCCGACATCGAGCAGCAGATGGCCAATCTGCCGCACCTCATCGCGCACGAGTCGTACCCCGGCCACCACACCGAGCACTGCCGCAAGGAGACCGGGCTCGTGGGTGCCGGGCAGCTCGAGCAGACGTTGTTCGTGGTCAACACGCCACAGTGTCTGATGGCCGAGGGGCTGGCCGATCACGCTCTCGGCGCGATCGTCGGTGACGGTTGGGGTGCGTGGGCGCAGGAGATCTACGCCGACCTCGGACTGCGATTCGACGGGGACAAGGCCGAGCGCCTCTCGGCCGCGTCGAGCCAGCTGTTGGGCGTGCGTCAGGACGCTGCACTGTTGCTGCACGATCAGCACAAGAGCGAGGACGATGTGGCCGCCTACCTCGAGCGTTGGTCGCTGGCGTCGCCGCAGCGCGCCCGGCACAGCCTGCGCTTTCTGTCCTCGCCGCTGTGGCGGGCCTACATCAGTACCTACGTCGAGGGATACAAGCTTCTCGCCGGCTGGCTGGACCGAGGGGAGACCGTCAGCGACCGGGCACAGCTGTTCGGCAGGCTCCTCGACGAGCCACTGACACCGGGCGCACTGCGCGTCTCGTAAACTGGCACTCGCCCTCTTACTCTGCTGTCCCCTGGGAGACCCCTGTTATGACTGACGTCAACAACCTGTCACTGGCCGAACTCGATCCCGAGGTCGCCGAGGCGATGGCCGGTGAACTGGGACGTCAGCGCGACACCCTCGAAATGATCGCGTCGGAGAACTTCGTTCCCCGCGCGGTTCTGCAGGCTCAGGGCAGCGTTCTGACCAACAAGTACGCCGAGGGTTACCCGGGCCGCCGCTACTACGGCGGTTGCGAGCACGTCGACATCGTCGAGGATCTTGCGCGCAACCGCGCCAAGGAACTCTTCGGTGCCGAGTTCGCGAACGTCCAGCCGCACGCCGGCGCGCAGGCCAACGCCGCGGTGCTGATGGCGCTGATCAACCCGGGCGACAAGATCATGGGACTCGATCTCGCGCACGGTGGCCACCTCACGCACGGCATGAAGCTCAACTTCTCCGGCAAGCTCTACGAGGTCGAGTCCTACGGCGTCAGCAAAGAAGATCACCGCATCGACATGGACGAGGTGCGCAAGCAGGCCATCGCCGCTAAGCCGCAGGTGCTGATCGCCGGTTGGTCGGCATACCCCCGCCACCAGGACTTCGCCGCCTTCCGGTCCATCGCCGACGAGGTGGGCGCGCTGCTCTGGGTCGACATGGCGCACTTCGCCGGACTCGTCGCCGCCGGTGTGCACCCCTCGCCCGTGCCTTACGCGGACGTGGTGTCCTCCACCGTGCACAAGACCCTCGGCGGACCGCGTTCCGGCATCATCCTGGCCAAGAAGGAATGGGCCAAGAAGCTCAACTCCGCCGTGTTCCCCGGCCAGCAGGGCGGGCCACTGATGCACGCCATCGCCGCGAAGGCCGTCGCCTTCAAGATCGCCGCGACGCCGGAGTTCAAGGAGCGCCAGGAACGCACCCTGCTCGGTGCGTCGCTGCTCGCCGAACGCCTCACCGGTGCCGACGTCGCCGACAAGGGTGTCTCGGTGCTCACCGGCGGCACCGACGTCCACCTCGTGCTCGTCGACCTGCGCAACTCCGAGCTCGACGGCCAGCAGGCCGAAGACCTCCTGCACGAGGTCGGCATCACCGTCAACCGCAACGCCGTGCCCTTCGACCCACGCCCGCCCATGGTCACCTCCGGCCTGCGCATCGGCACCGGTGCACTGGCCACCCGCGGATTCGGTGAGGCCGAATTCACCGAGGTCGCCGACATCATCGCTACCGCCCTGGCCACCGGTGAGGCCAGCCATTCCTTGAAGACACGCGTCGTCGAGCTTGCACAAAGCAAGCCGCTGTACGAGGGTCTCGAAAACTGGGGATTGCTGGGCTGATCCCGGCTCGCTCACGCGTCCGGGGGAGGGCAATTTCGGCACCGGTCTGCCGGCGACCTGGGGCGATGTCGACGTAACGCGTTGTTCACCGACACGCCAGACTTCCAGCGAGCCGAACCCGGATTTCGGCGGTACCGTCGGCAGTAACAGGCAGCGGGGAAGCTGCCTGTGCGGGAGGTTCTGATACGTGACTGAGCTAGTGAGCGCGAGAGGGCCGGTACCCGGTCCTCGTGTCACCTGACACATCGGACCCGACCGGCCGAGCGACAGAGTTTGCGCGGTACCGCGCAGACGTAGGAGCCCCACGTGACCACTTCACGCTCCGTTTCCGCCCCTCTCCGGACATTCGTGCTCGATACCTCGGTCCTGCTCTCGGATCCGTGGGCAGTCATCCGATTCGCAGAGCACAATGTGGTACTCCCGTTGATCGTGATCAGCGAACTGGAGGGCAAACGCCACCATCACGAACTCGGGTGGTTCGCGCGGGAATCATTGCGCATGCTCGACGATCTGCGCGTCGAATTCGGCCGACTCGACCAGCCGGTTCCCATCGGAACATCCGGTGGCACACTGCAAGTCGAGCTCAATCACACCGATCCTTCGGTGCTTCCCGTCGGATTCCGTACCGACTCCAACGATTCTCGAATCCTGGCCTGCGCCCTGAACCTTGCGGCCGAGGGCAAGGACGTCGTGCTCGTCAGCAAGGACATCCCGCTGCGCGTCAAGGCCGGTGCTGTCGGTCTTCCCGCCGACGAGTACCACGCTCATGACGTGGTGCCGTCCGGCTGGACCGGCATGACCGAGCTCGACGTGCCGTCCGACGCGGTCGACACACTGTTCAACGACGGTGTCATCGACTTGGCCGAGGCGCGAGATCTACCGTGTCACACCGGTGTTCGACTGCTTGCCGGACGGCAGAGTGCGCTGGGGCGCGTCACGCCCGACAAGCAGATCCAGTTGGTGCGCGGTGAGCGTGAGGCGTTCGGTCTGCACGGCCGTTCTGCGGAACAACGAGTGGCACTCGATCTGCTGCTCGACGAAAGCATCGGCATCGTCTCGCTCGGTGGAAAGGCCGGCACCGGCAAGTCGGCTCTGGCGCTGACGGCCGGTCTCGAGGCCGTCCTCGAACGTCGCTCGCACCGGAAAGTCGTTGTGTTCCGGCCTCTGTACGCCGTCGGCGGCCAAGAGCTCGGCTACCTGCCCGGTAGTGAGAGTGAAAAGATGGGGCCGTGGGGCCAGGCGGTCTTCGACACACTCGAAGGTCTCGCTAGTCCTGAGGTGATGGAGGAGGTCATCGCCCGCGGAATGCTGGAAGTGTTGCCACTGACGCACATTCGTGGTCGCTCGCTCCACGATTCGTTCGTGATCGTCGACGAGGCGCAGTCACTCGAGCGCAATGTGCTGCTCACGGTCCTGTCACGACTGGGGTCGGGCTCACGCGTCGTGCTCACTCACGACGTCGCGCAACGAGACAACCTGCGGGTCGGACGACATGACGGCGTCGCTGCCGTCATCGAAAAGCTCAAGGGTCACCCGCTTTTCGCGCACATCACCCTCACCCGCAGTGAGCGTTCACCGATTGCCGCACTGGTGACGGAGATGCTCGAAGAGTTCGGCCCGTCCGGAGCCTGACGGCGTACCAGAGTGGAGCCTGCGGGTCTTTCCGCAGGCTCCACTCCGTCACCGTCCGGTCAACGCTCGAAACACTCCTCGTGCAACACCTTTGAGGAAGTCGGTAGTGTCGAAGTAATCGCGCCAGACGGCTACTCTGCCGTCGCGCACCTCGAATGTTCCGCACACCCAGAACTCGATTCGGAGCCGCCGCCAGATCAGGACGTCGGTGCGTTCGGTCAGGACGGTATCCCCCGTCGACGCGATGTTGTGGACTATGACATCGAAGCCGAACGTAGGCTTGGCGAGCACCGCCAGGAACCGTCCGACGTTCGAGCTACCGCGCACTTTCGGTAGCCCCACGTTGTGCCAGACGACCCGCTCGTCGAGAACGGCCATTGCGCGATCGATGTCGCGAGATTTCAGCGCGTCGAACAGATTTTCCACGATGTCGGTTGCCTGCTGCGTTGTCGTCACTCGGTTGACCGTCCCAATCTCTTGTCGTCGGAGAACTCCAGTGTGATCGTGTTCGCCTCGAATGTCGCCGGAGACCGGTTCGGCCCGGCGGTTCTCGTTCACGCTGCCACCGACGCGTTCGTCCTTCGGTGACCGGACCCGCGTCGACCTGGCGTTAGGAGAAATCACAGAGGTCAGGGGCGCGACGTCGGGGCCCGGGGCGCAGGCGCTACGGTTATCACATGTCTACGAACCTGTCCGACGGTGATCTGCTGGTCCGTTTGGAGCCCGCGGTCGAAGAGAATCTGAAACGCCACATCGAGGCTGCGAACGAGTGGCATCCCCACGACCTCGCGCCGTTCGACGACGGCAAGAACTTCGCCTTCCTCGGCGGCGAGGACTGGTCGCCCGAGCAGTCACACCTCAGTGATGTCGAAATTCTGGCCGCGACGGTCGCGGTGCTGGTGGCCGACAACCTGCCCGCGTACCACCGCGAATTGGCGCACGCGCTCACCGGGCTCGGAGCTTGGTGGAAGTGGACCGGCCGGTGGACGTCGGAGGAGAACCGTCAGTCGATCGTGCTGCGCAACTACCTGGTACTCACTCGCGCCGTCGATCCAGTGGCGCTCGAGCGCGTCCGGATGGAGCACATGACACTCGGCTACGACGCGCCGAGCCTTCATCTGCTCGATATCCTGGCTCATTTCGCCATCGAGGAAGCTGCGGCCGCGTTGAGGCACCGGAACACCGTTGCGCTCAGCAAGGACCCGGTACTGGCCACCATCCTCGGCAAGATCGCCGACGACGACGAACTGCAGTCGAGGTTCTACGCCAACATCCTCGACGAGGCCTTCGCTGTGGTGCCGGATCAAGCCGCGCGCGCAATCGCAGACCGCGTGAACGGATTCGCAATCCCCGTCGTGAACCTGCCCGACCGTGGCAGCAGCACCGTCGCCCTCGCCGAAGCCGGCATCTACGACGCCGATCAGGAACGCGAGAAGGTGTTCAAGCCGCTGCTCGCGGGTTGGAAAATCTTCGATCGCACCGACCTGGGTGAGGACGGACTGAAGGCACGCGAGGAACTCGCTCACCTGGCCTGAGGTTCGGCCCCCTTCGAACGAACCCGCCCCGGCGGATCAATGCGACTTCGTTGCAGTCCAACTGACTGAAAGCCACATTGATCCGACCGGGGGCGGACTGTTTCGGGGCGGTTGCTCTCGAAAAGAGCGAGCCGGCGAGCTAGTCCTTGACCTTCGCCATGGCGAGGACGTCGAGGCGCTTGTCGAGCTCTGCTTCGCTGAGCTTGTCGCCGATCAGTCCGCGGTCGATGACGGTCTGACGGATCGTCTTCTTTTCCTTCAGTGCTTGCTTGGCGACTGCGGCCGCTTCCTCGTAGCCGATCGCGGAGTTCAGCGGCGTCACGATGGACGGCGAGGACTCGGCGAGGGTCTTGAGGTGCTCGACATTGGCTTCGAGGCCGACGACGCACTTGTCTGCGAACAGTACCGAGACGTTGGCGAGCAACTTGAAGGACTCGAGGACGTTGCGGGCCATCATCGGGATGTAGACGTTGAGCTCGAAGGCACCCGATGCGCCGCCGAATGCCACTGCCGCGTCGTTGCCGATGACCTGGGCCGCGACCTGCGTAACAGCCTCGGGCAGAACCGGATTGACCTTGCCGGGCATGATGGAGCTGCCGGGCTGCAGGTCGGGGAGTGCAATTTCGCCCAGTCCGGTGAGCGGCCCCGATCCCATCCAGCGAATGTCGTTGGCAATCTTGGTCAGTGACACCGCGATGGTGCGCAGAGCGCCCGATGCCTCGACGAGTCCGTCGCGCGCGGCCTGTGCCTCGAACGAATCCTTGGCTGCGGTGAGCGCATCGATTCCGGTGGATTCGACCAGTGCTGCAACAACTTTCGGGCCGAAGCCGTCGGGTGCGTTGAGGCCGGTGCCGACGGCGGTACCGCCGATGGGCAGTTCACCGAGACGCGGCAGTGTGGCTTCGACGCGCTCGATGCCGGCTTCGATCTGACGGGCGTAGCCGCCGAACTCCTGGCCCAGGGTGACCGGGACGGCATCCATCAGGTGGGTGCGACCGGACTTGACGACGTGCTTCCACTCGGTGGCCTTGGTCACCAGAGCCTCGTGCAGGTGCCGCAGTGCGGGCACGAGGGAGGTGACGGCTGCTTCGGTGGCGGCGACGTGTGTAGCCGTCGGGAACGTGTCGTTGGAGGACTGCGACATGTTCACGTGATCGTTGGGGTGCACCTCGACGCCGTTCGCCTTGGCGATCGACGCGATGACCTCGTTGGCGTTCATGTTGGAGCTGGTGCCCGAGCCGGTCTGGAAGACGTCGATCGGGAACTGATCGTCGTGCTTGCCCTCGGCGATCTCGTTGGCGGCGGCGATGATCGCGTCGGCCAGTGCGCCGTCGAGCAGACCGAGGTCCTTGTTGACCTGCGCGCAGGCTGCCTTGAGCAGGCCCATCGCGCGGATCTGGGTGCGCTCGAGCGGGCGGCCCGAGATGGGGAAGTTCTCCACCGCACGCTGCGTCTGAGCGCGCCAGAGCGCGTCGATGGGGACGCGAACCTCTCCCATGGTGTCGTGTTCGATCCGGAACTGCTGTTCGTCTGTCTGCGTCATGAGCCTTACTTTGCCAGTCGTGGTTTCGGGGATCAGAAGGACGGTGCCTGGCCGGATTCGTCGGCGTCGAAGTCCACCGAGGAGTACTCGCGCAGCTTCTCGAGGCGGTGGTAGGCGTCGATCATGCGCACGGTGCCGGACTTCGAACGCATGACGATGGACTGCGTGTGCGCACCGCCGCCCGCGTAGCGAACGCCGCGCAGCAGGTCGCCGTCGGTGACGCCGGTGGCAGTGAAGAAGACGTTCTCACCCGAGACGAGGTCCTTGGTGTCGAGGACGCGATCGAGATCGTGGCCGGCGTCGATGGCCTTCTGCTTCTCGGTGTCGTCCGTGGGTGCCAGACGCCCCAGGATCGCGCCGTCCATGCAGCGCATCGCAGCGGCCGCGATGATGCCCTCGGGCGTTCCGCCGGTGCCGATGAGCATGTCGGTGCCGGAATCGGGACGGGCTGCGGCGATGGCGCCGGCGACGTCGCCGTCGGAGATCAACCGGATGCGGGATCCGGCGTCGCGCACCTGCTGGATCAGTTCGGCATGCCGGGGACGATCGAGGATGCACACCGTCACGTCGGAGGCGGAACCCTTCTTGATCTTGGCGATGCGGGCAATGTTCTCGGCGACGGGGGCGGTGATGTCGATGACGTCGGCGTAATCGGGTCCGACGGCGATCTTCTCCATGTAGAACACGGCGGAGGGATCGAACATCGCGCCGCGCTCGGCGACCGCGAGAACCGAGATGGCGTTGGGCATGCCCTTGGCCATCAGCGTGGTTCCGTCGACGGGGTCGACGGCGAAGTCCACCTCGGGTCCGTTGCCGTTGCCGACCTGCTCGCCGTTGTAGAGCATCGGCGCTTCGTCCTTCTCGCCTTCGCCGATGACGACGACGCCGCGCATGGAGACCGAGCTGACCAACTGACGCATCGCGTCGACTGCCGCTCCGTCGCCGCCTTCCTTGTCGCCCCGACCGACCCAGCGACCCGAGGCGAGCGCACCGGCCTCGGTGACGCGGACGAGTTCGAGTGCGAGGTTGCGATCTGGCGCCATGGCGCGAGTGGACTCGGTGCTGGCCGTCATCGGTTTGTAGCCTCCTGGTTGGTGGGGTGTTACCCAGGCAGGATTATCTCACTTCTGTGATGTCTGCAGTGGGGTCGGGTCGACTGTGAGGTACGCGCCGACCGAGCACTGCCGCGCAGAGGGGATACTGGTGGTGTGGCAAACAGCAAACCCCGGATTCTCAACAACAACCGCGACATGGTCTGGTCGCTCATTCCGCTGGTCATTGCTTGTTTGCTGATCGCAGGCGTGGCCAGCCAGTGTTCGCTGAGCCCGGGCGGCCCCCAGCAGGGGCCCATCCCCAACTTCGACGTGAACACCGCGTTGCAGTACGACGCGTCGGAAATCGGCTTCCCGGTGCGTAATCCAGCTGTTCCGGAGGGATGGACGCCCAACTCCGGAAGTGGCGCGACCATCTCCGGCGACAACGGCGGAGCGGTGTCGACTGTCGGATACATCACGGGCACCGGTGCCTACATGCAACTGACCCAGACTTCGGCATCGGAGGAACAGTTGGTTCCGTTCGTGTCCGGAAGCGACACGGTCTACGCGTCCGGTACGCAGAACGTATCGGGCCGCGATTGGGTGGTCTACGGCGAAGAGGGTTCGCGAACCTACTGGGTCTCCGATTTCGGCGATGTCCGAATCCTGTTGGGCGGCACCGCAACCACCGAGGACTTCACCACTCTCGCGGCGATCCTCGAGGTCACCGAACCGCTCGTTCCCTAATCGTCCTTCTCGGTGCTCGCGAGCGCGGTCTCGATCCGCTTGCGGGCACCGGCGAGCTGTTCCTCGCAGCGCGCTGCCAGTTGCTCGCCGCGCTCCCACAGGGCCAGAGACGCATCGAGATCGAGCCCGCCCTGCTCGAGAATCTTCACCACGCCCACCAGCTCGTCACGTGCTTCCTCGTAGCCCAGCTCGGATACCGGCTTGTCTTCGTTGTCACTCATCGAATCTCCTCTGTCGTTCACTTGGCGTTATTTCACTCGGCGTTATTGCACTCGGCGTCATTTCACACGGCCCATCACTGCGGCGGTGACGGCACCGTCGGCCACCCGCACTCTGATCTGCGTACCCGGCGGCGCGTCCTCCACCGAACGCAGCACCTCGGGATCGGAGCCCGCCACCACTCGCTGTACGACGGCATAGCCCCGGGCAAGTGTGGCAGCCGGTCCCAGCGTCGACAGCCGCGCCCGAAGGTGCTCGACGAGGGTGTCCTGGGTGGTGAGTTCGCGCTGCACGTCGCGCCGCGCCGCATCGGCAAGTCGCCGAACCTCGTCGCGGCGGTGTTCGAGCGAGGCCAGTGGGTCCGCCAATACCGGTCGGTGCCGGAGCATGTCCAGGCCGCGCGCCTCGCGTTCGACCCAGTTGCGCAGAGCAGCAGCGCTTCTCGCTTTGAGCTCGGCAACCAGCGCTTGCTCCGCGACGGCGTCGGGAACCACCAGCTTGGCGGCATCGGTGGGGGTCGCGGCGCGCAGGTCTGCGACGTGGTCACTCAGGGGACTGTCGGGTTCGTGTCCGATGGCGCTGACGATCGGAGTGGTGGCCCGAGAGACGGCGCGACACAGTGCCTCGTCCGAGAACGGCAGCAGATCCTCGACGCTACCGCCGCCGCGCGCGAGAATGATGACGTCGACGCGTGGGTCGTCGTTCAGATCCTTCAGCGCGTCCAGGATCGCCGGCACCGCTTGCGGTCCTTGGACCGGAGTGTTTCGAACCTCGAATCGCACTGCAGGCCAACGTCTCTGAGCGACCGTGAGGACGTCCTTCTCGGCGGCGCTGGCTCGGGCGGTGATCAGTCCGATGGTGCCGGGCAGAAAGGGCAGGGGGCGCTTGAGGCGTGGGTCGAACAACCCCTCGGCCGCCAGCAGGGCCCGGAGCCGTTCGATCCGGGCCAGGAGTTCGCCCACACCCACCGCGCGAATGTCGGTGGCGCGCAGGGAAATGGTGCCGCGGCCGGTGAAGAACGACAACTTGCCGTAGAGAATGACCCGGGCGCCCTCGGTCAGCGGCACGGGCGAACGATCCAGCAGCTGCGGTGAGCACGTCACCGACAACGACATGTCCGCCGACGGGTCACGCAGAGTCAGAAATGCCGTACGGGTGCCGGGGCGAGCGTTGATCTGGGTCAGCTGTCCCTCGACCCAGATGCTGCCCAGTCGATCGATCCAACCGGCGACCTTCATCGCGACGGTACGCACCGGCCACGGTTGTTCTGCGGAACTCGCGCCCGGTTGGGCTGAACCGGACTGGGCTGGACCGGACTGGGTGGGACCGGACTGGGTTGGGGGAGTGCTCACTTGGCCTTGGCGGTGGTGATGCGGTTGGTCAGCATGGTCTGGAACGGCGCGCGGGCGAGAGTGTCGTTCTCGTAGTCGAGCAGAGTTTCGAGTTCCTCGACCGAGAGAGAGCGCAGCCGGGCGCGAAGCTGAGCGAGGGCCAGGGTGTCGAAATCGATCATCTCGACGATCTCGGGCTTGTCCGCGGTGCGGGCGCGCTTGGCCGTGGTGTCCTGAACCGGTTCGTCCAGCGGAGGCGTCGAATACAGCGCGAACCGGCCGTTGGCGGCAACCGGGACGTCGGGTACATCGACATCGTCGGTGATGAGCGGGCCGTCGGGGACGTTGTCTTGGTCATCGTCTTCGTCGAACGACGCCCACGCGGGCTGCTCCTCGCGCGGAGTTCCGATCACCGGCAGCGCCGAGATCGCCACATCGCCCTTGATGGCGAGCGCCGTCACCTGCTGCTGGAATCGCATACCGCGCGCCAGCGCCTCGCTGACGACCGTCATCGGCAACATCAGGGCGGATCCGGGAAGCTTGCGAGCCTCTTCCACGACGGTCACTGCAACGCCAGCGGCCACGCGAGCTGCAAAGGGGACTCGAGTCATGCCCACCAGACTGCCCGAATTCGTGAACTTTGGGTAGTTGACAGGCTGGAGACGCGGCGGAACGACCCGGCGGCTGCGAAGAGCCTGCGGAATCACCCGGTTGCGGCGCGACACGTATCCTTGACGGTATGTCTTCGGCTGTTCCTTTGAATCTTGGTATCGCACACTCCGCCGGCGCGGGTAAGTCCGCATACGCCGGGGGCAAGCGAGTGCTTCTCGCCGAGCCTCGCGGCTACTGCGCGGGTGTCGATCGCGCGGTCGAGACCGTAGAGAAGGCGTTGGAACAGCACGGCGCGCCGGTCTACGTGCGTAAGGAGATCGTCCACAACAAGCACGTCGTCGAGACGCTGTCCGATCGTGGAGCAGTGTTCGTCGAAGAGACCGACGAGGTGCCCGAGGGCTCGTTGTTGGTGTTCTCGGCGCACGGTGTCTCACCGGCGGTGCACACCTCGGCCGCCGAGCGGAACCTGCGGACCATCGACGCCACCTGCCCGTTGGTGACCAAGGTGCATCAGGAAGCGAAGCGGTTCGCCCGCGACGATTTCGACATTCTCCTCATCGGCCACGAAGGCCACGAAGAGGTCGAGGGCACCGCAGGTGAGGCACCCGAGCACATTCAGCTGGTGGACGGTCCGGAGTCCGTGGACAGCGTCACAGTGCGCGACGAGAACAAGGTGATCTGGCTGTCGCAGACCACGCTGAGCGTCGACGAGACGATGTTGACGGTCGCCAAGCTGCGTGAGCGCTTCCCGACGCTGCAGGACCCGCCGAGTGACGACATCTGCTACGCCACCCAGAACCGTCAGGTTGCGGTCAAGGCGATGGCTCCAGAATGCGATCTGGTGATCGTCGTCGGCTCGAAGAACTCGTCGAACTCGGTTCGACTGGTCGAGGTCGCGCTGAACGCCGGTGCGCGCGCGAGCTACCTCGTCGACTACGCGAAAGAAATCGACCTGGCCTGGCTCGACGGTGTCGAGACCATCGGCATCACGTCGGGTGCCTCGGTGCCGGAGATCCTGGTCCAAGGCGTCATCGAACTGTTCGCCGAGCACGGATACGCCGACGTCCAGCCCGTCACCACGGCCAACGAGACCCTGGTGTTCTCACTGCCTCGCGAACTGCGCCCAGCCCGATAGTCCCGCTTTCGTAAGGTTCCGGGTCCGCGCAGGACGTTTCAGTCTCCGCGGCGATCCCGGTAGCGAACCTGCGGAACCGGGTGCGGCGGGATGTCGTCTCGGTGCGCGGACGGCAGGGAGTGACTGCCAGGGGTCCGATCAGCGTCGGTGGACGACGCGCTCGGAGGAGTCACCACGGGCCGAGATCCGGTGGTGTACGGATCGGCTACCTCGCGAGGAGGTTGCGCGCGGGTAGACCGCTGACGAGAAGACTCGGTGGAGTAACGAGCGTCCGCGGAGTACCGAGGCTCAGCGGCCTGTGGCCGACGTACTTGCCGAGACTGTGGTTGCTGAGCTTGTGGCTGCTGAGCCTGCGGCGGCGACTGCGGATACTGGGGACGCTGGTAATCGGGTTTTTCGGGCTTCTGATGGTCCGGCCGGGAGTAATCCCCCCTGGGCGAGTCCGGTGCATACCGGCTTCGCGGCGACGGTGTGGGTGCAGACGCGCGGCGAGCGCTCGGATCCGTGCCGGTGCGCGCCGATCGAGGAGCCGGACTGGGGCGAGGGTCTGTTCCTCTGCGGCCCACATACGGTCCGGGCACGATATCGGTGGCTTCTGCAGCGGAGTCGGTGCTGCGGTCGACCGAAGGGGTGGTTCGCCGGCGGCTGCGCTCGGGACCTTCTTCCTGGGCCCGACGCTGCGCGCGGGTGAGCTTGTCGTCACCGGGCTTGGCGTTGCGGCGAACGGCACCCTCTACCTTCGAGGAGCTTGCGGCCTTCGCGCTTGCGGACTTCGAGCTTCGTCGAACGGCAGGGGCATGCGTGTTCTGACGCTTGAGCACGATGCGCAGCGCCCCGAGTCCTACGGCGACGAGGGTGCCCAGCAGCATCAGCGGAAACCGGTTGACCAGAGGAATCGCGACGTTGAGGATGATGTCCTTGAGGCTGGTTCCCGCGTCGTCGGTGAAGTACTGATACGACAGCGGTACGGCCACGAACAGGATCAGCGGGGCCTGCACCATCGCGGTGAACAGTCCGCGGTAGCGAACCAGCACCACGGCAGCGATGCAGCCGAGTATGTACAGAAAGGCGAACGCGCCTGTCAGTTCGGTGCCGCGGGCGGCGTCGATCAGGAACCCGAGAAAAGTCAGCCCGGCGGCGATCGCCACGGCACCCCACGCAGGTACGCCGGGCAGGGTCGCGAGGATGGATCGGTGATCCAGCGGTACCCCGGATCGGGCACGTTGGGAGGTAGACACCCCTCGAGGTTAGCCGTAGTTCAGCCGACTGCATCGTCGACATGACCGAAGTCGTGCCGGTAGCGTGACGAATCGGACAGGGTCGGGCGGGCGTCCACCCGGCCGATCTTTACCGGCTCGGCGTCGAACAGCTCGAGTTCGTGTAGTTTTCTTGCCGTCACGCTCACCCTCGAATCGACCGATCCCACGGTGGAGTTGAAGGAGTCCACAGCCTTGCCCAGGTTGGCCCCGAGCTTGTCCAGATGTGTCGACACCACACCGATTCGGTTGTAGAGCTCACGCCCCAGCTGTTGAATGCGCGCCGCGTCCTCGGCCACCGACTCCTGCTTCCAGGTGTATGCCACCGTCCGCAACAGTGCGACGAGGGTGGTGGGGGTGGCAAGTATCACGTTCCGCCCGAAGGCGTATTCGAGCAGGCCGGTATCGGAGGTCAGGGCAGCATCTAGGAACGGGTCGCCGGGAACGAACAGCACGACGAATTCCGGCGTCGGCTCGAATGCCGCCCAGTACGCCTTGTCGGCCAATTGGTCGATGTGGGTGCGCAGCTGTTTGGCGTGGCGTCGCAGATTCTTCTCGCGCGCGCCGGTGTCGTCGTCGTGAGCGGCATCGAGATATGCCGCGAACGGCACCTTGGCGTCGACGACGATCTGTCGACCGCCGGCAAGGCGAACGATCATGTCGGGTCGAATGCCGTCCTTGCTCACCTGGGTGTCGAAATCACAATGCTTGACCATCCCGGCGAGCTCGACGACCCGCTCGAGCTGAATCTCGCCCCACCGACCCCTGATCTGCGGTGCACGCAGCGCAGTCACGAGCTGACCGGTCTGGGTGGACAGCTGCATCGAGGCTCGGTGCATGCCGGTGACCTGCTCGGACAGGCCTGCGTACGCCCTGATCCGATTGTGCTCGACTTGCCGCACGTGTTCGGAGAGCGCATCGACGGCGTCGTGCAGCGGCTCCACCAGGTGCGAGACCTGCTGGCCGATCACGGTGGAGTGTCGCCTCGCGGAATCCTCGTTGACCGCGCTCAGCGACTGGCGAAGCAGCGCCTCGTTCTGCCGTAGAGCGGCCAGCTGGGCCTCCGCTCGCACGGCGCGATCGCCCACCCGCGAGGCATGCAGCAGCCACCCGACCACCACGCCGATGGCGAGGGCGACGAGCAGGCCGAGCGCGGTGAGAATGTTCATGGTGCCGATGATGCAGCAGGCCACCGACAAGTTCGGGCGAACGGCGCTGTGGGGCGATGCTCGTCTCCGACAGGCCGACGAGCCTCGAATAGTTTGTCGGTGGTTGCCGTTAGCGTCGAACGCATGAGAATCCTGCACACCTCGGACTGGCACATAGGTCGCACCTTTCACGGTGTCGACCTGTTGGCCGATCAGGGCGCAGTGCTGGGGTTCATCGCGGAACTGGTTGCTGCACAGTCGATCGACGTGGTCGTCGTCCCGGGGGACATCTATGATCGCGCCGTGCCCAGCGCGGACGCCGTGACGGTCTGCAATTTCGGACTCGAAGCGATCAGAGCTGCGGGAGCCGTTATCGTTGCGACGTCGGGCAACCACGATTCTCCGGCTCGGTTGGGTGCCGGAGCGGCCTTCGCCTCGGCCGGGGGACTGCACCTGATGACGAAGGTCGGCAGTGTCGCGAGTCCGGTCGTCATCGACGACGAGCACGGCGGCGTTGCGTTCTACGGCATTCCGTACCTCGAGCCCGAGACCACGCGCCAGGAACTCGATGTCCCTGCCGCGCGAACTCATGCCGAGGTTCTCGACGCCGCAATGGATCGCGTTCGCGGCGATCTCGCGGCGAGAACCGATGCAGGACAGCATGTTCGATCCGTCGTGCTTGCGCATGCGTTCATCGTCGGCGGTGAGGCGACCGGTTCGGAGCGATCGATCTCCTCCGGAGGCATCGAAACAGCGCCGGCATCGGCATTCGACGGAGTCGACTACGTGGCCTTGGGGCACCTGCATTCTCCGCAGACCCTCACCGACCGGGTGCGGTACTCCGGGTCCCCACTGCCGTATTCGTTCGGAGAGCGTTCGCACCGCAAGGCGGTGTGGATCCTCGAACTCGACGCGAGCGGGCTGGGAAGCGTCGAGCGGGTGGATCTGCCGGTGGTGCGCGGACTCGCGCGCATAGAAGGCACGGTGGAGGAATTGCTCTCGGACGCAACCTATTGCGATGTCGAGGACCACTACGTCTCCGCCGTGCTCACCGACGACGTCCGTCCGCTGGACGCAATGCGATTGCTGCAGCAGAGGTTTCCGTACGCGATCCACCTCGAGTGGCGTCGACCGGAAGGATCGGAAGAGCTTTGCTACCGCGACAGAGTCCGTGGTCGCAGTGATCTCGCCATCGCCACCTCGTTCCTGACGGACATGCGAAGCGAGCCCACCGCGGCGGAGTCCGCACTGCTGGCCCGCGCGCTGGCGTCCGTGCAGCGCGAGGACGAGACCGCCGACGGTAAGACCGCCGACCGCGGTGCAGCGTGAGATTGCACTCGCTGGAGATCACCGCCTTCGGGCCTTTCGCGGGAACCGAGTCGGTCGATTTCGATGCCCTCGGAGCCGACGGTCTGTTTCTCTTGCACGGCCACACCGGCGCCGGTAAGACGACGGTTCTCGACGCCGTGGCGTTCGCGCTGTACGGAACAGTGCCCGGAGCACGTCGTGAGGGCAAGCGTCTGCTGTCCGACCACGCGGCCGTCGGAGCGGTGCCGAAGGTGACCCTCGAAGCGACCCTGGGCGGCCGGCGCATCCGAATAGTGCGCAGTCCGGAGTTCCTGCGGCCCAAGCTCAGAAGCACCGGAACCACCAAACAGCACGCCAAAGCGAGTCTCACCTGGCTCGATGGTCGCGGACAGAACCTCACCCGATTGAGCGAGATCGGTGATGCCGTCAACGCGCTGCTGGGGATGAGCGCCGATCAGTTCTTCCAGGTGGTGCTGCTGCCGCAGGGTGAGTTCGCTCGATTCCTGCGAGCCGATAGTGACGAGCGCGGCAGTCTGCTCGAAAGACTCTTCGACACAGGACGATTCGGTGATGTCGAAGAGTGGTTCGCGCAACGCCGCCGAGAATTGGCCGCCGAGCTCGCCGGTGCTCACCACGACATCGACATCATGCTGGGGCGGGTGTCGCAGGCATCGGGAGTTCCCGAGCCTGCCACCGATGACACCGAACCATCCGATCCGCTCGACTGGGCGGCCGACGTCCTCGCGCACGCCCGCCAGAATCGGACGCTGGCACAGGGCCGCGCGGTGTTGGTCGACGCGGCAGCTCGGCGGGCGTCCGAGGCGCTGGCTCAGGCCACAGTGGTACTGGACCTGCAGCGCAGACGCGCACTGGCCGAGCATCAACTCGCACAGCATCACGACGGGGAGTCGGCACGGGCGGCGCGCAGAACCGAACTGGCCGACTCCGCGGCCGCGGGACCGATCGCCGACGCTGCCGCGGACCTGTCCGTCGCGCGGGCTGCCGCCGCGGCGGCTACCGCGGCGCTCGCAGCAGCCGAGCGTGAGCTACCGACGTCGCCGGAGGGCCGGCGCTTTCACGACGCACTGCACTGGCCACCTGCGCCGGGAGATCCCGCGCACGAGCGCACCGTCGTCGCGCAGTTCGTTCGCGACTGGACCACCGACGTCGCAAGAATGCAGTCGTTGCTCGGCGTCGTGCGCGAGGCAGACAAGCTCGACGGGGCCCTGGCTGACTATCGGGCACAACGGCGCAGCACTGCAGCAGAGATCGAGCGCATCGAGCAGCGGCAGGCCGCGATGCCCGAGAAGATCGCGGCCGCCGAGTCCCGAACGGCGCGAGCGCAGGCAGCCGCGACGCAGTTGCCCGGCCTCGACGAGAACTGCGAACGGGCGCGTGCGGCTGCCGAATCCGCCATCGAGCTGGTGAGCAAGCGCGCCGCGTTGCTCGAGAGCGAACGAGCCAGAGACACCGCGGCTGCTGCCCACAACACCGCATGGGAGCACCTGCTCGATCTCCGTGAGCGTCGCATCGACGGAATGGCAGCCGAGCTGGCGGCCCACTTGACACCCGGCGAGCCGTGCCAGGTGTGTGGATCGGCCGCGCATCCACATCCCGCTGCGGCCTCGTCGTCGACAGTGACAAAAGCACAGGAAGACAAGGCAGCCACCGCCGAACGCAAGGCAGCCGGTGCGCGCGATCGGGCAACCGAGGCTGTCGCCGAGGCCAGGCTCGCGGTGGACCTGCTGCACGATCGCACCGGAGGAGCGACTCTCGCGGAGCTGACTCACGCCCTCGATGCCGCAACGAGTGCGGTGCAGGACGCGCGCACGACGGCCGCGGATGCCGGCCCTGCCACAGCGGAACTGAACCGACTGCGCCGTGAGACGGACGAATCGACGGTCACACTCCATACCCTCGTCACCTCGCGAGTGGCCGTGGACGAGCGCATATCGGCCACCGAGAAGTCGCTGTCGCAGATGCGTGCGTCGGTGGCCGCGGAAGTGGGCGACGGTGAGCAGCTGATTGATCGTATTGCCGAGCGTGAGGCGCTGATCGACGGTGCACGTCGCATCCAGGAGGCGCGAATCGCGTGGCTCGATGCCACCGCGCAATCCGAGGCTCGGCGTGCCGAACTGGACAGACGAGTGTCGGAATCGAATTTCGAGTCCGTCGACGCCGCGGCGGGGGCCGTCCTGACCGCAGATCGCGTCGAGCGAATAGAGGCCGAACTCCGCGCCGCCGACGAGCGTCGGGCCCATGCCGAACACGTTCTTCGCGAGCCTGCCATCGTCGCCGTCGTCGGGCATGCGCCGGTGGACCTGGATCCGCTGCGACACGCCTGTACCGAACTCGACCGGCAGGTCAGGACAGCCGCAGCCGCGGTAGCGGAATGCCGCAGGCGCGCAGACGATCTGGAGCGTCTGATCACCGAACTGTCGACTGCGGCCGAAGCCATCGCGCCCCAGCGAGCCGAATTCGACGAGCTCGCCAACCTGGCGGACGTGGTGGCAGGGCGCGGTCAGAATGCGCGAAAGATGTCGCTGCGGTCCTACGTTCTCGCGTCTCGGCTCGAGGACGTAGCGGAGTCTGCTTCCGCGCGCCTGCGTCGGATGTCGTCGGAGCGATACGAATTCGTTCACTCCGATGAGGCGGGGGCTCGCGGAAAGCGTGGTGGCCTCGGCCTCGACATTCGTGACGATTACACCGGCGTCGTGCGCTCGGCGAAAACCCTCTCCGGCGGGGAGGCGTTTCTCGCCTCGCTGGCACTTGCGTTGGGGCTCGCCGACGTCGTCGCTGCCGAATCCGGTGGCGTCGTGCTGGACACCATGTTCATCGACGAAGGCTTCGGCACACTCGATGCCGACACGCTCGAGCAGGTGATGGCCGTGCTCGACGAACTACGCGCGGGTGGGCGTGTCGTCGGCGTCGTCAGTCACGTGGACGAGATGCGCCAGCGGATCCCCAGTCGTCTCTACGTGCAACGGGGGCGCACCGGCTCGACGCTTCAGGTGGTCGCGTCCTGACCTGATGCAGGTTTGTCGGACTTCGACTCGTCCTCGTCCTCGTCCTCGTCGTCCAATCCGGCCTGTTCGTCGGTCAAGCCCTTGGGCGGCGGGATCTCGTCTTCGAGTTCGTCCTGGTCCGGCTCGTTCGAGCGTTCGTCGATCTGTTCGGACAGGTACCGGATCAGAACCGCGGCAACAGCAGCGGCCGGAACGGCGAGGAACGCACCGATGATGCCGAACAACGAGCTGCCGCCGGCCACGGCGAGCAGCACGATCGCCGGATGCAAGTTCATGCTGCGACTCTGCAGAATCGGCTGCAACACATTGCCTTCCAACTGCTGCACCGCGACGATGATGGCAAGCACGATCAGCGCCGTCGTCAGCCCGTTCGCCACCAGCGCTACGAGAACTGCGAGCGCACCCGCGACGAACGCACCGACGATGGGGATGAACCCACCGAGGAACGTCAACGTTGCGAGGACCAGCGCCAGCGGAACGCCGAGAATGACGAGCCCGAGGCCGATGAAGAAGGCGTCGATGAAGCTCACGATGGCCTGAGTTCGGATGAACCCGCCGAGCGTCGCCCACATCCGCGAGAGCACCTCGCCCAGATGCCGTCCGGCGCGGCCACCGGAGAACCCGTGCAGCCACGGCAGGAACTTCGGACCGTCCTTGACGAAGAAGAACGACAGAACCAGCACCAGCGCCAGAGTGACCAACAGCGAGCCGGCCGCCGATACGCCACTGAACACTCCGGTGGCGATGACGTCACCGCTGTCCTGCAGCCGCGAGATGATGGCGGAGACGGCCGTGTCGATCTGGTCGTCGCCGATGTTGAGCGGCGGGCCCTTCAGCCAGTCCTGTACCTGCGCGATTCCGCCCGACGCCTGGTCCACCAGTTCGGGAGCCTGCTCGGCCACCGACGGAATTATCAGGGTGATGACGCCGCCGATGACGACGAAGAACACCACGAGCGAGACCGACGCGGCCAACGCGGGAGGAAAGCCGAGCCGCATCATCAATTTCGCCGGTGGCCACAACACCGTCGCGACGATGACCGCGAGCAGGACCGGCAACAGGATCACCCACAGATGACCGATCAGCCAGCCGAACACCCAGGCACCGGCCGCGATCGAGATCAGGATGAGCGACCACTTGGCGAGCCACAGGCCGCCGACCCCGATGAGGTCTCCGCGGTCCTTGCCGGACGTGGCGGATGCCGCGGATTTTCCTGGCACTGCCGATTCGGTCACTGGGGTTTCCTCACATTCGGCGGATATCGCATCGTGGAGAACCCTATCGCCCGGCCGAGTCCGTCTGTGGGGTCACCGCCACCCGCCGCAGTCGTGGTCAGGTCGCTTCGTGCGCCAACAGCCACTTCTTTGCGGGCAGCCCCCAACGGAACCCGCCGAGAGCGCCGCCGATGCGGACCACCCGGTGACACGGGACGAACAGCGCGGCAGCATTGCGAGCACAGGCCGACGCTGCACCGCGGATGGCAGCGGGTCGGCCCGAGAGCTCCGCGAATTGCGAGTAGGTCACCGGAGTGCCCGGCTCGACGGTGCGCAGCACGTCCCAGGCGTGCATCAGGAATTCACCGGATCGTTGTGCGACGGGAACGTCGTCGATGCGTGTCAGCTCGCCGCGGTGGTACGCGTCGACGGCAGCAGTCACCTGACCGAGGTCGGCGGCGCTGCGAACGGCGTCGGGGCGCATCGTGGGGTGAATCAGGATTCGCAGTTCTTCGGCATCAGCGGTCCAGCCCGAGGCGAGCACGCGCTGGTCGTCGTCCACGATGGTGGTGAAGGGTCCGATCGGGGTGTCCCGGGTTGCGAACGTCGCGGTCATGGTTGCCTTCTTTCCAGTGCGGTGATCCACAGGTGCATCGAGACATAGGAACGCCACGGAGCCCAGCGGGCGGAATCCTTCAGAGAAACGTCGAGCGCGGCTGCGCCTTGACGGACGACCAGGTCGGTGTCGAGCAGAACGTCGGGGTCGCCGAGCAGCCGCATCACAACGTAGCGAGCAGTCCACGGGCCGATGCCCTTGAGCGCCAACAGTTCTCGTTCGAGATCGGGGCCTTCGCGCGCGGGGTGCAATTCGACGGCTCCCGACGCGATGGCGTCGGCGACGCGGATCACGGTCTGCACCCGAGCCGCCGGGCCGGTGAGGACTTCGTGGCCGCGTTCGGCGATGACGGCTGCGTCGGGGAACAACCTGGTGACCGTATCGTTGCCGAGGTCGAGTGGTGCGCCGAGCGCATCCACGAGCCGAGCGGTGTGGGTGGCCGCAGCTTTGAGCGAGATCTGTTGCCCGATCACGGTGCGCAGCAACATCTCTGCGCCGTCGACCACGCCGAGGGCCCGAATTCCTGGATGGGACTCGACACTCGGTGCCAATTGTGGATCTGCGCGCAGGGCCTCGTCGACGGCCAGCGGATCGGCGTCGAGGTCGAGTAGGTGTCGGATCCTGGCCACGGCGGGAGCGAGATCGCGCATGTCCTGCAGAGTCAATGCGGCGCTGACGAATCCGTCCATGATGCGCAGTGCCACCAGTCCGCCGGCGTGCGGGAGCTGCAGTGAGCGCACGTACTCTCCGTCTTCGGAGAACGATTCGATGCCCCCGACCACGTGGCCGCGAAGGAACCACTCGATCCAGCCGCGGTCCAATGGCCGGCGATACGGCAACCGCAGGGTGACCGTTCCGCCCGAGGTCGGTGCGGCCGAGCGGTGTGCCTCTCGTCGCAGGGTCGTCGGATCGACGGCGAATACTTCCCTGACGGTGTCGTTGAATTGCCGGACGCTGGAAAAGCCTGCAGCGAAGGCGATGTCGGCCATCGACATATCGGTGGTCTGAATCAACGTGCGTGCGGTGTGTGCCCGGTGAGCCCGGGCCAGCGCGAGCGGGCCGGCACCCACCTCGGCCGTCAATACCCGAGTCAGTTGCCTGCTCGAATAGCCCAGCGTTGCGGCGAGGCCGTCGACGCCCCCGCGTTCGACGGCTCCGTCGGAGATCAGCCGCATGGCACGAGAACTGAGGTCCGAGTGAATGTTCCATCGTGGGGAGCCCGGGGTGGCGTCGGGCTGGCAGCGGCGGCACGCGCGGTAGCCGGATTGCTGTGCTGCCGCCGCCGTGGCCAGGAACGAGACGTTGCCGGGCTTGGGGGTACGCGCCGGGCAGGAAGGCCGGCAGTAGATGCCGGTGGTGGAGACGGCGGTGAAGAACTGGCCATCGAACCGTGCGTCACGCGAGGACACCGCGCGATAACACCGATCGAAGTCCAGTTCTTGCACCTGCCGTTCGCTGCTCATGCGTCCACTGTGTCAGTGCCGGTGAGTCGGCGCTAGCGGAAATCGGACATCACCGTGTCAACAGCAGCGAGCCCCGGGATTCCGGTCCGCCTCGGCGTGCCTGTCCTTCCAGTACTGCCGCACGGTCGGTGGCTCCTGGCCCGGGTGGTGCCGGGCCAGGTGCGCGACGTAGCGGTCGTAATCGTGATCACCCATCACCGAGGTGATCCACCACCACAGCCCGCGCATCTAGTGCGCCGATCCGGGGCGTCGGACGGTGCCCGCGTCGATCAGTTCGTCCCACTCGGCCTGAATCTGCTTCTCGGCCGGAGTGAGGACGAAACCGGCGGGACCGAAGATCTTCGACGGTACTTCCGGTTCCTCGTTGTCCGGCAGGTCTGCGCCGCGTACGGCCCTGACACACACGATGATTCCGGCGATCACGACGACCAGGACCAGTACCGCGAAGATGATCGACAGTGTGCCCTGAATGAACGTGTTGCGGATGACGGCGTCGATGGCCTCGGGTGTCTTTGCGCTGCCGAAGCTGCTCAGGCCCTGAGCCTTTGCGTCGCGGAACTGCGAATGCTGCGTCCAGTAACCGATGGCCGGGGTGGAGGAGAAGATCTTCTGGTACGAGGCCGTCATCGTGACGATGAGGTCCCACGCCAGCGGAACCCCGGGAATCCAGGCCCACTTGTACAGGCCGCGTTTGACAACGATGACCATGACCACCGTCAGCGCGATGGCCGCGAGCAACTGGTTGGCGATGCCGAACAGCGGGAACAAGGTGTTGATGCCGCCGAGGGGATCGGTGACGCCCATGAGAAGGATTGCGCCCCATGCTGCGACGACGATCAGCGAGCAGATCCACGCGCCGGGACGCCAGGACGGATCCTTGAACTTCTTGGCCGAGGCGCCGGGGAGGTTGCCGATGCTGTCGGAGAGCATGAAGCGCGCGACGCGGGTGCCGGCATCGACCGTGGTGAGGATGAACAGTGCCTCGAACATGATCGCGAAGTGGTACCAGAAAGACTTGAGCGATTCCCCGCCGAAGACCTGGTGCAGTACCTCGGACATACCGAACGCGAGCGTCGGTGCGCCGCCGGTACGGGAAATGATCGACTCCTCGCCCACATCGGTTGCGGCCTGGCTCAATTCGCCCGGGTTGATGTCCCCGCCGCTCAGTCCCAGACCGTTGACGTACTCCGCAGCGGTTTCCGGAGTGCCGCCGGTCAACGTCGCCGGTGCGTTCAACGCGAAGTAGATGTGCTGATCGAGAACACATGCGGTGATGAGAGCCATGATGGCGACGAACGATTCGGTGAGCATGCCGCCGTAGCCGATCATGCGCATCTGCTTTTCCTTCTCGAGCAACTTCGGCGTGGTGCCGGAGGAGATCAGAGCGTGGAAACCCGAGAGCGCGCCGCAGGCGATGGTGATGAACAGGAATGGGAATAGTGATCCTGCGAATGCCGGTCCGTTGCCCTCGGTGGCGAAGGTGGTCATGGCGGGCATCTGAATCTCGGGGCGGGCGATGAGAATTCCGACGGCCAGCAGGGCGATGGTGCCGACCTTCATGAATGTCGACAGGTAGTCGCGCGGCGCGAGCAACAGCCAGACCGGCAGGATGCAGGCGAGCAGGCCGTAGCCGATGAGCAACCAGGCGACGGTGACCTTGGACAGGGTGAACCAGTCTGTGCCCCAGTCGGTTTCGGCGACCCAGCCGCCGGCGACGATGGCGAGCAGCAGCAGGACCACGCCGATGAGCGAGACCTCGGTGACGTTGCCCGGCCGCAGGTAGCGCAGGTACACGCCCATGAACAGAGCGATGGGGATGGTGAGCGCGATGGAGAACACACCCCACGGGCTTTCGGCGAGCGCGTTGACGACGACGAGAGCGAGAACCGCGATGAGAATGATCATGATGACGAATACCGCGACGAGGGCGGCGGTTCCGCCGACGACGCCGAGTTCGTCACGAGCCATCTGGCCCAGGCTGCGGCCGTTGCGGCGCGTCGAAATCCACAGCACCAGGAAGTCCTGAACGGCACCGGCGAACACGACGCCGATGATGATCCACATGGTGCCGGGTAGGTAGCCCATCTGGGCGGCAAGGACCGGCCCGACGAGGGGGCCTGCTCCGGCAATGGCGGCGAAGTGGTGGCCGAACAGCACCCGACGGTCCGTCGGCATGTAGTCCTTGCCGTTTTCCAGGATCTCGGCCGGTGTCGCCCGGTCGTCGCGAGGAAAGACGATCTTGCGTTCGATCAGCCTGGCGTAGAAGCGAAACGCGAAAATGTAGGTGCAGACGGCGGCGACGACGAACCAGACCGCGTTGGGATTCTCGCCGCGGACGATGGCGATGATCGTCCAGGCGACGCCTCCGAGAAGGCCGATCACGACGAGCATCAGACGCTTGAGCGGCGTCATGGGATGGGAATCGACGACTCCGACGGGTGGTAGGTCGGGGTCTGTCTTCAGCAATTCGACGTGTGGATCGTCGGCCGCTTTCAGTGACATGTGTGGGGTCTCCATGGTCGCAGGTGTGACTGCGATCACCCTATGCGCGACGCACTTGCGCGTCCTCGAATCGACGCATCGCGGTGCGCCCGGCGGTCGCTCGCGTGCGCCGAGTGGCGGCGGGTGGGAACCGGATGGGCCGGGGCTGCGTCGTACTGGGTGTCATCACAAATTTCGAGTCGGGGAGAACACACACATGTCGGGACCGTACGAGCAGACTCATCAGCAGCCGTATCCAGCGGCGCAGCCCTACGCGCCCGTGCTGCCGGCATCGAATGCGGGGTGGGCAGTGGTGGCAGTGATCTTCTTCTGGCCACTGGCCATCCCCGCGTTCAATCACGCGCTGAAGGTCTTTCCGCTGTGGTCGATGGGTGACGTCCAGGGCGCGCAGTATTCATCCCAGCGCGCAGCCTTCTTCGGCAAACTGGCCCTGATCATCTTCGGTGCCTTCATGGCTCTCTACCTGGTGTTCATCGGCTTGGTCTTCTCGACCATGTGACGGTTCGGGGGCGGCGCACTGTTCACCCGCGGGTGACCGATATACCGCCGTCGACGTAGAGCGTTGTTCCGTGCACCATTGCGGCGTTGTCCGAGACCAGGAACAGCACACCGTCGGCGATGTCTTGCGGAGAGAGCACGGTGCCTGCGGGGGTTCCGGCGGTCATGGCGTCGAGCATCGGTCGTGCGTCCTCGTTGCCCGGAGTCAGAGTCGCACCGGGTGCGAGAGCGTTCACTCGCACCCCGCGTGGCCCGAACTCGGCTGCCCAGCTGCGGGTGAGCTGTTCGTCGGCCGCTTTGGTGGCGGAGTACATCGCAGCGAACGGGCTGCCCATCGTGGCCATCCACGACCCGATGTTCACGACGACTCCACTACCGCGCTCGGCCATCGCAGGGGCGAACTCACCGACCAGCACGTGCGGTGCCCGGATGTTGACGGCGAGCATCGCGTCGAGCTGGTCGTCGGGAAGATCGGCAGTCGCGGTGGCCGGATAGATGCCGGCGTTGTTGACGAGAATGTCGACGCGGCCACCGAGAGCGTCGGCGGCTCGGGCGGCGAATTCGCGGAGCTCGGCGTAGCTGCCCGAGAGATCGACGTCGACGAAGGCCGCAGTGCCGCCGGTCTCGGAAATTCGGGCTGCCAGCGCCTTGCCGCGCTCGGCGTCGCGGCCGCTGACGACCACCGACGCCCCCTGGGCGGCGAGGGTGACCGCGATGGCTGCACCGATCCCGCTGGTCGATCCGGTGACGACGGCGGTGCGTCCGTGGAGCTGCATAGAAGTAGAAAGCTGGGGAGAAGGAGTGGAAGTCATGACGCCATGTCTACGGTCGGTGACGTCCGCGAACCAGGTGCCGTTCTCCCTAGGTCTGCCATGACCAGGTTGGCCATGGCTCCTGTCGCTAGGGTGGATTTCGTGAGCAAAGACAGGTCCGCCCTCAGCGCGTTTCTGCGTGATCGGCGCGACCGAATAACGCCGACCGAAGCCGGGCTGCCCACCTATCCCGGTACCCGGCGCGTGCCCGGGCTGCGGCGAGAAGAGCTGGCAGCGCTGGCCGGGGTGAGTCCGGACTACTACAGCAAACTCGAACAGGGTCGGCAGGCCAACGTGTCGAACGAGGTGCTGGCAGCGATTGCTCGGGCGCTGAAGTTGGACGAGGTGGAATGGGCTCATCTACTCGATCTCGCGTCTCCGGCACTACATGCCGGCGATGACTCGGAGCGACCCGATTCGGGATTGCTGCAGGTGATGAAGGCTCTCGACCACGTACCGGTGCTGCTACTGGGGCGCTCTGGCACCATTCTGGCGAGCAATGCTCTCGTTCGCGCAGTCTTGAGCCTGCCGCCGACCGCCGGAGAATCGCTGTTCGACTACCTCTTTCGCAATCCCGTTGCGCGCGAACGGATAGTGAACTGGTCGCAGTTCGCGGCGGCCTCGGTTGCCGCGTTGCGTCGTGATCTCGCTCGTCGACCTGCAGACTCGACCCTGAGCGCGTTGATCGACGAATTACGTTCTTCCGAGCCAAGTTTCGAGCAATGGTGGATCGATCACGAGGTCGCCGAATTTGCAGGTGCCACCAAGATCATTCAGCACCCGGCGGCGGGCACACTCCAATTCGGAATCGAATTTCTCACCTCGCCTACTGCGCCGAACCAAAGCCTGATCGTCTACACCGTGGAAGAAGGGTCCAGCACCGCGAAGGTCCTTCCGATCCTGGCGAGCTGGGATCCGAGTTCGGCGATCACCTCTTGACCTGAACAGTGGTCGAGGTTTTAGCGTCGTGGATATGGACACGCTCGGTCTCGGCGCTCTCGGCATGTCCATCGACGTGTCACCGTCGTATCTCGACGACGCACGTGAATTGGAATTACTCGGATTCACGACGTTCTGGCTGCCGGGCGGGCAGATCGATCGGCTCGGCAGGCTGGCCGATCTGGTCCACGCCACCGAGAAGGCGACCGTCGTTCCGGCCATCGTGCCGGTCGATGTATATGCGCCTCCGCAGGTCAGCGCATTGTTCGATGAGCTCTCGGGCACCGGTCGTTTCGTCCTCGGTCTCGGTGGGCCGCAGACTGCTCGACCCTTGGCCGGGTTGAGGAAATATCTCGACGAGCTCGCAGTGCCTTCGGATCGGACTCTGATCGCGGCGCTCGGTCCGAAAAAGTTGGAGATCGTGCGAGACTGTGCCGCCGGCGCAGTCGGGTTGCTCGTGACGCCGGACTGGACGGCGCAGGCTCGCAGCGCACTCGGTGGTTCGACGTTGGTGGTAGAGCAATTCGTGATTGTCGAGTCCGATTCGAGTCGAGCACGCGACGCTGCTCGGGAGCCGTTGAGCTTTCTCGCGACAGTCCCTGGCTATCGGCAGAACGTCCTCCGAATGGGCTTCACGGAGGCCGATGTCGACGATCTCAGCGACCGACTGGTCGACGGCCTGGTGGCGTGGGGGAGTATCGACGCCATTTCCGATCGAGTGGCCGCCCACCACGCCGCCGGCGCAGATCACGTGGTTCTCGCACCCCTCGGGGCATCGACTGTCGATGCTGGCCGGGCACTGTCCGAACTGGTGGTGCCGTCAAAGTAGACTCCATAGACCGTGAGCCTCACCCTCGGAATCGTCGGACTGCCCAACGTCGGCAAGTCCACCCTCTTCAATGCACTGACCAACAACGATGTGCTGGCCGCGAACTATCCGTTCGCGACCATCGAGCCCAACGTCGGCGTGGTGGCGCTGCCGGATCCGCGGCTCGAGAAGCTGGCCGAGGTGTTCGGTTCGGAGAAGCTCGTACCCGCTCTGGTGTCTTTCGTCGACATCGCCGGCATCGTCAAGGGTGCGTCCGAGGGCGCAGGACTGGGCAACAAGTTCCTCGCCAACATCCGTGAGGCCGATGCCATCTGTCAGGTCGTCCGTGTCTTCGCCGACGACGACGTGGTGCACGTCGACGGCCGCGTCGACCCGACCGCGGACATCGAGGTCATCGAGACCGAACTCGCGATCGCCGATCTGCAGACCCTCGAGAAGGCCATCCCGCGCCTCGAGAAAGAGGTGCGGATCAAGAAGGATCGCAAACCCGCGCTCGACGCGGCGCTGGCCGCGCAAGCCGTGCTGAACGACGGCAAGACGTTGTTCTCGGCGAAGGCGAAGCTGGACTTCGAGCTGCTCGGTGAATTCCAGCTGCTCACCACCAAGCCTTTCCTGTACGTCTTCAACGCCGACGAGTCGGTGCTGACCGACGACGCGAAGATCGGCGAACTCGCCCGCCTGGTCGCTCCCGCCGATGCCGTGTTCCTCGACGCCAAGATCGAATCCGAACTGCTCGAACTCGACAAGGAATCGGCAGCGGAACTGCTCGAATCCGTCGGACAGACCGAGCCCGGTCTCGATGCGTTGGCCCGCGCCGGCTTCCACACCCTGGGCTTGCAGACCTACCTCACCGCAGGCCCGAAAGAGGCCCGCGCGTGGACAATTCACCGTGGTGACACCGCGCCGCAGGCGGCCGGAGTCATTCACACCGACTTCGAGCGCGGCTTCATCAAGGCCGAGATCGTGTCCTACGAAGACTTGATTGCCGCGGGTTCGATGGCCTCGGCCAAGGCCGCAGGCAAGGTACGCATCGAAGGCAAGGACTACGTCATGTCCGACGGCGATGTAGTGGAGTTCCGCTTCAACGTCTAGCCTCACGCTCTCGGTTAGGTACCGAACCAGTCCAACCGGCGCGGCACAAAACAAGCCGAATCCCGGATTTTTTACAAGTCACTGACGATTAGTCCGATTCTGGCCCCTTCTTCGTGCAAGACTGCCTCGACAACAGCGGTCGCGCAGCGCCGCGGGCAGTGGGGGTTCAATGTTCGACGTGCGGCCGGTTCTGGTGGCGATGGCAGTTCTGCTCACCTTCGTAGCGGGCGTGCCTGCCGCTGCTCAAGACATCGACAACGGCAATCCTGCACCGAGCCAGCTGGCGCGGATCGAGAACCGAATCGATACGAGCCCAACGCTGACGTCGCTGTCGGTGTACTCGCCGAGCATGGATCGGGCCATCGAGGTGCAGGTTCTGACTCCCGCGGAGCGTAAAGGCCCGCGCCCGACGCTGTACATGCTCAGCGGATCCGGGGAGAACGAACCGTCGAGCAGCATCTGGCTTCGCAAGGGTAAGGCGGCGGAGTTCTTCCGCGACAAGAACGTCAACGTGGTTCTCCCGCTTGCCGGTCCGGCGAGCTTCTACACCGACTGGGAGAACGATGACCCCCGCCTCGGCCGCTACCGCTTCGAAACCTTTTTGACGCAGGAGCTTCCGCCATTGATCGACGCGGAGTTCGAGGGCAACGGCCGCGACGGTGTGGCGGGCCTGTCGATGGGCGCTCAGTCGGCGATGATGCTGGCCGCCCGGAACCCGGACAAGTACTCGGCCGTCGCGGCATACAGCGGGTGCTTCTTGTCCGAGGGCATTCTGGGGCAGACAGTCATGCGAAGCATCGTCGCCGGTTACGGCGGCAACGCGAACAATATGCTCGGTGGGCCCCTGAACGCGGGCTGGGCCGATCACGACCTGCTGGTGAACGCAGAAGCGCTGCGCGGGATGTCCATCTACCTCTTTTCCGCCAGCGGCCTCCCCGGTCCGCACGAGCGGTACGAGACGCTCGAAGACCTCGACACGCTGGTGATCGGCGGAGCGATCGAAGCAGGCACCGATTTCTGTACGGGCCTGCTACGCGACAGGCTCGTCGAGCTGAACATTCCGGCCACCTTCGATCTGGGAAGCCCCGGTACGCACTCGTGGCCGTACTGGGCCGACCAGCTTGCAAAGAGCTGGCCGACCCTGGCCGCCGGGCTAGAGCCGTGAGCTGTCGCTGCTGAGCAACATCGGTATCGTACTGGCGTGTTCTGCCAGTGATTGGCGTCGTCTGCACCTCGGATCGAAGTTGACTACGCTCCGAATCAGACGATAGGAGAGTATGGATGGGTCTGCAGGAACTCGAAGCGTTGGTGAACCGAACAGCAACTGCCGGTCAGCCTTTCGAGCGTGGAGCCGACGAGGCGGAGCAGGCATATCTGTCCTCGCTTGCCGCACGGCCGAGTACGACGCTGATCTGTGAGGTCGGGTTCAATGCCGGCTATTCGAGTTGGGCATTTCTATCCGCGTCACCCGACGTGACCGTCGTGTCCTTCGACTTGGCCGCGTACGACTACAGTTCGGCCGCGAAAGCCCATATCGACGAACACTTTCCGAGCCGGCACACCCTGATTCAGGGTGATTCGCATTCCACCATCGCGGCGTATGCGAAGCAGCACCCGAACGCGCGATTCGACCTCATCTTCGTTGATGGCGACCATTCCGTCGAGGGTGCTCGCGCGGACCTCGAAGACCTACGCGCATTCGCCACCCCGGACACGGTCGTGATCATGGACGACATCACCCCGTGGCTTTGGTTCGGGGAGGGGCCGACTCAGGCGTGGCAGGAAGCAGTCGACGAGGGCCGGATTCTGCATACGCAATACTTCCGCGACGGAGAACCTGTCGATGCGGTGACACCTCCTGCCGCCCGCGCGTGGGCAGAAGGACGCTATCCGTTCTGACGCCGCCGTTTGCCCACAGAATGTTCAGGTACCTACCTGTGAAGGTGGGCAGATGAATAAACCGTAGGCGAATACCGGCTATTTCTTGCCACGCAGCTTCTTCTCCAAGGGCGTGGGGAACGACGGGACCACCGCGGTACCGTCGAGCAGGGCGGTAATTCTCCCCGCCTCTGCTGCAACGGCTTTCGACACCGTCGAGCCGACATCCTCCAGTATTTCGGTGACCACCTCTCCGGCTCCGGTTACAGCCCAGCCCCCGATGATCCGTCCGCCGGACCAGATGGTCGGACCGATGTTGCCGAAGGTGTCGAACAGCGGTCCCTTGTGTTCGCCGAGATACCAGGTGCGGTGTTTCCAGCCCATCGGGGTGGGATCGAGCGCGGGGAGCAGCATGATGCTCGTGCCGGTGGGTTTGTCGAACGCAGTGCCCGGCAACATGATTCCTTCACCCTCGGTCAGTTCGACGGCTACGGTGTTCAGGCCCGAGACGGCCCCACGTGTCTGGGTCTTGTTCCAGCCTGTCCACCACTGCAGGTCGTCGAGACTGGCAGGTCCGAACACGTCGAGCCAGCGTCGGGCGAGTTCAGCTCGAGCCTCGGTTTCGCCGAGCTCGGGAATCCCGTCCGGCCACCAGTGATCGATCGGTGCCCAAGCATGCCGCCGGGAAGTCCATGCTCCCCGCGGCTCGACCCGCACCAAACGGCCCTCGGCGGCCATCATCACCAACACCTCGGAGGTGACGTAACGCTTGACGTCGTACACCTTGTCGGTGGTCGGTAAGTACGCCGTCTTCAGGCCGGGAACTGCAGCAGACAGTTCTGCTCCGGTAGCGGTTCCCATCGACCGCAACACCGCCTCGGTCTCCTGCTCTGTTGCGGCAAGCCAGGTTTCGACGTCGTCGATCACAGGTTCGGTGGGCAGCGTCGAGACTTGTTTGACCAAGCGGGCCCGCATGGTGCGTGCAACCCCGAGGCTGGCAGCGGCATGAATCATCGGGACGTCATCGTGTGCGACGACAAACATGGTGCGCCGCATCGCCATCAGGCGAACCAAGCTTCGGCGCTCGTACATCGAGTCGCGCACATCGGACAGGCCCAGCGAACGAGCCCGCGCCAACACCGAGAGATACACCGTCGCCGGGTCGGTGGCATGCAACGCGAGCAGAGACGACACCACGTCGTCGGTGGTCGTGGCACGCGAGAAGTGCTGCGAGACGAGCCGGTGTCGCCGCTGGGCATCGGTGATCTTCACGCGATCAGTGTGACGGCTGTCGAGGCGCAGGGCCGACCGAATCGGTGAGACGAGCGTCGGCGATGCTCCATGCGGCCCTCGCCTAGCATGAGGACGCATGCGACGCTCTCGGCTGGTTTGTCTGTCCATCGCTGTTGCTGTGTCCCTCACCGGGTGCACGAGCACTCCCGCCCCGGATGCCGAGCGTCCTCAGGCGCGAGTGTCCTTCGACGACGGCTACGGCCAAATCTTCGTGATGAACGAAGACGGCACCGGCCTACGCCAGGTCACGCCCACGGTGACCGGTGACATGTCCGATACGAGGTACGCGAACTACGCGTCGATGTCGCCCGATGGGTCGACGATCGTCTACACCCGAGCCGGTCGGTTCATCGAATCCGTGGATCTGGAGTCCGGTGATTCGCGGACCGTGTACGAGGGGGGATATCAGCCGGCTTTCTCGCCGGACGGGTCGACCATCGCGTTCACGAGCCTCGACGGGATCAGCGCGATGAATGCGGACGGTAGCGACGTCCGGTTGCTGGCACGCGAGGAGAGTGCATTCGGTGCGACTTTCACACCCGACGCGACGCAGGTCGTGTTCAACATCGGCGGATATATCGTTTCCGTACCTGCTGCCGGCGGTGAGGTGTCGGTCCTTCTACGAGATCAGTTCTGGAACGCCGACCCGACGTTTTCCCCGGACGGTTCCACCATGGTCTTCTCCAGTAATCGGGGCGGCAACAACGGATCCGAGGTGTATTCGATTCCGGCCGCCGGGGGACCGATCACTGCGTTGACCGAGACGTACGCAGTGCATCCACAGTTCACCTCCGATGGTTCCCGAATCGTCTACAGCAGGGCGACGACACGAACGGGCGAGCTGGTGACCGACATCGTCGATTACGACCGGTCCGAACTTGCAACGATGAACGTGGACGGCACCGATCAGATTCGGCTGACTCCGCAATCGATCACCTCGCAGGATCCGAGCGTGGGCGGCGGGAACCCATGACGGATGTCCATGGCACGGGGAACGCGGTGGTGCTGGTGATCGCTCTGCGCAGCCGCATGGGCATCCGCTCGGAGACCGATACGGAAGTGCCGGTGGCGCACTGACTTCGCCGCACGTGCGGAACTATCGATCCGCGACTCGTCGGCCGTCGACGCGGACAGTGGGGAGCCACGTCGCGAGAGTGAGACCGAGTGTGGCGACCATTCGAGATCCGAACACACACAACGTGCGTTCCCACGGGTGGCCGAAGGTGCCTTCGGTGAATCCGTCGCGAGCGAACACGTAATAATCGCCGTTGGGGTGGACGGGGACACGCCACTCGGCCTTCTCTGCCGCGTCGGCGTGTGCTGCGGCATCGAAGCTGTAACCGGGGTGTTGCCAGTCCATGACCACGAACGTGGGGTCGTCCGAAAATTCGGTGACGAAGCAGCGCAGAGCTTCCGCGTTCACCGCATCGGCTCGCGCAGACCATGCGGCCGTTGTGCGAACAGTATGAGCGTCCAGGTCGAATGTCATGGAGGGTGCGGGTTCGGTAATGGCCGGCCACGACTCGGGTGTGGTCCCGGGACGGAATCCGAACTTACTGACGAACGCCGACCAGTGCACGTCGTCGGCAGCTCGGTCGAGCTCCGTCCACCCGGTGGGTAGCGTGGAGCCGAAGTCCATGGTCGGCTTGGGCGTCATCGCTCTATCGTCCCAGGCCTGGGAGACTGCGTGTGGACCAGGGCGGAAGGGATATGGATATATGTTGCTTGCGTTGTGTGCCATCACGTTTGCTGTTCTGCTGCACGTCATGGCAGCTCGGATCGCGGCTCGCGAGAACTACGGCCGCAGGTTGCCGATCGCGAACGGCTCGTATCCGGTCAGGCCTGCCCGACGCGCTCGACGTGCCCAGGCGGCCGGTTGGGTACTGAGTATCTTCGGTGCGCTACGGCTCGGCAATCATTTCTGGCTGACCGATCCGTGGTGGGCGATCGGCATCGTGGTGGCCGTTCTCCTACTGGTCAACGGTCTCCCGAGTCTGCTGGTGACCGCGCTGCACAACGGAACTCTGCGAACGCAACAGTAGGGCCGTCAGGACGCGAATACCTTGCCCGGGTTCAGGATTCCATGGGGATCCAGCGCCTTCTTCACCAAGCGGTGCATCTCCAACACCACCGGATCGAGCTCCTGCACCAGACCGTCCATCTTGAGTAGCCCCACCCCGTGCTCGCCGGTCACCGTGCCGCCGAGTTCCAGAGCAGCGTCGATGATCTCGGCAAAGGCAGCCTGTGCGCGCTCGCGGGCCGGACGGTCGTCGTGCGGCGTGATCAGCAGCGGATGCAGGTTTCCGTCACCGGCGTGCGCGATGTTGGCGATCGTGGTCTCGTACCGCTGTCCGATCTGCTCGATGCGCGAGAGCATCTCGGGCACATGCTTCTTCGGGACGCACACGTCCTCGGTCAGGACCGGACCGAGGCGCTCCATCGCCGGATACGCCAATCGTCGGGCTGCGAACAGGGCGTCCGCCTCTTCCTGGTCGGTGGAGACTGCAGACCAGGTGGCCCCGGCTTCGTCGAAGCACGTGAGCATCTTTTCGGCCTCCTGGTCTCCGATCAGTCCAGGGTCGTCGATCCGTCCGAGCAGCACCACATTCGCTTCGACAGACAGTCCCATGTTCTTCCACGCGTCCACGGCGATGAGACACTGCTTGTCGATCAATTCCAACGCCGATGGCGTCAAACCGGCTGCGGCAACGGCGGCGACGGCCCGGCCGGCGTCGGCGATCGAGTCGAAGTAGCCGGCAACGGTTCGTTGCGGATCCTGGAGTGGGCGCAGCTTGAGAGTCACCTCGGTGATGATGCCGAGCGTGCCCTCCGATCCGACCATCAGACCTGCAAGATCGTATCCGGCAACACCTTTCGCGGTCTTACGTCCGAGTCGCACCAAATCGCCGGTCCCGGTGACGACCTGCATTCCCATCACGTAGTCGCGGGTGACACCGTATTTCACGCAGCACAATCCGCCGGCGTTGGTGGCAACGTTGCCGCCGATGGTCGACCACGGCGCACTGGCCGGATCCGGGGGATACCACAGACCCTGCTCGGCCACGGCCGCGCGCAGGTGATCGTTGACTACTCCCGGCTCGACGACTGCGTACCGCTCGAGTTGGTCTATCTCCTTGATCGCGTCCATGCCGTCCAGGGCGAGAACGACGCAGCCCTCGGTGGCATTCGCACCACCGGACAATCCGGTGCCCGCCCCGCGAGTGACGACGGGTGCGCCATGGGCCAGACATGCCCGAACCACCGCCTGCACCTCTTCCGCTGTGCGGGGACGCACAACCGCGATCGGAACGGCGTACGGGGCCCATTCCGCCTCGTCGTGCTGGTACGACGCGATGACGTCGGGATCGACGACGACGCGGTCCGCCGGGAGAGATTTCGACAATTGTTCGACGAGCGACATATCTCGACTCTAGCTGTGACCTGAGTCTCGGCCAATGTACGTTTTCTCTATGTCTTCCGCACAATCATGGATGGAGTTGCTGCTGGACGACGCGTCGATCGACCAGTTGGAAGCGCACCGTCGAGCACATCCCGGTGCCGAGGCTCATGCGGCGCTGCGGCTTCGCACCCTGCTCGATCAGCGCAAGCAGAGAAGCAACGAGCTGTCGGCACTCAACGACATCGCGGCGCGACTCCCTACGGTTCGGGACAATCGAATTCTGCTGCAGGAAGTGGTGGACCAGGCCCGCCGCCTTCTGGGGGTGGACCTGGCCTACATGGGCTCGGTGTACGGCGAGGAATTCGTCATCGAGGTCACCAGTGGGGCGCTGACGCCGAAGCTCGTGGGCATCCGACTCGCGCAGGACGAGGGCCTCGTCGGACTCATCGTGCGCGGAGCCTCGCCCTCGTGGACTCCGGACTACCAGAGCGAACCGGCCTTTCGGCACATCACCGGCGCCGACAGTGCCGCGCAGTCGGAGAACATGCGCGGATTGCTGGGTGTGCCGCTGCGGGTGGGCGAGCGCGTGATCGGCGCATTGTTCGCGTGCAAGCGGCAGGAGCGGGATTTCGCAGACAGTGAGATCGCTCTGCTGTCGGCATTGGCCGCACACGCGGCCATTGCCATCGAGAACGTGCGGGCAATCGACAGGCTTGAGAAGCTCAACGCCGAGCTATCCCTTCGCACAGCGGAACTGGAACAAACCCTGCAATGGGACCGGACGTTGACTCAGGTAGTGCTTCGCGGAGGTGGTGTGCGAAGTCTGGTCCGAGAGGTGGCTGCAGCCACGGCGCGCCTGGCGCACTTCGTGGCCGACGCCGCGTCCGTACCGGCTGCGTTGGAGGACACGGCAGCAACGGTCGACGCGCTCGTCGAACGCTGCAGGGCCGGCACGGAAACCGCCGTCGACGACGCGATGACTGCTCGGCGGGTGGTGGCAGCGAATCGGTTTCTGGGAGTGCTGATCTCCGTCGGACCCGAGGACCGTCAGATTCGGTTGCTTCTCGATCGGGCGGCACCGGCCATTGCCTTGTCGCTGGCCGAAGAGCGCGCGGCAGCGGAATCTGCACGCCGCGCACAGGATGCCTTTCTGGTGGATCTGCTGCTTCATCCCACCTCTGACCCCGACAACGAACGCAAACAGTTCCACCGCGCCGGACTGGCACCCGACGTGACGTACTGCGTCGCGGTTGCGCAGGGAGACGTGGCCCGAGCTACGTTCGAGGCGATCTCGCTACCACCAGGATCGGTAGTGGCAGAGCAGGGATCGAGGATTTTGCTGGTCGTTCCCGCGCGAGAATCCGCCGATGTTCGTCGCCTGATTTCCACCCGCGCGACGGTAGGAATTTCGGAACCCGCGCGCGGTGCCGACGCGCTGGCAACTGCATTTCGGGAGGCGCAACAGACCGTCGACGTGCTGACGACTCTCGGCAGAGATGGAGAAGTGTCCTCGGCGCGAGGGCTGGGAATCTATCGAATTCTGCTCAGCCACTTGGCGCGTGAACATTTGGAGGAACTCACGCAGGACACGCTCGGTCCGTTGCTTGCCGAGCAGACCAAGCGGGGCGTCCCGCTGATGGAGACGTTGTCGATGTACCTGGCCACCGGCCGCCATCATTCGGCCACCGCGTCGAGCCTGGGTGTGCACGTCAACACTCTCTATCAGCGACTCGAGGCAATCGACCGGCTGATCGGCACCGCGTGGCGCGACCCGGACGACGCCCTCGATCTCCAAGTGCTCATGCGATTGAGGCGTTCGGCCGATCTGATGGGACTGTGATCGCGGCGACTTCGTCGGATAGCGTCGAAATATGGCAGTCGACTTCTCGTGGTCCCAGTTTCTGTGGATAGTCTTCGTTTTCGTCGGCGTGCCGTCGATGTTGTGGGCGCTTCTTCTCTGGGCTCGATTCGCGAAGAAGCGGGATAACCCGGGAGCCGGCCCGCTGGGGTTGTGGGCTACCGGAACAATCGCTCTGGTAGCGGGTTTCGTGTCGTGTGGGGGCTGGTTGAGCTGGTCTGCCGACGAACGGGGCGAGTTCCGTGGACCCGGACTTCCGGCACCGAACGCGTTCCCGTCCTGGCAGGTGGCCGCGTGCGGGGCGACGGTGGTGTTGCTGTGCCTGCTGGCAGCGCACCTGTCGCGGTGGGCGCAGTCCGGCGGACACGTTGCTGCGCTGGGAACCACGGCCGGCTTCTCGGCTGCGTTCTGTATCTCGGCAAGCACCGATGTCACCGGACAATCGGGGGTTGGGGTGGTTCTGTGCATGCTCGGCTGGGGGATCAGTCTGACCCTGCTGATGCTCGTGCGGAACACGATCATCGGGCGAAAGCGGCGGGCGGTCCAGCCCTAGAGGCACCTCAGAACTGGACGCCCGTCGCGTCGACCACACTCGCCCACAACGCATCTCGTACCCGCGGGGAATCGCCACGCCAGGAAGGGTAGTGAGTCGGCCTCGGTGCCCGGTCGTGCCAGAACGTGCCGGTGCTGGTCAATGCGGGATCGCCGGCCACGAGCCAGACGATGGTGTCGGCCCCGTCGTCGGCGCTGCGCAGAATCGGCTTCATCACCGAACCGAACAGCGGCATCGAACCCGTGACGCCCGGAGTGGCCGCCCAGCCCGGGTGCATGCTGTGCACCACCGGATCGTCTTCGAGCGAAAAGCGTTCGGCCAGTTGCTCGGCCACCACTACCTGCATTCGCTTCGTCCGCGCGTACGCAGTCATTCCGGAGTACTTGCCGTTCTCGTACTCGAAGTCGGAGTTCTGCAGCGGCACCGCGTACATGCCCCCGCTGGAGACGAAGACGACTCGCGATCCGGCGTCGAACAGCTCTCGTAGCCCCACCGTCAATGCGACCGGTCCGAGGACGTGAGTGGCGAAAGCGGATTCATGTCCCTGCGCAGAGAGTTGCCGCGCGTCCGGCATCACGCCTGCGCAGTGCACCAGAGCGTGTACCGACGTGAGCTCCGACGCCAGCGTCTCGACCAGGGCCGCCACGGAATCGAGATCACTGATGTCGCATTCACGCACCACCAGCGAGGCGTCGGGCACCTCTGTTCGGATGGCTGCGGCGGCGGACTCGAGCCGCTCGGCCGACCTGCCGACCAGGTGTACCCGTGCCCCGAGTCGCGCCAGTTCCTTCGCGGTAGCGGCCCCAAGGCCGGACGACGCGCCGGTGACGACCATGTCGATGGGGGAGGCGAACGGCGTCGGATCGGCGGCCCAGAACCGGCGACGCACCGTGGACCCGATTCGGGAGTATCCGGGAACGATTGCTCTGTCGAGAATCGTGTCCACCGTGCGGCTCAGCAATGACATGCTCCGCCAGTACCCCGTGGAGTCGGTATGTATGCGCGTCGACGCCGACCGGTCGATGCCATGATGAGTCCATGGCGCACATCACGGTCTCCGACGTCACCCGCGACATCCTCGCCGACCTGCCCGATCATCGACGCGAGACCTTCGAGTTGCGTCTCGAGCAGTGGTTTCCCGATCTGCACGACGCGGTCACCGCCGTCTACCCCGATCCCGACGCAGTAGCGTCCGGCCTGGTGGACATCGCCGCCCATGCCTACGCCGCCCGTTCCGAGGATCTGCACCGGCTCGATCAGCGTCGACTGCTCGAACCGGATTGGTTTCAGCAGCCGGACATGTTCGGTTACGCCTGTTACGTCGACCGGTACGGGCAGACGTTGCGCGGAGTGGGCGAGCGGCTGGACCATCTCACCGATCTCGGTGTGACCTACCTCCATCTGATGCCGTTGTTGCAACCCAGGCCCGGTGACAACGACGGTGGATACGCAGTGATGGACTACCGCGCGGTTCGAGAAGACCTGGGCACCAACGAGGATCTGCGCGCTCTCGCCCACACCCTGCGCGGACGCGGAATCAGCCTGGTGGTCGATCTGGTACTCAATCACGTTGCCCGTGAACACGAGTGGGCGAACAAGGCCCGTGCCGGTGATGCGAAGTACCGTGACTACTTCCTGATCTATCCCGATCGCACCACTCCGGATTCGTACGAGCGCACCCTCCCCGAGGTTTTCCCGGACTTCGCTCCGGGCAGCTTCACGTTCGACGACGAACTCGGCGAATGGGTGTGGACGACGTTCAACGAATGGCAGTGGGATCTGAACTGGGCCAATCCGGCTGTGCTGCACGAGTTCGCCAGCGTCGTGCTGCATCTTGCGAATTTGGGAGTAGAGGTGCTGCGCCTCGACGCCATCGCATTCCTATGGAAGCGGCTCGGCACCAACTGTCAGAATCAACCCGAAGTCCACGCCGTCACTCAGGCCCTGCGCGCCACCGCACGGCTGGCTGCGCCGGCGACCCTGTTCAAGGCCGAGGCGATCGTCGGACCCCGTGACCTGCTGCCCTACCTGGGGCAAGGTCGGCACACCGGCCGAGTATCGGACATCGCGTACCACAACTCGCTGATGGTGCAGGTCTGGTCGATGTTGGCCACGGGCAGTACGGCTTTGGCGCGCCATGCACTGTCATCGCTGCCGCCCACCCCACCGAGCGGCACCTGGGTCACCTACGTTCGGTGTCACGACGACATCGGCTGGGCCATCGACGACGGCGACGCGGCGTCACTCGGACTTTCCGGCGCAGGCCATCGCCACTTTCTGGCCGACTGGTACTCCGGGGAATTCGACGGCTCCTGGGCCGAAGGCCTGGTCTTTCAACACAATCCGGACACCGGCGATCGTCGAATCAGCGGAACTGCAGCGGCGCTCACCGGTCTCGGTCCGTCCCGCCTCGACGCCGACGGTGCATTCGGCCGAATCTTCCTGGCCCACGCCATCATTGCCGGTTGGGGCGGAATCCCCGTTGTATGGAGTGGCGACGAGCTCGGCTCTCCGGGCGACCCGACCTGGGCCGACGAACCCGCTCACGCCGAGGACAATCGTTGGGTACACCGCCCCCGGGTGACCGATGCCGACCGCGCCGGACGGTTCCTGGACGGCACCGACGCGCAGCGGGTGTTCGACGGTATTGCGCGCATAGCGAAGGTCCGCGGCGGTCTACCGATGTTGCACGCCGAGGCGCCGGTGGACGTACAGACCGAATCGGACGACGGTCTGCTCGTCGTGCGCAGGCGTCATCCGAGCGGCACCCTGGTCGGCCTCTACAACGTCACGGCCGACCATCGACCCTTCCCTCATGCGCAGTTGATCGAGCTGGGCATCCCGGCCCCGACCGAGGTGCTCTCGCAGCACGACCTGACCGTCGACGATGCGGGATCGGTGTGGCTGCCGCCGTACGCGGCGTGGTGGGTCGTCGACAGCCCTGCGCGGTAAAAGAAGCATCATCGTGACCGAGCTGTTACCCTCCCCGTGACGGTGGGGCTGGATACGAACAAGGGGACAATCTCGATGCTGCATGCTCGGATACGAAGTCTGGTGCTCGCTGTAGTGGCGGTGTTGGTCGCCACGATGGCCACGGTGCTGATGGGGACCGGTGTGGCGAAGGCCGATTCCGAGCTCGTCTACGTGTACTCGCCGTCGATGGACAAGAACATCCCGATCAAGGTGCTCACCGCTGCCGGCGGCGGACCTGCCCCCACGCTGTATCTCCTCGACGGGCTGCGTGCGCCCGAGGACAACAGTGGTTGGCTCATCGAAACCGACGTCGAGCAGTTCTTCGCCGACAAGCACGTCAACGTGGTCATTCCGTTCGGCGGCGGCGGCACGTTCTACTCCGACTGGCAGCGCGACGACCCCAAGCTCGGCCGGGTGAAGTGGGAAACCTTCCTCACTCAGGAACTTCCTCCGTTCATGGCCGATCGCTTCGGCAGCGACAACGTCAACAACGCCGTCGCGGGACTGTCGATGAGCGGCACCTCCGCGCTCAACCTGGCCGCGCATCGTCCCGACTTCTTCAAGGCAGTCGCGTCGTTCAGCGGCTACCCGACCGCGAGCAGCCCCGGATTCGCGCAGGGCATCTCGGTGGCCGTCGGTGAGATGGGCGGCAACGCTCGCAACATGTGGGGTGCCTGGCCGTCCGCGGACTGGATCCGCAACGATCCGTCCCTGAACGTCGGCGCGTTGCGCAACACGGCAGTCTTCGTGTCCTCGGGAAGCGGCTCACCGGCCACCGATCCGGTGTTCAACCCGGCCAGCAGCCGCTTCGACCCCGTCAAGTTCGCGCAGATGGTGCCGCTCGAAACGGCCGCCGGTATGAGCAGCCGTGCATTCGTTCCATTGCTGCAGGCCGCAGGCGGTCGACCCAACGTCAAGATCACCGGAACCGGTGTGCACTGGTGGAACCACTGGGAGCAGCACCTGCACGAGGCGTGGTTCGAGACAATTGCCCCTGCTATCGGCGGCTGAGTCGAAGATTCGTCAGGGCGTAACGCAGCCTCGCCGACAACGAGCCGTACAGACTTCCCATGCTCATCGCCCACATGCCTTCGGGGAGCGGTGACAGGCATTTCGGTAGCCATGGACTGTGCAGCATCACCCCGTAAGCGAACAGTGCGACCTCGCGGATGCGAGGCTGTTGGGCTCCGTGCTGCTCGTGCTTGTGCGTGACCTCCCAGCCGGAGCGCCCGTAGCCGACGCCCTGACGGAACGCGGCGCGAACCGTTGTCCTCAGGCGGTATCCAACGAGCGCGTCGGGCGCGTGGCCGAGGGAAAGGCCCGCCTCCTGAATCCGCCATGAGATGTCTGCGTCCTCGCCGCCACCGAGAAAGCTCTCGTCGAACTTGCCCACGTGCTTGACGACGCGTGCCCACATCCCGAAATTGTTACCGTGCGCGTAGGGAAGGTACGTCGTCTCGAACCGCTCATCAGGTGCGGGAACCACTCGCCAGGATGCAACTTGTGGCGAGTTGAGCGTCCGTACTTCGATCGGACCGCCGACGGCGTCGTACTTCTCTGCGGCTCGGGTCAGGGCGGTGAGCCAATTGGGATACACGGCATCGTCCTGATCGGTGAAGGCCAGAAAATCGCCCCGCGCTGCGTCGATCCCGGCGTTTCTCGCATGCGGGGTGCCCCGGACGTCGGAACTGTCGATCCAACGGATGTCCAGCGGCGAGTCTAGCTGTGCAACGTGTTCGCGAAGTCCGTCGGTCGAACCGTTGTCGCTGAGAATTACCTCGAAACCGCCTTCGTAGTCCTGTGCCGCAAGTGCAGACAATTGAACATCGAGATCAGGTAGCCCGTTATAGCACGGTATTACGACAGATACAAAACCGACTGGCATGGTTGTCAATTGTACTTGCAGGCCTGCCGTTACTCTGATCGCCATGACGACCCCGAGAATCACCGTCGATTACACGGTGCTGGACTGCCCGGAACCCGCTGAGTTGGCTCGCTTCTACAGCACCATTCTCGGCTGGGGTTCGGTGGACGACGACGGCGACTGGGTGGTGATTCACGGACCCGGTGAACTGCGATTGGCGTTTCAGCAGGCACCGGACTTCACCCCGATCGCGTGGCCGAGCGAGGGCATCAAGATTCACCTCGACCTCGTAGTGGACGACATGGAGCGATCCAGAGATTTTGTCGTCGACGCGGGTGCCGAACTCATCGACCACACGCAGTCCTCGTTCTGGGTGTTCCGTGACCCGGTGGGGCACATCTTCTGCCTGTGCAAGCGCAGCTGAACTTCTCTAGGCCACCCGTTCCGTCGGAAAAGCCCTCCCGCCGGCGTTTTGCCGCAGATCCTCCTGCTCGCCCAGCCACCGCGCGAGTGCTTGGCATCCGGTGAGCTCGCCCTCGTACGGTTCGCGCGCGTAGGCAATGTGGCGACCGCCGCCGGGGTTGGCCCACTCGAATCGGTGCCAGCGCATCGACTGCGGCAGATAGCCGGCCACCTCGGTGGCCGCGGTGCGGAGGCGTCGAACATCCTTCGGCCACTGCGAGGGTCGGAGTCGAGTTCGGGTCGCATTCTGGAAACTGTTGCTGCGCAGTAACGTCCACAGTTCGCGGATCCAGATTCTCGGTGTGCGAAAGGACATCCATCGAGTCAGGTCGGCGATGTCGCGAATCAGGCTGTCGTCGCTGGCGTTACAGATCATGTCGGTCTCGAGACCGATCCACCGAACCGGAAGCGATGCGGGCAGCGCCGGACCCGCGCCTGCGACGCCGCGCCCACTGCACCCGTTCACCGCTCCGGCCGGTTGCTGGGGATCGGACAGCAAGCCGGCCGCGACGATGCGGGTGCCGTCGATCGTCCCGTCGGCGACGAGTCCGAGCACTTCGCGCACCACGGTGGCCCCTTGCGAATACCCGATCAGTGCGATCGGCCCGGTGGTGCTGTCGATGGCCCGGCGGAGGCGTCGAACGCCGATGTCGGCACTGTGTCGAAAACACAGTCCGCCGAGTGAAACAGGACCGTACGACGCCGGGTAGCCGACCCACCGACCGACGAAGCGGTCGTCGAGTTCGTGGACGACGCAGGACAGCAATCCGGTGACGCGCGTCCGATGGTCGGATGGATGCGATTCCCCGGTACCCCCGACGGCGAGGACGGTGACCTGATCCTTGTTCATGGCCTCGAGTCTGGCCGGTGAACCTGAGCCCGATACCCGACAAACGCTGAGAACTGTCTGGCAGTCGGGTCCCGATCAGGTCAAGGCAGCGCGTACCTGTTCGAGGGCGCTGCGTAGGAGCGCCTCGTAGTGGTCCGGATCGGGCACGGCCGCGCTGTTGGATGTGATCCCGATGGTGACGGTGTCGCCGATGCCGTGCACGCCATGGGTCACGCTCATCGCGGGGGAGAGGGCGGGGAAGCCCGCGGTGAACCGTACCGAACCTCCGCAGAGAGTGAGGTCTGCGGCACCACGCGAGACGCTGGACACGACGGTGTTGCCGGTGACCGTCGGGGGCGTCGCGGCCGGATCGAACTGGGCGACTCCCCATTGCGCCAGGAACGCCGGTACGTGTACTTCGACGTCGTCCTGCGATGCGCGGGCAGCTTCGGCCAGCGGATGACTCGCGCGCACTCTGCGTGCGGCCAGATCCTCCGAGATGAGCAGCATGCGCATGCGGATGTTCGGTTCCGACGAAAACAGTCCGACTCCGACGTTGCCGAAATGGTTACGGGCGCCACCACGTTCGGGGCGGGCGAGGGTCACCTCTGCGCCCAGGTCGGCCGAAGTATCGAGGAAATTTTGCAGCGCAATCGAGATAGCGGTGAGCACGAAGGTGGTGACGGTGATGCCCTCGGCGCGCACATACGCTTTCGGGAGAACGATCGTGCGAAGCGACGTCCGGCCGGTGGGCGGCACGTCGAGGGGCGTCAGAGCCCGCGACCGAGCGGGCGGCGGGATCGAACCCGAGTCGGTCGCTCGCTCGAGGTTCAGCGCGTCGCGCCGAGCGCGTAGGCCGCCGCGAACCATGAGCGCGATGCGTAGCGGAAGAGTTGCGACAGCGCGCACCGTAGCCGCCGGCTCCGTCCAGGTGGACCGCGGCAGGTACCGGGGTGAGAGCGAATGTGTGCCGAGCAGATCGCGGGCTGTCTTCGATGCCAACGCCCCGTCGGCCGCTGCGTGTGAGAGTTGAAGCACGGCAACGGTAGTCGGTCCCGATCCACCCGGCGCACCGGTTACCTTCGGATGCAGGTGCAGACGCCACACGGATTCGCGGGGGTCGACCTGAGCGCCGAAGGAGTGCGAAATCGCATCGAGGCACTCCGCCCACGTTCGCGATGCCGGGTGAACGGTGACCGCGTCGGTGCCCGGATGCCCGTCGGTCCACCGGGGATAGGCGACGCGCAGAGGTGCCTCCGTGATGTGCCGGCGCAGCACGTCGATACGAGCGCTGCGTTCGAGCAGTCGTTCTATTTCGGCAACGATCTCCTCGGGTCCGGTGTCGAAGCAGTACAGCAGGAATTGGTCGCTGGGGATCTTCGACGCCATCCAGTACGCCCGCGCGTCGGCCGGGTGCAGGTGCGTCGACTCGGGGTCAGTGCTGTCGGGACGATCGCGGGGCACAGGGTGAAGCCTAAGCGGCGAGGCGGCGCGAGGCAGTCCACGGACTGACCGGTTCGGTTCTGTGAATTCTCACCAGTACCGGCCGAGGACTTCTTCGATTGCCTCGGCGATTCCTCGCAGGATGGGCGATAACCTGGATCAATGCATCGCCACGCCCTCTGCATTCGACGCCGCGAGACCGCGCGGACGGTGTCGTGACGCCCAGAGTTGCCTCGGGGTATCGGGCGGGCCTGCGTTCATCGACCACTGCTGCCGCCTCGGCCGACTACGTCACCGACGTCTCCTACACCGAATACGGCTCGTCGGCTTGCACCCTCGGGGTGGCGTCGGACAACACCGTGTTTCTCGCTCCTGCCTTCACCGTCGACGGTGTCGGTGTGTTGCTGTCGTCCGACTCCGGAAGATCCTGGCGTGCATCGGTTCCGGAGGGAATGCAGAACTCCGGACATCGTCCGTACCTGTACTTCGACGATGTCGAGGAACGACTGTTTCTGCACACCGGTCGATTCGACCCGATTCCACCGCACCTGTTTCGGTCCGGATTCACTCTCGGAGTCAGCGACGACCGAGGTGAAACCTGGCGTATCCGGAAGGTGGCGTCCAAAGCCAGGACGGACGCGAAAACATTTGCTGGACCCAGCATTTCGAGCGGTGGCCGAGTCACGTACCTCTCGGCTCCGACACCGTTCTCGGTGCGTGTTCGACCGCTGATCAACGTCACCCGGCAGGTGATCTGGCGGTCCTACGACGGAGGAGTCAAGTGGGAGGTGGCCGGCGGCTTCGACATCGATCCGAAGAACATCCCTGGATTACCCAGTCGCGAGTACATCACCTTCGGCACGGGCGTCGTCGGTCCCGACGGGACGGTGTACATCGGCGGTCGGTACGGTCGACGGTTCGCCGTGGCAGTCAGTCGAGACGAGGGTATGACCTGGGACGTCCGGATGGTCCCGGGGTCGGCGTTGGCGAGGTACCACAATCCGCTGCATTTTCAGTTGCTCGGTTCGCGCTATCGGCTGCCGGAGTCGACAGCCGTCGACGACGACGGAAACCTGTACGTGGTGTGGCCGGACCGGGACGGTGTACTTCATGCTGCCTGGTCGTCCGACGGAGCGGTGACCTGGTCGAGGCCCGTCGTCGTCTCCGCGCCCGGAGTGCGTGATGCCCGCTACGGCGCGATCACCGCGACCGGGGCCGGGCGAGTGGGTATCGCCTACTACGGGCGTGAGCGCGGCCGCGCCTTCCACGGGTTCATCGCGCAATGCCGTGACTTCCGCACCAACCGACCGGTGTTCGTCGGCGGCAAGTACAACGAACCCGATGCGCCGCTGTTTCCGCACGGCTTCTGCGGTGGTGTCGAGAACTTCGTGTTGGGGCGATCACTCGACGAGATGGTTCGAGTGCGCTTCGCCCCCAACGGTGACCTGCTGACAGGGGCCGTCATGCAGATGCGGGGCAGGAATCGGCAGCGTCCCTGGGCTGCGCGTTCCGAGCGCAGCGAGATGCAGGCAGTGCTGGGGCGTCTGGGCCGAATCGACGGCGGGTGAACGACGACAGGCCCTGCAACGCACGCGCTGCAGGGCCTGTCGGGTTCGAGGGGTCAGGCGACGTCGATCAGACCGACGGTGGGGAAGAAGAAGCAGCTCTTGTCGCTACCGTCGAGAGCCTTGTGGTTCACCGTGCCGAACACCGCGGCCAGGACGGTTCCCGATCCTGTTTCGACGGGTACGGCGCGGGCCCCGGCAGCGGGCAGCGCATTGAGTGCGTCGACCACGAAGGGCCGGGCAATATCTGTGAACTGAGCCGGGATGCCGGAATTGGCGAGGATCGAGTCCGCGAGAGTGGTGACCAGCCCACCGAAGTCCGCGAAGCCGCCCTTCAGTGTGTTGACGTTGAACCAGGCGACCTGCATTCCGGTCTTGTCGGCCGAATCGTTGACGATGCCTGCCGGGACGAACGCGAACATTGTCTCGCCCTTGTCGACGGCGTTGAGATCAGGAATCGGCAGCGGAATGGGTGCCTTCAGTTGCGGCCACGGGCCCGCTGCTCCGCCCGCGACACCCGGGACGATGCCGAGGGGCGAGGCTCCCGTTGCTGCGCAGTTGATGGCCGCAGTCGGGTAGAAGAACGGGGTGATGCCGAAGTCGGTCAGCGCCTTGTTGGCTGCGTTCAGCGCGGCGAACGGATCGGCGGTCGCGTCCTCGGCGACCGGGGTGCGCGAGTCCGCGATTGCATTCGCTGCGGCGAGCGAAGCGCCGCCTTGGCCTTGCAATGCGGCGATTGCCTGGGCCAGCGGATCTGCCGGTGCGGGCTCTGCTGCCGCGGTAGCGGGCACTGCGAGCAATGCCGCGCAGGAGAGCGCGAGCGCGCCCGCCAGACGGCTGAGGCGTCGAGACATGTGTGACTCCTGTGACTGATGTGGCTTATGTTGCGGTTGCGCTGATATCACCACACATCATCTCGACGTCACAAGTTCTGCCGCAATCCGTTGTTCAATCGAGACGGTGCAGCTCATGAATACGTCAGCCCACATCGATGCCGAAGTCTCGAACGATTCCTTCCAGTCCCGACGCGTACCCCTGGCCGATGGCGCGGAACTTCCATTCGGCACCGCGGCGGTACAGCTCACCGAACACCATGGCAGTTTCGGTGGAGGCATCCTCGCTGAGGTCGAAGCGAGCGAGTTCGCGCCCGTCGGACTTGTCGACCACACGGATGAAGGCGTTGACGACCTGACCGAAGTTCTGCCCCAGAGCGTCTGCGTTGTGAATGGAGACGGGAAAGACGATGGAGTCCACCTCGGGCGCTAGTGCCACCAGATCCACGTCGATGCTTTCGTCGTCGCCCTCACCTTCTCCGGTCCGGTTGTCGCCGGTGTGCTCGATGGCACCGTCGGGGGAGCGCAAGTTGTTGTAGAAGACGAAGTAGAGGTCGCTCAGCGCCTTCTTGGTGGTGCCGAGACCGATGGCGCTGGCATCGAGATCGAAGTCGCCGCCGGTGGTGGCGCGGACGTCCCAGCCCAACCCGATGGAGACAGCGGTCAGATTCGGTGCCTCCTTGGTCAGTGAGACATTTCCACCTTTGGCAAGAGTTACGCCCATGCCCATCCACTCCTTCGCGTTCGGCCGTGCATCGTTCCACCCACCCTATTCGAAACTGCGCCCGCGATGCCCGAGTGGCTCCAGGGGGACGGGTGGCTTGTGTGAGCAGTGGGGCTGGCGGTACCGATGGGATTGTGGTGGGATACGACAAAAGATCACAAGTTAGCAGTGGTAGTGCAGTTCTACGAGTAGGCGCGCCGCGGCAATCGAACGAACACTGGAGATTTCTGTGCAGGTTTCGCGACGTGAACTGTTCAAGTACGCCGCTGCCGGGTCCGCTGCTGCCGTCGGGCTCGTTGCCCTGGGAACGGCGACTGCGCATGCCGACGCCGGCTTGGGGACCCTCGTCGACTATTCGGGCGGGGTGCCGTCGGCCTCGGCGATCAAGCAGGCCGGTCACCGCGGGGCGGTGCGGTACGTCTCCGACCGTCGACCCGACGCGAACTGGATGATCGGCAAGCCGATGCGTAAGTCCGAGGCCGACTCGCTCACCTCCGCCGGACTCGAGGTGGTCTCGAACTACCAGTTCGGCAAAGGGAAGACGTCGGATTGGCGCGGGGGATATGCAGCGGGCGTGAAGCATGCCGCGCGCGGCCTCGAACTGCACACGGCTGCTGGGGGTCCCGCTGACCGCCCGATCTACGTGTCGATCGACGACAATCCCACGGCTGTCGAGTTCGCCACCCTGATCGCGCCGTACATCCTGGGTTGGCAGTCGGTGATCGGAGCCGAGAACACCGGCATCTACGCCAATTCGCCCACCATCGAATTGGCCTCGGTCGCGGGCCTGGGCCAGTGGTATTGGCAGCACAATTGGGGGAGCCCCAAGGGGTTCGTTCACCCGGCGGCGCATATTCATCAAATCCGCATCGACAAGGATTCTGTCGGCGGAGTGAAAGTGGACATCAACAACATTCTCGAAGCCGATTACGGGCAGTGGTCCAAATCAACCGCCGACGTGGTCTGAATTCCATCGATGTAATTCACCGACAAACCACTGGAATTCGCAGGTTCGGTTTCCGCTATCGGTAATTCGACTTCTCTGATCGACCTTCGAAAAGTATTTCGCCCCCGGCTGATGTACGGCCGGGGGCGAAATACGTCGTGTTGTGGCGACTACGGAACGTAGACCGTTCCGATGGTGGGCAGGAAGGTGCAGCTGCGGGGAGCGGCCGCGGGATCTTCCTTCGACTGCGTGGTGATCGAGCCGGAGACGACCGACAGCACGCGTCCGGGGCCGGTGTCGGCGATGGCGGACAGCGTTGCCGGCCCGTCGACGTTGATCTTCGCCGCGCCGGTCAGGTCTTGTGTTCCCGAACGACGGTTGTCGATGTTGAGCCAGGTGACGGTGAGCGGAGCCGGCTGCACGGCGGCGATGGGGGCGGTGCCGAGTGCGGTGAACACGAAACCTGCCTGGCCCGCAGCCGGTCCGGGAGGAGGCAACGTGGCCGGGCCCGGTACGGCGAGCGCAGTACCGACGGAGTCTGCGGTATCGGAGATGCATCCCTTACCCAGTGTCGGGTAGAGGAACTGAGCGATGACGGGTCCGTTGGCCGGCAGTTCGGGACCGCCTCCGCCTGATCCGTCCAGGAAGGTGATGACGGACTCGAGCAGGGATTTGACCTGCTCGGGCAGCTGCGCCGTGGCGAGCAGGGCCCGAGCCTGGGTCAGCAGGTCTGCAGCCGGAGCGGCTCCGACGTCGGCCGGGCCTGCGGCTGCGCCGACGATGGCGGGAGCGAACGATGCGAGTGCCTCGACGTCGCTGAGATTGGGCATCGGCTCGCCGGGTGCGGGGAGGAACTGAGCGATCAAGGCGGCGGGATCTGCCGGTGCGGCGGGCAGATCGGCGGGCGCCATGGGCACCAGTGGCTGCGCGGATGCGCTGGTAGGTACGACGAGTGCGGCGGCAGCTGCAACAGCAAATGCCGTAACGACGCGACGCGTTCCGCGGGTACGAAGCACGGTGATATTCCCCATTCTGATCATGACGCGGGCCCCGGCGACAGCCGGTGCCCGAGGGGTCACTCTATGTAGCGCGATCCCCGATGTACAGCCGTTGACGTCGAACCCTCCCCGTCGGAACTGTGCCAGGGAAGTCTAAGTGGTCCACACTGCGAATTCTCCGCAGGGCCAAACAATAACCTGTTACTGGAGTGGTCAGTGTTAAAGGTGATGCAAATGTTACTCACCTGCCCAGGTGATTGGGGAAGGACTGTGACGACCTATAAGCTTCGTCCTCGATATACCGCACCGATACCGAACGGAACCGCACGCACAGTGAACCGACTCGTTCGGCTGGCCCCCGTTCTCTTGGCGATATCGGTGATCAGTCGGTTCGCCTGGGCCTTCCTCACGCCGAACGGCATGAACCTCGTCGATCTGCACGTGTATGTCGAAGGCTCCGCAGCGCTGTTGGGCGACAATCTGTACGACTACACGTATTCGATACAGACCCCCGACTTCCCGCTTCCGTTCACGTACCCACCGTTCGCGGCGCTGGTGTTCTTCCCCCTGCACTACCTGCCCTTCACCGTGGTCGGCATCGCCTGGCAGGCCGCCACCATGGCGGCGTTGTTCGCGGTGGTGCGGCTGGCGCTGTCGATGGTTCTGGGCGACGAGCGCGCCGCCGAACCACGCTGGGTACGCATCGCGATGCTGTGGACCGCGCTGGGCCTGTGGTCCGAACCCGTACGAACGACCCTCGACTACGGCCAGGTCAATGTCTTCCTGGTGCTGTTGGCGCTCCTCGCGGTGCGTAGCTCGCGATGGTGGATCGCCGGGGGACTCGTCGGCTTCGCTGCGGGAATCAAGCTGACCCCGGCCATCACCGGCCTGTACTTCCTGGCGACGCGCAGGTGGAAGGCCGCGGCCTTCTCGGCGTTGGCATTCGCGCTGACGGTCGCGATCAGTTACGCAGCGCTGGGGCATCAGGCAGCCACCTACTTCACCACGTTGCTCGGCGACGCGGACCGCATCGGCCCCGTCGGCTCGGTGTGGAATCAGTCTCTTCGCGGGGCGATGAGCCGGATCGCGGGCGAGGACGTCGGCCAAGGGCCGCTGTGGATCGTCGCAGCTGTGATCGCTGTGATTCTCGCGGTGCTGGCATGGCGCGCTCTCGACCGCCGCGACCACTTGGGAACACTGGTGATCGTCCAGCTGCTCGGGCTGTTGATTTCACCTATCTCGTGGTCACACCACTGGATCTGGGTGATTCCCATGGTGATCTGGCTGGTGCACGGCCCCCTGCGCGACGTCGCCGGCGCAAAGGTCGTCGCGGGATACTGGCTGGTGACGGTCACGGTAGGTGTCCCGTGGCTGCTGAGCTTCTTCCAGGAATCGATCTGGACGATCCCTCGTCCTGGGCTGGAGGCCTGGGCCGGTGCCGTCGACGTGATCGGCTCTGCCCTGTTCCTCGGCTGGGTCGTCTACGCGGGGCGTGTCAGTTCGAAACCAGGGCATCGATCCGACGCGCCAGATCCACATCCTTCTGCGTGAGTCCACCGGCAGAGTGCGTCGAGAGCGTGAACGTGAGCGTCCGCCATCGGATGTCGATGTCGGGATGATGGTCCGCTTCTTCCGCGGCCTCGGCCACCCGGTTCACCGCCTCGATCGCTGCTCGGAAAGACGCCAGTTCGACGGTTCGCGTGAGTGTTTTCTCTCTCACCGTCCAGTCGGCGAGCTGGGCGGCCTCGATGTCGCGATCGGTCAGCAGTTCGGTCATAGAAAGATGGTGGCATGTCCGGTACCCCCACCGCTGTGGTTGTCGCAGCCGCGTTGATCGACGGCGGTCGTCTGCTGCTCGCGCAGCGAACCCGTCCGCCGGAATTGGCCGGCCGCTGGGAACTGCCCGGCGGCAAGGTGGAGCCGGGGGAGTCCGAGGACGCAGCGCTCGAGCGCGAGCTTCGCGAGGAATTGGGAGTCGAGTGCGTCATCGGTGCGGCGCTGAGCGGCGACGTCGATCTCCCCGGCGGGCTGGTGCTCCGCACCTACCGAGCAACGCTGGTGTCGGGAACCCCTGCCGCACTGGAACATTCGGCTCTCCGATGGGTGAACGCAGAGACGCTGCCGTCGATGGATCTGGTCGATGCCGACCGACTCTGGTTGCCCGAGCTGCTGGACATCCTGCTCACTTCGCCCGAGCGGTCTTCAGGCCCTTCTTGAGATCTTTTTTGGTTGCGCCCGCAGACTCGAGCTTCTTCATTCGCATGATGACGACGGGGCATTTGATGCACCGAACCTTCTTGCGGCAGCATTTTTTCTTGGGCTTCATCCCCGAGACATCTGCAGCCTTTACCTTGCCCATGAGCACCAAGACTAGTGGGTGGCGCAGGTCACAGACTTGAGGGTGGCGCAGGGCACCGTCGGTATACGGGTAAACTCGATCAGTCGCGAGAATCTCGCGGTGCAGCGCGCTTCTCTAGCGACATAAGCCCGCTAGCGAACAAGAGCCCGCATTCGACCCAGGAGAATTTTTCGCGTGAGTGCCCCAAGCAGTGCAGACAACATCGATATCACCACAACTTTTCGCAACGTAGCAATCGTTGCACACGTCGACCATGGCAAGACCACCCTGGTCGACGCTATGTTGCGGCAGTCCGGTGCGTTCGAGGAACGCGCCGAAGCGATCGACCGCGTCATGGACTCGGGTGACCTCGAAAAAGAAAAAGGCATCACGATTCTGGCCAAGAACACGGCCGTTCACCGACGCAACGCCGACGGCACCATGACCGTCATCAACGTGATCGACACCCCCGGCCACGCCGACTTCGGCGGAGAGGTCGAGCGCGGCCTGTCCATGGTCGACGGCGTCGTCCTTCTCGTCGATGCATCCGAGGGCCCGCTGCCGCAGACGCGCTTCGTGCTGCGCAAGGCGCTCGCCGCGTCGCTGCCGGTCATCCTCGTGGTCAACAAGACCGACCGTCCCGACGCGCGAATCGAAGAGGTCGTCTCGGAGAGCCACGACCTGCTTCTCGACCTCGCATCCGATCTCGACGACGAAGCGTCCGAGGCAGCCGAGCTCGCACTCGACCTCCCCGTTCTCTACGCCTCCGGCCGCGAGGGCAAGGCCTCGAAGGTGCAGCCCGAGAACGGACACGCTCCCGACGCCGAGAACCTCGACGAGCTGTTCGAGGTTCTACTCAGCTACGTCCCGGCACCGAAGGGCAACGTCGACGCGCCGCTGCAGGCTCACGTCACCAACCTCGACGCGTCGGCCTTCCTCGGTCGCCTCGCGCTCGTGCGTATCCACAACGGCCAGCTCTCCAAGGGCCAGACTGTCAGCTGGATGCGTGAGGTCGACGGCGAGCCGGTCGTCCAGAAGGCCAAGATCACCGAACTGCTGAACACCATCGGCGTCGAGCGCGTTCCCGGTGAACGCGGTGTGGCGGGCGACATCGTCGCCGTCGCCGGCTTCCCGGACATCATGATCGGCGACACGCTCGCGGATCTGGAGAACCCGGTTGCTCTCCCGCGCATCACCGTCGACCAGCCCGCCATCTCGGTCACCATCGGTACCAACACGAGCCCGCTCGTCGGGCGCGTCAGCGGCCACAAGCTCACCTCGCGCATGGTCAAGAGCCGTCTCGACCAGGAGCTCATCGGTAACGTCTCGCTCAAGGTCCTCGACATCGGTCGCCCCGATGCGTGGGAGGTCCAGGGTCGTGGCGAGCTCGCACTCGCCATCCTTGTCGAGCAGATGCGTCGTGAAGGCTTCGAGCTCACCGTCGGCAAGCCCCAGGTGGTCACCCAGCAGGTCGACGGCAAGCTGCACGAGCCCTTCGAGGAGCTCATGGTCGACACACCGGAGGAGTACCTCGGTGCTGTCACTCAGTTGCTGGCCGCACGCAAGGGCAAGATGGTCCAGATGACGAACCACGGCGCAGGCTGGGTTCGGATGGAATTCATCGTTCCCTCGCGTGGCCTGATCGGCTTCCGCACGGAGTTCCTCACCGACACCCGCGGTACCGGTATCGCCAACGCCGTCTTCCACGGCTACGCACCGTGGGCCGGCGAGATCCGCGCCCGCCACACCGGTTCGCTCGTCTCGGACCGCCACGGCACCGTCACCCCGTTCGCGATGATCCAGCTGGCCGATCGCGGCACGTTCTTCGTCGAGCCGGGTGCCGACACCTACGAGGGCATGGTCGTGGGCATCAACCCGCGTCAGGAAGACCTCGACATCAACGTCACTCGTGAGAAGAAGCTGACCAACATGCGTCAGTCCTCCGCAGACGTCATGGAGACCCTGGCCAAGCCGAAGAAGCTGGACCTCGAGATGGCCATGGAGTTCTGTGCCGGCGACGAGTGCGTCGAGGTGACCCCCGAGGTCGTCCGCGTCCGTAAGGTCCACCTCGATTCCAACGAGCGGGCCCGCGAGCGTTCGCGTAGCAAGACTCGCGACAAGGCTGCTCTGTAAGACTCATCTCGTGCAGCAGAAGCGACGTGTCACTTTCGTGGGGCGTCGCTTCTGCTGTATCGGTAGCCGACCACGAAGGAGATCCTCGTTGCGCAACGTGCTGATGCCGGCGGTTCTGGTTTCTGCCATCGCTCTGGTACTCACTGCGTGCACAGCGGATCCGCCACCTCCGATCGAGAGCGTGGAGACACCGGTCACCACGACGACCGTCCCATCGAAAACCGGGGATCCGGTGGTCGTCGCCATCGATGACGTCGGCATCGGATTCAACCCTCACTTGCTGGCAGACCAGTCTCCTGCCACTGCTGCGGTCAGTTCGCTCGTGCTGCCCAGCCCGTTCCGGCCCGTGCGGAATGCGGACACGGGATCGACCACCTGGGAGCCGGACCTGTCGTTGATGATCTCGGCCGAGGTCACCTCACAATCTCCGTTCACCATTCGTTATCAGCTGCGCAACGAGGCGCAGTGGTCGGACAGCGCACCGATCGCCGCTGAGGACTTCCGCTATCTGTGGCAGCAGATGATCACCCAGCCCGGCGTCGTCGACTCCGCCGGATACGCGCTGATCAGTGATGTCGCGTCCTCCGGGGGCGGCAAGACGGTCGACGTGACTCTCGAGTCTCCGTACCCGGCCTGGCAGCGACTGTTCACCGACCTGGTGCCCTCCCACCTACTCAAGGACTCGCCCGGCGGTTTTCAGGGTGGTCTCACCGACAACGTGCCCGTCTCCGGTTCCCGGTTCAACATCAAGACCGTCGACCAGGGTCGTGACGAAATCCTGCTCGAACGCAACGATCGCTTCTGGGGCGAGCCCGCGGCACCCGATCAAATCCTCATCCGGCGCGGCGGCACCCCCGCACAATTGGCCGATTCGCTGCGATCGGCCGACGCTCAGATCGCCCAGGTTCGTGGCGACGCGGCGCTGCGAGCTCAGCTCTCGGCGATCCCCGGCGTCCGAACCGACACCATCCGGCAATCCCGAGTGCTGTCCATGACGGTGAACGGGCGAGCGCCCAATATGTCGAATACTGCTGTGCGGCAAGGTATTTTCGGCTTACTGGATCCCAACCTGCTGGCCGTCGTCGGAGCAGGTGGTGGCGCGACGGATCGTCGAGCCGCAGCGCAGCTTCTCTCGCCCTCCGATCCCGGTTACACCGCGACGTCGCCCGCGCCCATCGGCAAGACTGCAGCCCTCGATCTGCTGCAACGCGCCGGCTTCGTTCCGACGCCCGATGCACTGGTCACATCGACACCGGGCGCGGCAGCTCCGACGACTGCAACCGCGCCGACGACCGATGCCCCGACGACCGGTGCCCCGACCACCGGTGCCCCGACGGCGGGTGCCCCGACTGCCGCTCCGGCGACGACGAGTGCTCCGGTGCCGGGCGTTCCCCGTCTTGCCGACTCCGCCGGTACGGCATTGCGTTTCGTGATCGGTGCCGTCGAGAACGACGACATCGCGCTCGCCGTGGCGGGTACGGCCGCGGATGAGCTGGTGAGTGCTGGGGTCGATGCGACCGTGACCCCACTGCCCGCCGACGAGCTGTATTCGACGGCCTTGACCGACGGCACCATCGATGCGGTGGTCGGCTGGCACGGTGCGGGAGTGGACCCCGCGACGGTGCTGGCATCGCGATTCGGCTGTGTCGACGAGCCCGCAGCAAACAGCGGCGACCGCGCACAGGCTCCGCGCAATCTGTCCGGACTGTGCGTACCCGAACTTCAACCGACGATCGAGCGTGGACTCGTGAACGGTCTCGATGCCACGACGGCCGTCGAGGACATCGAGCCCAAGCTGTGGTCGCTGGCGTCGACGTTGCCGATCATGCAGGACTCGTCCGTGGTGGCGGCAGTTCCCGGCATCACCGGCGTCTCGCTGAGTGGTCCGATCGAGGTCGGCATCTTCGGTGACGCTGCGCAGTGGATGCGAACTCCCTCGTGACCGGTATCGAGCGCCCGGCCGTGATCGTGTTCGACGTGAACGAGACGTTGTCCGACATGTCCACCATGCCGGCGCGATTCGGCGACGTCGGCGCTCCGCCCCACCTGTTCGCGACCTGGTTCGCAGGCGTGCTCCGAGACGGTTTCGCGTTGGCGGCCGCAGACGGTGCCGAGCCCTTCGCCGGTGTCGCGTCCGGTCTGCTGCGTACCTTGCTGTTCGACGCCCCGCTGAACCGCGACCTCGACGATGCGGTGGACCACATCATGGCCGGTTTCGCCGAACCGACCGTCCATTCCGACGTGGTCGAGGGCGTGACCGCTCTTGCAGCACTGGGCATTCGGCTCGTCACCCTCAGTAACGGGGCCGCGTCCGTGGCGCAGAATCTGCTCGACGGGGCCGGCGTACGGAACCGATTCGAGATGCTGCTCTCGGTCGAGGCGCCCGGGCGGTGGAAACCGCACGCCGACTCCTATCGATATGCACTCGAGCAGTGCGGGGTGGAGCCGGGTGACGCCATGCTCGTGGCGGTGCATCCCTGGGACGTCGACGGCGCGCACCGCGCGGGTCTGAGAACGGCGTGGCTGGATCGCGAGAGCCGGCCGTACCCGGCGTATTTCGCATCTCCCGACGTGCAGGCGGGCTCGCTGCCGCAACTGGCGCGCCTGCTCGGAGAGTGACGAGGCAGTGACCGAAGATGCAGTGAGCGACGATGCAGTGAACGACGATGCAGTGACCGAACGCGCGATGACGGGGCAGGCAGTGACAGAGAGCTCGATGACGGACCAGGCCATGACGGAGCCGCAGCGATTGCTGCTGGTGCATGCGCATCCGGACGACGAGACCATCACCACCGGCGGCACCATCGCCCATTACGTTCGTGCCGGGGCCGACGTCACGGTGCTGACCTGCTCGCTCGGCGAGGAGGGTGAGGTGATCGGCGATACCTGGGCCGATCTCGTCGTCGACCGTGCCGATCAGCTGGGCGGCTATCGAATTCTGGAACTGCACCGTGCGCTCGCTGCCCTGGGGTGCAACCCGCCCCGTTTTCTCGGCGGAGCAGGCCGGTGGCGGGATTCCGGGATGGCCGGAACCTCTGCCGCCCGGAAGCCGCGCGCGTTCGTCAACGCCGACCGCGACGAGGCCTTGGGAGCGCTGGTCGCGGTCATTCGTGAACTGCGGCCGCAGGTAGTCGTCGGATACGACCCGGAGGGCGGCTACGGACATCCCGATCATCAGCAGGTGCACTCGCTCGTGACCGAGGCCGTCGAGGTCTGCGGGACGGCGTCCTACCCGCGGGCCGGGTCGCCCTGGGAGGTGTCCAAGTTCTACTGGACCGTCACCGGCCACGACCAATTGCAGACCGGACTCGCGACGATCGACGACATTCCGGCCGGGTGGCGAATGCCCGTCGACGGCGAGCTGCCGAGCGTGCCCGAGGACGCGATCACCACCAGCATCGACATCCGCGGTGTCCTGGACGCCAAGCGCGATGCGCTGCGCGCACACGCCACTCAGGTCACCGTCGCACCGTCGGGACGCGAGTACGCGCTCTCCAACGACATCGCCCAGCCGATCCTGCTCGACGAGCAGTACGTGCTGGTTCGGGGTGAACTCGGTGCCGATTCGACGGGCAGGGAGTCCGACCTGTTCGCCGGCGTACTAGGCTGTGCTGCGCATCACTGATTCGCAACAGAACTCATCTCATCACAGCAGGGGCGGAAACTTACATGTACAACTGGGTAGTGCAGGACGCCATCGTCGCGTTCGTCGATTCTCTCAAGCCGCAGTTCGGCGCACAGGCAGATCTGTACCAGTACGTTCTGAGTCAGATCGCCATGGGCGCGAGTAACTTGCTCACTTCACTGGGCTACCCTCCGGTTTCCTGAGTGCCGGTGCTCGATTTTTCGAATGCGGTGCACTGAAACAACCCGGGTCAAGGCAGTATTGGGCGCATGATCTCGAAGGCCGCCTCCAATACTGTCGCCCTGGTGTCCTGGGCGACTGTCGCAGTGCTGGTGTTCGACGGCTTCCTCTCCGGAATTCTGTCCGTCTTCTTCCTGCCGGCCTACTTGGGTTCGGTGCAATTCCCCATCAGCGCGCTGCTGGGCGGCATCGCCAACGTCGCGCTGATCCTGGCCGCCCGCAAAGTCGCCGAACGGTCGATCTGGGTGGCGTCCCCCCTGATCGGATGGTTCGCCGCGGTGGTGCTGTGCATGCTCGGCGGGCCTGGCGGCGACGTCCTTCTACTCGCCGATTGGCGCACCATGCTGCTGATCATCGCTGGTGCAGGCCCGGCCGGAGTGCTGCTGTTCATGTTCCGAATGAGGGCGATCACAGCAAGCGTGCATGCCGACCCGCATTCCGGAGTACGTCCTCGATCATCGTCGGAGTCAACAGTCCGGTGAATGTGTTTCGCTGACTGACGTGGTAGCTGGCGAACACGGTGATCGAGCCCAGGTCGAGTTGAATGCCGTGGCCGAATTTCGGTGCAGGCCGTGGTATTTCCCAGCCGTTGGCAGCGAGTATCGGCAGCAGTGACTGCCACCCGAACGCCCCGAGTACCAGGATCGACTTCAGGTGAGGACGCAGCAACCGCAATTCGTCGTCGAGCCATGGACGGCACCGATCACGCTCGGCCGGAGTCGGCTTGTTCTGCGGCGGCGCACAGTGCACCGGGGCCGCGATGCGAACTCCGTGGAGCGTCAACCCGTCGCCGATGTGTGTCGCGGTGGGTTGGCTGGCCAGCCCTACCGCATGCATCGCCCGATACAGCACGTCACCGCTCCTGTCCCCGGTGAACATCCGACCCGTTCGATTCGCGCCGTGCGCCGCCGGTGCGAGCCCGACGATCAACATGGACGCGTCGGCCGGGCCGAAGCTGGGAACCGCTCTACCCCAATACGTTTGGTCCGCGAAGGCGGCGCGCTTCTCGGTGGCCACCTGCTCGCGCCACTGCACCAGCCGAGGGCAGGCGCGGCACTGGGACACCGCGAGGTCGAGCTGCGCGATGGTCTGCGGCCGTGCCGTTCTCATCGGTCGTGTCGAAGCCAGATGTCTCCGGCCCCCGGTGTGACGGCGTCGATCATGGCCCACGCGTTCTCGACGGGTATGTCGACCACCTCGTAGTGGCCGACGCCTGCCGGGGTCGCTGCGACGACGGTCGCCAACCCGGCTCGACGCTGGAAGAACGTCTGCCGCACCGTCCAGCCGATGATCCCGCCCGCTTCGAGGCTGTGCCGAGTGCGGTCCAGCGAACCGTGCTGAGTGATCAGCCAGCCGGGCAGGACGGCGTGTCCGAGGCCGCGGTACCGATCGTGAGCGAGTCCGAATGCGGCAACGAACAATACGGCCACCGCAACCCAGGCGAGCATCGGGATCGGTGCACCGACGTACTGCGCAATTCCCAGTCCGGCCGCGACGACCAGCAACGGTAGCAACGCCCGGGTGTAACGGCGTCGCCGCGCAGCAGGTCCGTGCTGCAGCAGCGGTCGGTCGGCACCGCCGTGCAGACCGGCGTCACCGAGCACCGTCGTCATCATCCGCAGCGCCTCGGCCTTCGGAGCCTGGGGGAGCAGCAGCGACGATTCCTTCTTCTCGGCACTGACTCCGGTCATGATCGCGTCGAGGCGAGCGCCGTTGACCGAACGCAACAGCAGCGGTTGCGACAGGGAGGTGCCGCGCAGCCTCTTGCGGTCGAGGGTCGACTGGCGCGTACGAAGCAGCCCGTGACTGACGTGCAAGGTGCGACCCTGATCGGTGACGGTCAGATTCCCGTAGGCCAACAGGTAACGGACACAGGCGAAGATGCTGGACACCACGAGCAGTGCGACCAGAGCGATGACGACGAACATCACGATGCCGAACTGTTCCGCCGAGTCGATACTGTTCGAGACGACCGACGACTCGGCCAGCGTCTGTCCGATGCCGTACTGGAACAGCACACCCACGGCTGCGGCGATGGTGACGATGCCGGTGATGGAGAACGGCGCGAAGCGCACCCAGGAAAATCGCCAATGCGCAATCTCGACCTCGGGATCGGCTGCCGCAGTGGGATTTCCGTCGCTCGACGGTACGCGTCCGGATACGCGCTGAAGAAGTTCGCCGCGGAGCTCGGGCACCAGTGACGTGTCGAGGGCGTTGAGCTCGAAGGACTCGCCCTTGCCTGCTTGCTGGCCGGTACCGATGCGCAGAATGGACAACCCGAGCACCCGGTGCAGCACGTTCGCCTCGACGTCGACCGAGCGAATCCTGTTGCGCGGGATGGACAGTACCTTTTTCTGCAACACTCCGGTGCGCAGTTGTACGTGCACCGGCCCGATTCGGTAGCTGGTGGTGAACCACCGCAGAATCGCGAACACGACGACGACCGCGAGGATGCCCAGACTCCAGTAGTGATTACCGCTCTGACTGCCGACGAAGAACGAGACCAACAGCACCGGCAGAATCTTGATGCCCTCGTTCACCGGATGCACCAACAACATTCGCTTGTCCAACCGCAACCACGATTGCTCCTCCTCGACCGCGAGGAGCTCCGCCTGATCGGTCATGTTGCGTCCCCGACGGTGCGCCCGGCGATGTCGGTCAGCCGAGTGACGGTGTCGTCGGCAACCTTCTGATCGAGTGCGGTGATCTTCACCGCGCCCGCCGACGACGCCGTCGTCACGGTGACCGTCGCCAATCCGAGCAGGCGATCGAGTGGGCCGCGCTCGGTATCGACGGTCTGCACCCGCGAGATGGGCGCGATGCGTCGTTCCTGGCTGAGCCAACCGGTACGGGTGTAGACGGCGGTGTCGCTGATCTCCCAGCGATGTACTCGATACCGCCACTGCGGCACGATCGCGAGGTGCAGTGCGGCCAGCACGACGGTGGCGACGAGGACGGTGATGTGCCCCCACGACGTCCGGTTCGAGTCGACGGCGAACCAGACGATCTGAGCGATGAACACCGGTAGCCACAGCAGGCCGGCACTGAGAGTCCAGAGCAGACGCGCACGGGGAGACGGTTGCCACTGTGGATCGGTCATCGTTGTCACGGGTACAAACCTAGAGGTGTCTTTTCACATCCACCACCCTGGACGTCACCGAGTCTTCGGAACCCGACCGAGGTCGCGCTGGATGAACAACCCCAGCGCGGTGCCGGCCAAAAGGATCCCTGCGGCGACGACGAAGGCCAGCGTGTACGCCGCCGTGGTCGCGGTAGCGAGGGACTCGCCGGCATCTGCGGACCCGAGCCGGGCGACGACCACCGAGACGAAGATCGCCAGTCCTGTGCTTCCACCGAGCTGTGAGATCGAGGAGTGCACGCCGCTGGCGATGGCCGCGTCGGCAGTGGTGGTGTCGGTGAGGGCTGCGCCCTGGATCGCCGGTGCGGTCAACCCCAGTCCGAAGCCGAGCAGCGCCATGCCCGGGAGGACGTCGGGCCCGTAGGTAGCTGTTTCCTGCAGTTGCGCCAGCAGCAGCATGCCGATCGCCGAGATTCCGAACCCGACCATGATCACTCCGCGAAGTCCCAGCCGGCGAACCGATGCGCCGGTCGCCGAGACGCCGAGGATAAGAAAGATTCCGAACGGCACCCACGCCACCCCGATGAGCAACGGCGTCCAGCCGAGCACCTCCTGCAGGTAGAGCGTGAGGAGGTAGAACAGCGAGGCCATGGCTGCGGCCGACAGCATGTTGGCGACGTACGCGCTGATTCGGGTGCGATGACGGAGAAAGGACAGCGGTAGCAGTGGGGACGCGGTACGGGCCTCGACACCGATGAACAGAGCGAGCAACAGCACGCCTGCGGCGATCCGCACGAGCACCGAGGTGCTCGCCCAGCCGGTGTCCCCGGCTCGGAGCAGCCCGTCGATGACGAGGGTGATTCCGACCGTCACCAGTACTGCGCCCTTGAGGTCGAGCCGATCTCGCGGGGTGGAGGCAGGTGCGTCCCCCGGCACCAGTCGTGGCACCAGGATCAGCGCGACGGCAGCGATCGGGAGATTGATCAAGAACACCCAACGCCAATTGGCCAGATCGGTCAGCACTCCGGACAGCAGGACGCCGAGCATTCCACCGGCTCCGGCGATTCCGCCCCACACCGAGAGCGCACGGGTGCGATGTGGTTGGTCCGGGAAGAGGAGTGACACCAGGGCCAACGCCGCCGGCGTCGCGAGCGCGGCCCCGAACCCCTGCCCGAAGCGGCCTGCCGTCAGCTGCCAGGGCTCGGCCGAGGCGGCACACGCGGCACTGGCCAGGGCGAAGATGCCGACGCCGATCTGGAAAACGAGCCGTCGCCCGAAGGCGTCACCCAATCGTCCGCCGAGGATCAAGAATCCTCCGGACGCCAGGGCATAGCCGTTCACGACCCAGGCCAGCCCGGTGGTGCTGAAACCCAGTCCCTCGCGGATCGACGGGAGCGCGACGTTCACCACTGTCGTGTCGAGGATCAGCATCAGCTGAACGAGTCCCAGCACGGCGAGCGCGTGCCAGCGGCGTGGGTCGATGGTCGGCGTGCCGGTGGCGGTGCCGGTCTCTCGCGGTCCGAGACTCATGGGTTCTCCGAAGGTCGGGGGTGGACATTCTTGAGGTTTATCAATAATCTACACACATCAAGCAACTGCGACCAGGCAGACGAGAGGGGATCGGGTCGATGGCACGCACTCACGAAACCGACGAGCTGGCCGGCGAGGTCGGTGCCCTCGTCATGCAGGTCGTAAACGAGATCAACGACGGTTGGGCCGACGTGCTGGCGCAATCCACCCTCACTGCCACGCAGGTCAAGCTGCTACGGCACCTGCTCTCGCGTGGTCCCGACTCGATGACCGGTATCGCTCAGTTCCTGCGCTGCGACCCGTCGCTGGCCACCGGCACGGTCGACAAACTCGAGAAGCACACGCTCGTCCGCCGAGTCGCCCAGGAGGGTGACCGCCGAGTGCGTCTGGTCGAACTGACCGAAGCGGGAGCCGACCTGGTCCGGAAAGTCTGGGCCGACATGCGGGCGATCACTCCGGTCGGCCGTCTGGACGGCGATCAGCTGCTCGAACTCAAGGGGTTGCTCCTGGCGATGGGCATTACCCCGCCGCCATGAGGCTGCGTTGCCGCCCGCGCTCCAACCGACTACACGATGACCACCCCACCACCGAAGGGCACCACCCGTGACCGTTCAGCGCCCGATCATCTCGGGCTTCCACCCGGATCCGACCGTCTGCCGCGTCGGCGATGCCTACTACCTGGCGACCTCGAGCTTCGAGTACGCACCGGGCGTTCCGATATTTCGCTCGGCCGACCTCCGTTCCTGGGAGCTGATCGGGCATGCCCTCGCCCGTCCCGAGCAGCTCGATGTGTCGGCCGCCGGGCCGTCGGGCGGAATTTTCGCTCCGACCCTGCGTCACCACGACGGCCGCTTCTGGATGATCACGACGAACTGGTCCGACGACGGCGGGCAGCTGATCACGTGGGCCGAGGACCCTGCCGGGCCGTGGTCGACGCCGGCCCGCATCCTGAGCGCGATCGGGATCGATCCCGACCTGTTCTGGGACGACGACGGACGGTGCCTGATGACCTATGCCGGGTTCGGTCCGGGCGGGGGAGAGGGAATCGTGCAGTCCGAGATCGATCCCGAGACCGGTCGGGTACTGACCGAGCGTCGCTGGCTGTGGTCGGGCACCGGTGGCAAGTTCCCGGAAGGCCCGCATCTGTACAAGATCGAGGGCTGGTACTACCTGTTGGTCGCGGAGGGTGGCACCGAGAGGGGGCACGCCGTCACGGTCGCTCGGTCGCGCACACCGCAGGGGCCGTTCGAGTCGAACCCTCGCAACCCGGTGCTGACCCACCGAGGCACCGACCTGCCGGTGCAGAACACCGGCCATGCCGATCTGGTCCAGGGTGCCGACGGCGGCTGGCGCATGGTCTTCCACGGTGTGCGTGCACGTGGGTCCAGCCCGGAGTGGCACGTTCTGGGGCGCGAAACCTTCGCCGACGAGCTGAACTGGGAGAACGGGTGGCCCAAGGTGGGTGAGCACCTTGCTCCGACGTCCGCCGTCGACTCCGTCGTGCACGAGCGACTCGACGGCCGGTTGCCACCGTCCTGGGTGGGGGCCGCCTGCTTCCCCGAGCAGGTTCTCTCCCGTGAGTCGCAGGCCTGGTGCCTGACCGCACCCGCGGATGCCGACCCGGTTTTCGTCGGACGGCGACAGGAGCATCTCTACGCGCGTGTCTGCGCCCGCCTCCGTGTCAGTGGTCGAGGCGGCATCGCCGTGCGTATCGACGCGCAGCACGGCGTCGAACTCGACATTTCCGACGGCACCGTGCGCGCGATCTGGGCGGTGGGCGGTATCCGCACCACGCTCGGCGAGCGAGCGTGGCAGGGGGAGCCGTTGGAGATCCGGTTGCTGCCGTCGGACGGGCACGAGTTCTCCACGGCGCGTGGACCGGACTCGGTCGTCGCAGGCGTGGTCGTGGACGCAGCGTTCGTCGAGCTGGGTCGCATCGACGGTCGCTACCTCTCGACCGAGGTTGCAGGCGGCATGACGGGTCGAATGTTCGGAGCCGTCTGCGCCGACGGCACGGTCTGCATCGACAGCTTCGAATACCAGGGTTCCGACGAACCCACAGCGTTGTTCTGATCATCGGCCCTCGCGGGTTCCATCACAATAGAAAGGAAGACCATGACGTCTTCACTGCCCCAACTGTCCACACGCGGCGGATCTCACGCGCTTCTCGTCGGCGACGAGCCTCGCCTGTTTCTCGGTGGCCAGGTTCACAACTCGGTGCCATCGAGCCCGGCTCACGTCGCTGATGCCTTCGCGGCAGTGTCGGCGCTCGGTGCCAACACCGTCGTCGGGAGCGCGGCGTGGTCGCAGGTAGAGCCCGAGGAGGGGCAATTCGACTTCTCCACCGTCGACGCCCAGATTGCGGAGGCGAAGACACACGGGCTCCAGCTCATCCTGATCTGGTACGGCGCGTACAAGAACGCTGGGTCGACGTACACGCCGCGCTGGGTGCGCGGCGACACCGAGCGATTTCCTCGCGCGGAGTTCCACAGCAAGCCGGTCGTGTGGACCTACGACGGCCAAACCGCGAAGCCCGTCCTGTCGGTCTTCGGAGCCGAGTTGCGGGCTGCCGACCAGCGAGCATTCGTCGCATTCGTTCGTCATATCGCCACGGCCGACGTGAATCGGGTAGTGGCCATGGTGCAGATCGAGAACGAGATGGGCGTCCTGGGTGACAGTCGTGACCGCTGCGAGCCTGCCGAGGCGGCGTGGGCAACGGACGTCCCCACCTCGCTGCTCGACCACCTCGACAAGCGCGGCGATCTGCTGCGCCCCGAGCTGGCCGAGACATGGGAGCGTCAGGGACGCCCCTCGGCGGGCACCTGGGCCGCCGTCTTCGGCGACGACCGGCGAGCGCACGAGATCTTCATGGCCTGGGGCTTCGCCTCCTACGCCGAGGCGCTCGCCGAGGCGGGCAAGCGTGAATACCCGATTCTCATGTACGTCAACGCCTGGCTGGGGCCTCAGCCCGGGCAGCCAAGGCCCGGCGACTACCCGAGTGGGGGTCCGACCGCAGGCGTCCTGGACGTGTGGAAGGCGTGCGCACCGTCCATCGACTTCATCGGTGCGGACATCTACGTCAACGATGCGAAGCCACCCATGGCCGACTACCACCGTGATGACAACCCACTGTTCGTTCCCGAGGCGCAGCTCTCCGCCGGATCACTTTTCTACGCGCTGGGACGGCACGCAGCGCTCGGCTACTCGGCCTTCGGTATCGAGGACGTCCGCCCCGACGGACAGTTCGCCGACGCCTTGCGCGTTCTCGGCTCGATCCAGACCACGATCGCCCGGGCCCAGGCCGAGGGGCGCATCGTCGGCATCTTGCTGGACGACGAGACGCCGCTCGAGACGCTGACCATGGGGCAGATCACGGTGACCGCCCGCGGCAGTCGCGATCTGCTGGCGACCCTCCTTCTCGACGCGGGCATTCCCACCCCGCCGCCCACTCCCGTTCCGCCGGTGGCCACCATCGCTACTGCGCCTCAGCCGATCTCCGAGGACGGTCGCCCGTTCGGTCTGCTCATCCAGGAGAGCGAGGACGAGTTCCTCCTCGTGGGTCAAGGCCTGACGCTCGACTTTGCCGCGGCCACCGGCCGTGTCGAACTCGATCACGTGCAAGAAGGTCGTTTCTCCCCCGACGGGACCTGGCAGGCCGGTCGCGTGCTCAACGGCGACGAGCGGCTCTACTTCGTTCCGCTCGACGCCATCGGTGCCGCCCGTATCCGTTTGCTCACGACCCCGTAATTGCGGCGAACACCGCCCCGTCCGAACACCGTCCCGTCCGAACAGCGTCCCGACCCGTCCGACTACACCCGAGGAGACCAGTCATGGCACGTCCGATCACCCTGTTCACCGGCCAGTGGGCCGACCTTCCGTTCGAGGAAGTCGTCCGACTCGCAAGTGAGTGGGGGTACGACGGCCTCGAGATCGCGTGTTGGGGCGATCATCTCGACGTGTGGAGGGCGGCCGAGGACGACGCGTATGTCGACGGCAAGCTTGCCCTCCTCGACAAGCACGGGTTGAAGGTGTTCGCGATCTCCAACCATCTCAAGGGCCAGGCGGTGTGCGACGACCCGATCGACGAACGGCACCGGGCCATTCTGGAACCCCGCATCTGGGGCGACGGCGATCCGGAGGGCGTTCGGCAGCGTGCGGCCGAGGAGCTGAAGATGACGGCCCGCGCCGCCGAGCGACTCGGCGTGAAGACGGTAGTGGGCTTCACCGGGTCTTCCATCTGGAAGTACGTCGCGATGTTCCCTCCGGCCACCGAGGAGATGATTGCTCGCGGATACGAGGATTTCGCGAACAGGTGGAACCCGATCCTCGACGTGTTCGACGAGTGCGGTGTGCGCTTCGCCCATGAGGTCCACCCTTCCGAGATCGCCTATGACTACTGGTCGACCGTTGCCACGCTCGAGGCGATCGGGCACCGCGAAGCGTTCGGGCTGAACTGGGATCCGAGCCACATGGTGTGGCAGGACGTCGACCCGGTCAGCTTTCTCTGGGACTTCAAGGACCGGATCTATCACGTCGACTGCAAGGACACGAAGAAGCAGATGACCAACGGTCGCAACGGCCGGCTGGGGTCGCATCTTCCGTGGGCCGATCCTCGACGGGGTTGGGATTTCGTGTCGACCGGGCGTGGCGACGTCCCCTGGGAACAATGCTTCCGCATGCTCGGTGCCATCGGATACGACGGACCGATTTCGATCGAGTGGGAGGACGCAGGCATGGACCGTCTCATCGGAGCACCGGCGGCCATCGAGTTCGTGCGGTCGATGGTGTTCGACGCCCCGGCCGCCGCCTTCGACGCCGCTTTCACGGCCAAGTCCTAGAGCTGCCGAGTCCTAGAGCTGCCCAGCCTGACCCGTCTCGTAGCCGACGGGTCAGGCCGAGGCGGTGCGGTGAAGCTGTGCTGCGTGCCCGATCGGTGAGCCGTTCTCGACCCAGGTGCCCAGTGATGCAGGCTCGAAAAGGCACTCGATGGCGAGGTGCGCAGCGCCGATCACGCCTTCACGGAAGTCGAGCGAGGCCGGGCGCACGGTCAGACTTCGGCCGGACAAGTCGTTGACTCTTCGGCGGATGACCTCCTCGAACGCGGTGACGACGCTCGGCCCGACCCGCAAGGCTCCGCCGCCGAGGACGATTGTTCCGGGGTTGGCGAAGCTGACCAGGTTGGCCACGGTGGCCGCGACAGTGCGCGCGCCGTCGAGCACGGTCGGCAGGGCCAGGTCGTCTCCTGCTGCTGCGGCTCTGCCGATGTCGGCTGCGCTCATGCGACCGTTCGTCCGCATCGCGATGTCGAGGAGTGGGCTCTCGTGGGCACGTGGGGTCAGTCGGTCGACCAGCCCCCAACCACCGGCCAGCGCCTCGAGGCATCCGGTCCGGCCGCAGCGGCAGTGCACGTCGGGATCGTCGGTGATGCGGATGTGTCCGATGTCGCCCGCAGCTCCTCGATCTCCGCGAAAGACGGTCCCTGCGCTGACGAGCCCGGCTCCGATGCCGGTGTCCATCAGCACGTAGAGAAGGTCGCGGCCGTCCCGCGAAGCTCCCCGGTGCCATTCGCCCAACGCCATCATGTTGACGTCGTTGTCGACCCATACCGACGCGTCGTAGCGCTCGCGGAACCAGGCGCGGATGTTGAACCCTTCCCACGCCGGCATGATCGGCGGAGCCACCAGGGTGCCCGTGTGGAAGTCGACCGGACCCGCGATTCCGATTCCGAAGGCCCACGGCTCGGTGCGCGTTCGCCGGCCGAGCCGGCCGAACATTCGGTCCAGTGACTCGAGGGTTCCTCGTGGTTCGTCGCCGGTGACGCGGTCTTCGTGTGCGGAGGCGATCAGGGTGCCGTCCAGAGTCGAGACGGCCGCGGACAGCTCGGTGGCACCGATCATCCCGGCATACACATGCCCGGCATCCGAACGGAGGCGCAGCATGCGCGACGGCCGCCCGCCTGCGGACGGTGCCATTTCGCCCGTTTCGAGTAGTCCGACGTCGATGGCCTGCTGAACACGCTGTGCGACGAGTTTGCGGCCGAGGCCGGTGCGCTGCTCGAGCGCTGGTCGGGTGCTCGCGCGACCTGTTCGCACCAGGTTGATCAGCTGACCGTGCACGAATGCTTCCTGTGGCGATGACAGCACCATCGAAGCCTTCTTTCGCTTGGTCGATCACTTGCGTTCTCAGGGAACCTAACAGGCAGACGTCGACAGTGATGGTCACTACCTCCGCCTATTCGGAATGGTGATGAGGGGCATCAGCCCAAAGGGGGGGCCGATCGTTGACATAAGTTCCAAAGAAACAGAAGATGGGCAGCAACGTGATGAGCATCACGAACATGCTCGTCCGGTGTGGTACACCACCCCGCGGCCCTGCCGCTCGACCAACCAGTGGAGATGTCATGAAGAAGTCCCTCGGAGCAGCGTGTATCACCGCGCTGATGGCGCTGACCGTTGCCTGCGGTTCCAACGCCGGCGGTGGCGGAGGCTCGTCCGCCGACGGCACACTCAGCGTCGCGACATTCACGCCGCCGTCGTCCTTCGCCGTCGGTGAGATGGCGTCCAGCGGTCCAGAGGACACCTACTACCAGGCGGTTTACGACAAGCTCTTCGAGCTCGACAGCGAGGGCCAGCCGGTCCCGTCGCTCGTCACCGAGTGGAAGTACGACGAGAGCAACACCAAGCTCAGCCTGACGCTGCGTGACGACGTGAAGTTCACCGACGGAACCGCCTTCGACGCCGACGCTGTGAAGAAGAACATCGAAGCGGCCCGCGCGGCCAGTGGTGAAGCCGGCTCCGCGCTCACCTCCGTCACTTCCGTCGACGTGGTCGACGCCACTCACGCCGATCTCGTGCTCGGTCGTCCCGACCCGGGCCTGGTCGCTGTGTTGGCCCGTAGCTCGGGCTACATGGCCAGCCCTGCTGCGCTGGGCTCGCCGGACCTTGCCACCAACCCTGTCGGGTCCGGCCCGTACGTCTTCGATCAGGCCGCGTCGACGACCGGGAGCATCTACGTCTTCGAGCGCAATGCCGACTACTGGAATGCCGACGCTTACTCCTACGACAAGCTCGAGCTGCGGTTCCTCGATGACAACAGCGCCATCGTCAACGGACTGCGCTCGGGGAACATCGACGCTTCGGTGACGAGCAGCCAGGACGTCATCTCGGCGGCCGAATCCGGTGGGCTCAACGTCGAGAAGTACTTCAACGGTGCCATCGAGGGCGTGTTTCTCTGGGACCGTAACGGTGCTCTCGCCCCTGAGCTCGCCGACGTCCGAGTGCGCCAGGCGCTCAACTACGCCACCGACCGCAAGACGATCGTGGACGTGGTCCGAGGTGGGCTCGGAACCGCTACCACACAGATTTTCGGCCCCAGCTCGGACGCTTACGTGGAGTCGCTGAACGAGTCCTACCCCTTCGATCTGGACAAGGCCAAGCAGCTCATGGCCGAAGCCGGGTACGCCGACGGCTTCGACCTCTCGCTGCCGGACTTCTCACCCATCTTCCCCAACGAGCAAGCCGCCATGGACGAGATGTTGAAGTCGCTCAACATCAGGGCCAGCTACCAGCCCATCACCGGCGACCAGGCGATCGGCAGCATCATGGGTGGCCAGTGGCCGCTGAACCAGTTCATGCTCACTGCGTCCTCCCCGTACGAGATGATCGCCCTCGCGTTGACCGAGCAGTCGCCGTTCAACCCGTTCAACAGCACCGATCCCGAGCTGACCAAGCTGGTCGACGCGGCATACACGGCATCGACGGACGACCAGCCGGAAGCGCTTCAGGCGCTCAACACCTGGCTCGTCGACAACGCCTGGTTCCTTCCCTGGGACGCGGCCGAAGCGTCGATCGTGTCGAGCAAGAGCGTCACCGTGGCCACCGTGCCGGGCGTCGGTGTGCCGCCGCTCGCTTCGTTCACTCCCGCCGGCTGACAGGTCTACCGAGCGCCGGTGTCTGCGATCCGCATCGACGGGCCGCAGACACCGGTCACCACCCTCCGTGCCCAGACCGGCCGGACCCATCGAAGAACCAAGGAGGACATCGTGGTCCTGTTCCTGTTACGCCGCATCGGCTCCGGTGTCGCTCTGATCGCCGTGACCGCCACCGTCACGTTCATCTTGACCAGCCTGACCGGCACCGACCCGGGAAGACGCATTCTCGGAAACAACGCCACCCTGGACGCGGTCGCGACGAAGAACCAGGACCTGGGTCTGGATCGCCCACTCCTCGTCCGATTCTGGGACTGGATACTCGGCGCCGTCCGCGGTGACCTGGGGACCTCCTGGTTCAACAACCAGTCCGTGAGCAAGTCGATCGCCGACGCCCTGCCCATCACGCTCTCGCTGGTGATCGCTGCGGTGGTCCTGACGGGCGTCGTCGCGGCCGCCATCGGTGTCCTGGCCGCTGTTCGCGGCGGCTGGCTCGACCGGGTCGTGCAAGTGGTCTCGATCGTCGGGTTCGCCGTACCCAACTTCTTGGTCGCACTCCTGCTCGCTCTGGTGTTCGCGGTCAACCTCGGCTGGTTCCCGGCGATCGGGTACACACCGTTCTCGGAGAATCCCAGCCAGTGGCTGCTGTCCATCACCCTGCCGGCTCTGTCGCTGGCCGGAGGCGCGATCGCGACCGTCTCGACCCAGACCCGCGGGTCCATGATCGATGTTCTCGAGCAGGACTACATCCGCACGCTTCGCAGCCGCGGGCTGCCGGTGCGCAGCATCCTGTTCAAGCACGCTCTGCGCAACGCGGCTCCGCCGTCCCTCACCGTCCTGTCGCTCCAGTTCATCGCGCTCGTCAGCGGCGCGGTCGTCATCGAGAAGGTCTTCGGACTCAACGGCGTCGGCCAGCTCGCCACCTCGGCGGCCAGTCAAGGCGACGTCCCGGTCGTCCTCGGCGTCGTCGTGATGGTCGTGCTGATCGTCGTGGTCGTCAACCTGCTCGTCGACATCGCGCTCGGCTGGCTCAACCCAAAGGTGCGCATCTCATGAGCAGCTCTCTCGACATTCGGACGACCGACGTCCCCGGCCCCGTGCCGACCGACGCTACGGCCCGCGCGGGTCTGCTGCGCCGGCTGGTGCGTGACCCGCTTGCCGTGTTCGCCCTGAGCTGGTTGCTGCTGGTCGTGATGATCGCCGTCCTCGCTCCGCTACTCACGTCGGCCGACCCGACCGCGAGTCAGATCTCCGACGCGCTGGCGCCCATGAGTCCCCAGCAGCTGCTCGGCACCGACGGGGTGGGGCGTGACGTGTGGGCCCAGCTCCTCTTCGGCGCTCGCACCAGCCTCATCGGTGCCGTCATCGTCGTGCTGGTCTCGCTCGCGATAGGCCTGCCCGCAGGTCTGCTGGCCGGGTTCTACCGCGGCCGGCTCGACGGAGTGGCGAGTTGGATCGTGAACCTTCTGATGGCGCAGCCGGCCATCATCATCCTGCTGGTGGTCCTGACTCAGTTCGGTCGTTCTACTGCGCTGGCGATGTTGGTGTTCGGGTTCCTGATCGCGCCGGGCGTCTACCGTCTGGTGCGCGGGTCTGTCGTCGCGGTGCGCGAGGAGCTGTTCGTCGATGCTGCCCGTGTTTCCGGGCTGAAGGACCTTCGTATCGTGCGACGCCACATTCTTCCGGTCGTCGTGGCTCCCACCGTGATTCAGATGTCGCAGATCCTCGGTATCGCCATCGTCGTCCAGGCCGGCCTGGAGTTCCTCGGACTCGGCTCGGCCAACCAGGCGAGTTGGGGCGGGATGCTCAACGACGCCTTCAAGAACATCTACACCGCACCTCTGCTGCTGCTGTGGCCGAGCGTGGCGATCGTACTGACCGTCACCGCGTGCGGACTGTTGGGCAACGCGCTGCGAGATGCGCTGGGCGCGGCCGGTCGAGTGAACACCTCCAAGCGTGACCGAGCGACGAACGCCCCCGCCCCCCGAGCATCCGTCGTCGAACCCAGCGCAGCCGAGGACGGTGATGCGCTGCTCTCCATCAGCGGCCTGACGGTGGCCTACCCGACGGCCGGCGGAGAACTGAAACAGGTCGTCGGCGGTATCTCGCTCTCGCTCCGTCGCGGTGAGGTGCTCGGCCTGGTCGGCGAATCGGGGTCCGGGAAGTCGCAAACCGCGTTCTCGGTGCTGGGCCTGCTGCCGCGCAACGCGCGGACCAGCGCCTCCCGGCTGATGTTCGACGGTCAGGATCTGAACGGCCTGGACGCGAGCAGCTGGAACAAGCTGCGAGGCTGCCGAATCGGCTACATCCCTCAGGAGCCGATGTCGAACCTCGACCCGTCCGCCCGTATCGGCTCACAGCTCGTCGAACCGATGCGCCACCACCTGGGACTGTCCAAGGCGGCGGCCGCTACCGAAGCGCTCCGACTGCTCGAACGCGTCGGGATCCAGAACGCGCAACGAGTGTTCGATTCCTACCCACACCAGATCTCCGGAGGTATGGCCCAGCGCGTCCTGATCGCCGGTGCCGTCTCGTGCGGACCGGACCTGCTGATTGCGGACGAGCCGACCACAGCACTCGACGTGACGGTCCAGGCCGAGGTATTGGACCTCATTCGCGAGCTGCAGGCCGAGCGCAACATGGGCGTGCTGCTGGTCACCCACAACTTCGGCGTCGTCGCCGACGTCTGTGACCACGTCGCAGTGATGAGGCAAGGCGAGATCGTCGAGCACGGACCCGTCGAGCGTCTTTTCTCCGCGCCGGAACACGAATACACCCGCATGCTGCTCGACTCGATTCTCGAGGACGGGTCGCAGTCCTCGAACGACGGTGACGTACTTCCGCCGCGTCCCGACACTTCAACCGCGCCACCCGAGACCCGGGTGCAGTCGAACGGAAGCCTTCGATGAGTACGCTCCGCGCATCCCTTCCCACCGAGGACGAATCGGTCTCCTCGGTGGCAGAGACCCCACTGCTGTCCTGCGATCAGGTCGTCGTCGAATACCCCGTCCGCGGGTGGCGGGCAGCACCGATCCCGGTGCTGCACGGCGTCAGCGTCGATGTCGGTGCCGGCGAGACCGTCGGTCTGGTCGGGGAATCCGGCTCCGGCAAGACCACCCTCGGCCGAGCGGTGCTGGGCCTGGCTCCCGTCACCGGCGGCGAGGTCCGGTTCGAGGGGCGGGTCATCTCCGGTCTGGACAAGAAAGCGCGACGGGCGCTGAGCGCGGACATCCAGGTCGTGTTCCAGGACCCCTACTCCTCGCTCAACCCGGCGATGACCGTCAGCGACATCCTCGCCGAACCGCTCATCACCACCGGCAGCACCAGCGCCGAGGCCGCCGCCCGGGTCCGGTCCCTGCTCGACGACGTCCACCTTCCCGCCGATGCCGGGGGGCGCTTGCCTCGCGAGTTCTCCGGCGGGCAGCGTCAGCGCATCGCGATCGCGCGAGCGTTGTGCCGTGAACCCAAGTTGATCGTGTGCGACGAGCCGGTGAGCGCGCTGGACCTGTCCACCCAGGCACGGGTGCTGGACCTGTTCACCGAGATCCAGGCCCGCACCGGGGTTGCCTACCTGTTCGTCAGTCACGACCTCTCGGTCGTGCGCCACATTTCGGACCGGGTCGCGGTGATGTATCGCGGCGAGATCGTCGAAACGGGAACGGCCGACAAGGTGACCCGTCGGCCCGACCACCCGTACACGCAGCGGCTGCTGCTGGCCTCTCCGATCGCGGACCCGGCGGCCCAGGCGCAGCGACGGGCCGCTCGACGTCGCATGTTGGACGCCTCGGAGTCCGCAGCGGTGCCGTCGACGGTGCAGGCCGGCTGATGGCCGATGGAGTCAGGGCCGCGATCATCGGTACCGGTTTCATGGGCGGCGTCCATGCCCGTGCGATCCAGCGGTCCGGCGGTCGAGTTCACCGGGTCCTCGGTTCGTCACCGACCCGGTCCCGGGAGGCGATGTCGGCGCTGCGGGCCGACGGCTTCGCGACCTCTCTCGACGACCTTCTGGACGACGACAGCATCGACGTCGTTCACGTCTGCACGCCCAACGGCACGCACGCGGCACTGGTGCGGGCAGTGCTCGCGGCCGGAAAACACGTGGTCTGCGAGAAGCCGCTCGCCAGCGGTCTGACCGAGGCCGAGGAGTTGCGCGCGCTGGCACACGACGCCGGCGTGGTCGCCTCGATTCCTTTCGTCTATCGGTACTACCCGATGGTGCGGGAAGCACGGGAACGGCTCGCGAACGGCACCAGCGGCCGGGTACGGCTGTTCCACGGGTCCTATCTGCAGGATTGGCTGGCCGACCCCGACGACGACAACTGGCGTGTCGACGGTTCTGCGGGAGGTAGCTCGCGCGCCTTCGCGGACATCGGCGTGCACTGGTGCGACCTGCTCGAGTTCGTCACCGGTCATCGCATCACCCGGCTCGCGGCGCTCACGTCGATTGCGATTCCGCGCCGCGGCGGAGCGACGGTCGTCACCGAGGACGTCGCTGCGCTGACCTTCGAGACCGACCTGGGCGCGGTGGGCAACCTGACCGTCAGCCAGGTCAGCCACGGCCGTAAGAACCGGCTGTGGTTCTCCGTCGATGCCGAGCGCGAGAGCCTCGGCTTCGACCAGGAGTCACCCGACCGGCTGTGGGTGGGTGGCCGCGAGGTCAACCAGGAACTCATGCGAGGTGTGGCTCGACCCGGTGCTTCGGGCGACTACTCGGCGCTGCCACCCGGGCACCCGCAGGGCTACCAGGACTGCTTCGACGGGTTCGTCTCCGATACCTACCGTGCGATCGGCGGCGAGGTCCCCGACGGCCTGCCGACCTTCGACGACGGGCTGCGGGCCGCGCGGATCACCGCCGCTGTGCTCGACGCCGCCGCCCGCGACACCTGGGTCGATATCCGGCCTTGACGATCACTCGGGCTCTTCCCTCCCGCACCCTTCCACCGATTCCCAGACCCTCGAGGAAACCCCCGACATGACCAGGAACTTTTTCGACCAGCTGCCCACCGACATCGACGTGGCGATCATCGGCAGCGGCCCCAGCGGTGCGGCCTACGCGCGCATTCTGAGCGAGAGCGCGCCGGACGCGCACGTCGTCACCTTCGAGGTGGGGCCGCTACTGGCCGATCCTCCCGGTGGGCACGTGAAGAACATTGCAGACGACACCGCTCGCGCCCGCGCTCAGCGGCAGTCCGAGGGCCCGACCCCGGCACCCGACACGTCGTCCACCGACACGATGGACGGCTACGCGGACAGCAGGCCGCGGCTTGTTCGCCCCGGAACGTTCCTGCTCGAGCGCGGTTTCAAGGTCCCCGGCGAGGACGGCCTGCCGGCTGCTGCGATGTCGAGCAACGTCGGCGGAATGGGCGCGCACTGGACCGGTGCCTGTCCCCGTCCCGGCGAGGGTGAGCGGATCGAGTTTCTCGACGACCTCGATGGACTCCTCGACGAGGCCGAACGCCTTCTTGCCGTCACCTCCCACGCGTTCGACGATGCGCCCTACACCGCAGACGTGCGCAAGCGTCTCGGCGAGGAGATCGACCCGGGACGCGCACCCGGACGCCACGTCGGCGCAATGCCCCTGGCCGTCAAGCGTGACGAGCGTGGCCGGCTCCACTGGTCCGGTGCCGACGTCGTGTTCGGCGACGTCACACGCGACAATCCCCGTCACCACCTGGTGCCCGAGGCGCTCGTCACCCGTGTCCTGCTCGAGGACGGCGTGGTGCGCGGGGTGCGGGTCACGGACATGACCGACGGCTCGGAGCACGAGGTTCGAGCTCGCTTCGTCGTCGTGGCGGCCGACAGCTTGCGGACCCCGCAGGTGCTGTGGGCTTCCGATGTTCGCCCGAACGCCCTGGGCCGCTGGCTCAACGACCAGCCGCAGAGCGTCTACGCCGTCCGGCTCCGTGACGTCGACGCCGACCGGGTCGAGACATCGGGCCGCGAGGAGTCCGAAATCGTGCCCGAGAGCGGCGTCAGCTGGGTGCCCTACACCGACGCCGAGCCGTTCCACGGCCAGGTCATGCAGCTCGACGCGTCCCCGGTGCCGCTCGCCGAGGAAGACACCTCCGCCCCCGGCACGATCGTCGGACTCGGGTGGTTCTGTGCCAAGGATCTGCAGGAGAGCGACCGGATCGAGTTCTCCGACGACGAGACCGACAGGTACGGCATGCCGGCCATGACGATCCACTACTGCTTGACACCGACCGACCACGAGACCATTGCCGCCTCCCGGACGGCGATGCTGCGGGCCGCAGCTGCTCTCGGTGACCCGCTCGACGACTCGGATCCGATGACGTTCCCGCCGGGAGCGTCGCTGCACGTGCAGGGAACCGTGCGGATGGGCCGGGTCGACGACGGCCGCTCGGTCTGCTCACCGTCCTCCGAAGTGTGGGGCACCGACGGCCTCTACGTCGCCGGGAACGGCGTCATTCCCACAGCCACGGCTTGTAACCCCACTCTCACCTCGGTCGCCATCGCGGTGGCCGGAGCGCGCGCCATCGCCGCGCGCCTCGAAACCGAAGGGAACTGAACATGCTCGACATAGGCGTCATCCAAGGACGAGGCTTCCGCAACGTGGTCGAGGGCGGGCAGGTGACCGGATTCGAGGTTCGGTTGCGTAACCCCAACTACCGCGGGGTTGCAGCGAGCCTCATCGACGGCGTGGAAATCGTGGTCGACGGACACCGCATCGAGGACCATGTCGCGCAGTGGATCGTGCAGGGAAAGCGCTACACCCTCGACGAGCTGCGACGCTCGACCGATGCGCGCTGGAGCCTCGAGGAGGCAGTGACCCTCTTCGTGCCGATGCCGGGCGGGCTCGCGACCGGTCACCACGAGCTCTCGATGAACATCTACATCCGACGCTCGTACTTCCCGCCCGCCATCGAGCGATCCTTCTTCGCCGTCACGGGCAGCGGCATCATCGTGCCCGAGGTACCCGAAGGAGATCTCGGTTTCTGCGTCTCGACCTACAGCTACGCCGGCGAGATGAACACGACGATGACCCTGTCGGACGTCATCGCCGACATCGCCGACCTCGGTGCCACCGGGATCGAGTTGTTGGGGGAGGGCAACGTCTCCGGCTACCCGAACCCCACGAGCGAGTGGACCGACACCTGGCACAGCCTGATTCAGCAGCACGGCCTCACCCCGACCAACTACGGATCGTGGATCGACACGACGCGCTGGTCGGGTCGGAACCTCACTGTGGAGGAGGCCGTCGAGCAGCTCCAGCTCGACATGCGGTTGGCTCATCGGCTCGGGTTCACCTCACTGCGCCCGAAGATCGGTGTCACGTCCTGGGAGCTCGACCCGCACCCGGTCTGGCGCGAGGCGGTGACCCGTTCGCTCGACCTCGCCGCCGAGTTGAACATCGTCATCTGCCCCGAGATTCACGCTCCGACCCCGATCAAGCACCGGGCCACCCAGGGCTACCTCGATTTCATCGCCGAGAGCGGCAGTGACCACTTCAAGCTGCTGATCGACACCGGCATCTTCCAGACCGCGCCGGTGCTCGACAACCCCGAGGGGATCGACTCCGGCGACGGCAACGAGGTGCCGGAACACTTGCGCCCGCTCGCGGTGCCGATGGAAGACCTACGCGAGGTGTTGCCGCACGTGCACTTCATCCAGGCCAAGTTCTTCGAGATCGACGACGACCTCAACGACCTTCACGTGCCGTGGGCACCCATCGTCGACACGCTCCTCGACGCCGGCTGGAAGGGCTGGCTGTCGAGTGAGTACGAGGGTCGGCGCGATCCTTACCGCGGACCCGATCAGGTGCGTCGCCAGCACGCGCTGCTCCGGTCTCTCGTAGCGGATCGCGCGCGCTGACGATCCGGGGGTCGGCTGCGTGCCGGCCCCCGTTCGTCTCGCCCACACCTTTGCACGGGCCCGTCGCGCAGCCGGGTGGCACGCGCGTACCAGGAAGGCGCATGATCGACGAGTGACTTCTCTACCGGATTCCGCACCAGCCCCCTCTGCAATGCGACGAGTGCTACGCCGCGCGCGTGACGGAGTGTCTCTCAACGTCGACGAAGCCACGGTGCTGTTGCACGCTCGCGGTGAGGATCTGACCGATCTGATGGCGTCGGCGTCCCGAGTGCGCGACGCCGGGCTCGAATCCGCGGGTCGACCGAAGACGGTGTCGTACTCGCGCAAGGTGTTCGTACCCATCACGCGGCTGTGCCGCGACAAGTGCCACTACTGCACATTCGTCACGGTGCCGGGCAAGCTCAATGCCGCCGGGCACGGGATGTTCATGGATCCCGACGAGATCATCGACGTCGCTCGAAAGGGTGCCGCGCTGGGCTGCAAGGAAGCTCTGTTCACTCTCGGGGATCGGCCGGAGGAGCGCTGGCCGGAGGCCAAGGCGTGGCTGGATTCCCGCGGCTACGACTCGACTCTGGACTACGTGCGCGCCATGTCCATTCGGGTGCTCGAAGAGACCGGCCTGTTGCCGCATCTGAATCCGGGTGTGATGTCGTGGCAGGAACTCTCGCGCCTCAAGCCGGTCGCCCCGTCGATGGGCATGATGCTCGAAACCACCTCGCGTCGGTTGTTCGAGGAGAAGGGGCAGGCGCATTACGGCAGCCCCGACAAGGATCCGGAGGTGCGGCTGCGCACCCTGACCGATGCAGGTCGACTGAACATTCCGTTCACGACGGGCATCCTCGTCGGCATCGGCGAGACGTTGCGTGACCGCGCCGAGTCGATCATGGCAATTCGTAAGGTGCACAAGTCTTTCGGTCATGTGCAAGAGATCATCGTGCAGAACTTCTTGGCCAAGTCCGATACCGCGATGCGCTCCGTGCCCGATGCGGGCCTCGAAGAGTTCCTGGCGACGATCGCGGTGACGCGCATGGTGGTCGGGCCGTCGATGCGGATTCAGGCTCCGCCGAATCTGGTCGAACCCGAGGAGACCGCCGCGTTGCTCGGTGCCGGCGTCGACGACTGGGGTGGGGTGTCGCCGCTGACGCCCGATCACGTCAACCCGGAGCGGCCGTGGCCGAATCTGGACTCTCTCGCCGAGCTGTCGGCGGCGGCCGGTTATCGGTTGGTCGAGCGCACTGCCGCGCAGCCGCAGTACGTTCTCGCCGGTGCGCCGTGGATCGATCCGCGGATCTCGGCGCATGTGCGGGCCGTCGCGGATCTGGAGACCGGAATGGCGCGCGAGGGCGTGAATCCGACGGGTCTGCCGTGGCAGGAGCCGGACGAGGAGTGGGAGTCCTCGGGGCGGGTGGATCTGAACACCGAGATCGACACCGAGGGCCGGAACACCGAGACGCGCTCGGATCTGGCGAATGCGTTCGGCGATTGGGATTCCATTCGTGAACAGGTCCGCGATCTCGCCGGCCTCGAACGGGTCGATCGAGACCTGGTGTCGGCATTGACGGCCGCGGAGAAGGACCCGGCCGGATTGTCCGACGAGCAGTATCTCGCGCTCGCGACGGCCGAAGGCCCGGGCATGGACGCGGTCGCCGCGTTGGCCGACGATCTGCGCAAGCAGGTCAACGGAGACACCGTCACCTACGTGGTGAACCGGAACATCAACTTCACCAACATCTGCTACACCGGGTGCCGTTTCTGCGCGTTCGCCCAGCGCAAGGGCGACGCCGACGCGTTCACCCTCTCCACCACCGAGGTCGCCGAACGCGCGTGGGAAGCGCACGTCGTCGGGGCCACCGAGGTGTGCATGCAGGGCGGCATCGACCCGGAACTGCCGGTGACCGGTTATGCCGATCTGGTCCGTGCGGTGAAGGCGAAGGTGCCGTCGATGCACGTGCACGCGTTCTCGCCGATGGAGATCGTCAACGGGGCCTCGCGCGGCGGACAGTCCATCCGTGAATGGCTCACCGAATTGCGGGCCGCCGGATTGGATTCGATTCCGGGTACTGCCGCGGAAATCCTGGACGACGAGGTCCGCTGGGTGCTGACCAAGGGCAAGTTGCCCGCTGCCGAGTGGATCGAAGTGATCACCACCGCGCACGAGGTGGGACTGCGATCGAGCTCGACGATGATGTACGGCCACGTCGACAATCCGTCGCACTGGGTCGGGCACCTGAACGTGCTCAAGAAGATCCAGGACAAGACGGGCGGATTCACCGAATTCGTACCGCTGCCGTTCGTGCACCAGTCCTCGCCGCTCTACCTGGCCGGTGCCTCGCGTCCCGGACCGACCAACCGGGACAACCGCGCTGTGCACGCCCTGGGGCGGATCATGCTGCACGGCCGCATCGACAACATTCAGACGTCATGGGTGAAATTGGGAATCACGGGTACACAGGCGATGCTGAACGGAGGCGCGAACGATCTGGGCGGGACCCTGATGGAAGAGACGATCTCGCGGATGGCGGGTTCGCAGAACGGTTCGGAGAAGACCGTCGCGGAGCTGCACGAGATCGCCGACGGCATCGGACGACCGGTTCGTCAGCGCACCACCACGTACGGCCCGGCACCGGAGGTGTCGGTCGCGGGCCTGATCTGACCCTGGGTCCTTATTTTCTGAATTGGAGCTTGCCTGACATGGACGACCGTCGAGTCGCCGCGGTACTGAGCAGTGCCGTAGCCATCATTCATCCCGTGCTCGACATCCTCGCCACCCGCGACCCGATCGGCCTCAAGGGACGGACGTTCCGTAAGTCCTCTGCGGACGATTCGACTCTCGACAACGTCATCGATTTCCTGGCGAAGGCGTTCGACACCACCGATTTCCCGGGAACCGCAGGCTGGGAAGAGCTCGACAGCGATGCTCGTTCGCAGTGGTGGGTCAACCGCATCGGCGCGCTCAACACGGTTGCAGTCGCGTTCCCCGGGGTGTTCGGCATCCTGGTCAACCGGCTGCCGATCCAGGATCTGCTCGGTTTCGCCAACCAGGCGATGGTCCTGGTGGCCGTGGCCCGCGAATCCGGGGTGAACGACCGCGAGACGCACGTGGCGCTGCTCGGAGCGGTGCTGTGCCAGCGGGACCTGACGTCCCTGGCCGACAGCGCACCGGTGAAGAAGGAAGAATCGCCGAAATCCGGCCCGTTCGCGCTGCTGCGCGGAATGTGGCAGATCGCGAACGTGCTGCGCGACGTCACCGGCGAGCTGGAGAAGCGTCCACATCCCCGCGGGTTCTACCGCGTACTCGGTGCCATCCCGCTCGTCGGCGGCGTCGCGGGTTACCTCGGTGAGCGCGGGGCGCTCTCGCGCGCTGCCAAGCAGGGCCGAAAGTGGCTGGCAGCTCACCGGAAGGCTTCGGCTCAGGGCGGCGGAACCACTGCGAAGCAACTACGCAGATAGCTCGATGGGGGCAAGTGAGGCCACCCTGGTCGTTTTGCCTCAGGTTCGGACCGCGATACTAGGATGCTCAGGGCGCGTGAGCGCCCACGATCTATACAGGAGGGGAGAGCAGCAGTGACTTACTCGATTGCAGAACCGTGCGTAGATGTACTGGACAAAGCGTGCATCGAAGAGTGCCCGGTGGATTGCATCTACGAGGGTAATCGAATGCTGTACATCCACCCCGACGAATGCGTCGACTGCGGGGCCTGCGAGCCCGTGTGCCCCGTCGAAGCCATCTTCTACGAGGACGACGTGCCCGAGCAGTGGAGCGCGTACGTCGGTGCCAACGTCGACTTCTTCGACGACCTGGGATCTCCCGGGGGTGCCGCAAAACTCGGCAAGACCGATTACGACCCGCCGTTCATCAAGGCTCTGCCTCCCATGGGTGAGAACTGACACCTTGGCACGCAGAGCGGTGGCAGCGGCGCTGCCCGATTTTCCATGGGATTCCCTGACCGCTGCCAAGGAAAAGGCGTCGGCGCACCCGGACGGCATCGTCAACCTGTCGGTCGGTACGCCGGTGGATCCGGTTGCCGACGTCATCCGGACAGCACTGAATTCGGTTGCCGGTGAACCCGGCTATCCGACGACGGTCGGCACCGTCGCGCTCCGCGAGGCGGCCGTCGCGGCCCTCGAACGCCGCTATTCGATCACCGGCATCTCCGCCGATGCGGTGCTGCCGGCGATCGGCACCAAGGAAATGATCGCCTGGCTGCCGACGCTGTTGGGTCTGGGAGCCGACGACTTAGTGGTCATACCGGAATTGGCATATCCCACTTACGAAGTGGGAGCTCTGCTTGCCGGCGCGAGGATCTTGCGTGCCGACGGCCTGTCTCGTCTCGGACCGGAGCGGGCGTCACTGATCTTCGTCAACTCTCCGTCCAACCCGACGGGCAAGGTGCTCGGCGTCGACCACCTCCGCAAGGTCGTCGACTGGGCACGCGAGCGTGACGCCATCGTCGTCTCCGACGAGTGCTACCTGGGTCTGACCTGGGACGCCGACGCAGTGTCGGTGTTGGATTCGCGCGTGTGCGGCGGCGATCACACCAATCTGCTTGCGGTGCATTCACTTTCGAAGACCTCGAATCTGGCCAGCTACCGCGCCGGCTTCGTCACCGGCGATGCATCCCTCGTCGCCGAATTGCTCGAGGTTCGCAAACACGCAGGAATGATGGTGCCGTTGCCCATTCAGGCTGCGATGACCGCGGCTCTGGCCGACGACGAGCACGAGAACGTTCAACGCGAGCGATACCGAGCGCGCCGAACAGTGTTGAAGGGTGCCGTCGAAGCAGCCGGCTTCCGCGTCGACCATTCCGAGGCCGGACTGTACTTGTGGGCCACGCGGGGCGAACCGTGCCGCGACACCGTCGACTGGCTCGCCGAGCGCGGCATCCTCGCCGCACCGGGAGAGTTCTACGGACCGCATGGTGGACAGCACGTGCGCATCGCACTGACGGCGACGGACGAGCGAATCGAGGCGGCGGCCGCGCGTCTGCGTAGCTAGTGAGCTGAGTGTCCAGTGCGCTGAGTGTCCACAATTCGGCTCGGTGTACGGGATTCCGTTTGTCGATGCGAACAGTGGGCGCTCAGCTGCAGTTGGTCCGTCGACAGCTGGGGGCCACCGGCATTCCGGCTCCGGTGTGAGTTGCAGTGTGCTGAGTGTCCACTATTCGGTTCGGCGCACGGGATCCAGTTTCTCGATGCGAATAGTGGACACTCAGCGGAGTTGGTTCACAGCGAAATCAGTTGGCTTCCGCCCGACCCGGGTGTTCTCATGTACGCATGACCCTCAGCCTGCTGCTCAGCTTCGCCGGCGTGTGCTTCCTGCTGGCCATTCTCCCCGGGCCCGATTCGTTCCTGGTGCTGCGCTACAGCATCGGCGGCCTCAAGCCCGGGATCGCAGCAGCCATGGGCGTCGCGATCGGCGGATTGTTCTGGGCCGTGCTGGTGGCCGTCGGGCTGGCGGCGATCGTGGAGCAGTCTGCGACGGCGTATCGCGTGGTCAAGGTTCTCGGCGGCCTGTATCTGCTGTATCTGGGGGTCAAAGCGTTCCGGGCTCGCCGAAAGAACAAGGTCGCCGGTGAACCGCTGGTACCCGTCGCAGCGTCCGCATGGTCGTCGTTCGGTGCCGGAGTTCTCTCGTGTGCGCTCAATCCCAAGGTCGGACTGTTTTACCTGGCCGTGGTGCCGCAGTTCCTCACCGTGGTCACGTTCACCGGTGCGATGACGCTGGGACTGGTCGAGGTGGTGGTGGCCGCCCTGGTGATGGGGGTGTTCTCCGTCGTCGCCTCACGCGCGGTCGCGCTACTGCGCAAGCCTGCGGTGGCCGACTGGTTGGACCGCATCAGCGCCGGATTCCTCGTAGCCCTCGGTATCGGAACCGTCGCGTCCTCGGCCTAGTGGGTCAGTCGAGATCGGGCTCGCCGACGTCCCAGCCGCCGCGTCGGATGCGCAGGATGTAGACCAGCTCGTTGCTGCCGAATGCTTCGACGGTGGTGAAGCGCTTCGGTTCGGTGTTGACCTCGGGGTTGCGTGCGTGGGCTTCCTCGTAGAGCTGGGTGGCGCGCAGATCTGCCAGTTCCACTCGGGTCCAGAAATCGTCGGACTGCACCGAGTAGACGAGCCGCGGTGCGCCGTCGGTGACGTGGGCGATCTCGATGTCGTCGTCGGAATCCTCGTCCTCGAGGTCCAGGTCGAGATCCTCGTCGGAATCGTCGTCCTGCTCGGCGTCGGTTCCGATCAGATAGACACCCGCCTGCAGGTCACCGGCGGCGACCGTCATGTACTCGGCGTAGTCGCCGGTATCGATTCCGTCCACGTCCATGTATGTACGGTAGCCATGTGCTGCTTCGTTCACTGAATCCACTCGCCGTTGCGCGGGGAGACGATATTCCCGACGCCATCACCATCGACGGAGTATCGCTGTCCCGCGCCGACATCCTGGGCGCGGCGACCTCGGTTGCCGAACGTATTGCCCGGGCCGACCGGCTCGCGATCTCCGCGACGCCGTCGGTGAAGACGGTGCTCGCGGTCGTCGGTGCCCTGATCGCGGGTGTCACCGTGGTGCCGGTCCCGCCGGACGCCGGTGTCGCCGAACGCGAACACATCCTGCGAGATTCGGGTGCGCAGGCGTGGCTCGGTGAGCCGCCGCCCGACGCCAGTGGACTCGAGGTTCTGCCGGTGCGCCAACACGCCCGATCCTGGCACAGCTACGCCGAACCGCAGCCGTCGTCGATCGCGTTCGTGCTCTACACCTCCGGTACCACCGGCCCACCGAAAGGCGTGCTGATCTCTCGCGGTGCCATCGCGGCCGGTATCGACGCGTTGGCGCAAGCATGGAGCTGGACGTGGAAAGACACTCTGGTGCAGGGTCTTCCGTTGTTCCACGTGCACGGACTGATCCTGGGAATGCTCGGCCCGCTTCGGGTGGGCAGCCCGCTGATCCACACCGGTAAGCCGACGCCGGAGTCGTATGCGGCGGCGCGCGGTTCCCTGTACTTCGGGGTGCCGACGGTGTGGTCGCGCATCGCCGCCGACGAGGATTCGGCGCGGGCACTCTCGCATGCCCGTCTGCTGGTCTCCGGCAGTGCGCCGCTGCCGGTGCCGGTGTTCGAGAAGCTGCGCGAACTCACCGGCCAGGCCCCCATCGAGCGGTACGGCATGAGCGAAACCCTCATCACCATCAGTACCCGCGCCGACGGGGAGCGCCGACCAGGCTCGGTGGGACTGCCGATCGACGGCGTCGAGACGCGATTGCGCGGTGAGCACGGCGAAGTGGTTCCCCACGACGGTGAATCCATCGGCGCACTGCAGATCCGTTGCCCCATGCTGTTCGACGGCTACCTGAACAACCCCGAGGCGACGGCGAAGACCTTCACCGAGGACGGCTGGTTCGATACCGGCGATGTCGCCCTCATCGAGCCGGACGGCTTCCATCGCATCGTCGGGCGGGCGTCGACCGACCTGATCAAGACGGGCGGCTATCGCGTCGGCGCGGGGGAGATCGAGACGGTGCTGTTGGGTCACCCGAGCGTCGACGAGGTCGCCGTCGTCGGCGTGCCGGACGAGGATCTGGGCCAACGCATCGTGGCGTTCGTCGTGGGCACCGACATCGAGGATCGGGTGCTCATCGATCTGGTGGCGACCGAACTCTCGATCCACAAGCGGCCCCGCGAGATTCGCGTCGTCGACTCACTTCCTCGTAACGCTATGGGGAAGGTACAGAAGAAGCTGTTGTCGTAGTCGTCAGCGCGGGCGTGTGACGGCGATTAGGTTCGGACCATGACCTCACTCGATGGTGCGCGCATTCTCGTCTTCGGTGCCAGTGGCGGCCTCGGCGGTCCGATCGCCGAACAGCTCGCGAAAGCCGGTGCGCAGTTGACCGTCAGCGGTCGGAGCATCGAGTCCTCGGAGTATCACACGGTGAACGCCGATCTGACGCTGCCGGATTCGGCCGCAACGGTCGTTGCAGAGGCCGTCGAACACCACGGCGGGCTGGACGGCATCGTGATCGCGGCCGGTGTGGTGGCGTTCGGACCGGTCACCGAGGTGGACGACGACACCGTCGACGAGTTGCTGTTGCTCAACTACCTCGCGCCTCTGCGCATTCTGCGCGAAGCGCTGAAGACCGTGGCGACCGGCGGATTCGTGGTCAACATCAGCGCGGTGGTGGCGGACAAGCCGATGCCGAACATGGGGGCCTACTCCGCCAGTAAGGCTGCGGCGAGCGCGCTGCTGAAAAGCGTTCGCACAGAGGCGCGCAAGTCGAAGATCAGGATCGTCGACGTGCGGCCACCACACACCGAGACAGGCCTGGCGACCCGTCCGATCGCCGGGCAGGCACCGAAACTGCCACAGGGCCTGACGCCGGAGTCCGTGGCAGCCCGCATCGTTGCGTCCATCACCGACGACGAGACCGACGTCGGCGCGGACCAGTTCTCGTAGGCTATTGTCGGCTTCGTGACCGAGACACACGTGACCGACGCAGCCAGGAGGCTCGTTCGTCGTCGCACCATCGATTTCGGTCTGGTCTGCACGTCCTCCTGTTCGTAACAGTCGATCGAACCCATCCCCGACGAGCTTTCGCGCTACTCGGGTAGTTCCGGCAACCCTCGAAGCGAACAGGAATCTCTCATGACTACATCTGTGTCCCATCTCGGCGGTGTCATTGCTGCCACCGACGATGCCGTGCAGGCCGACGTGAAGAACGCCAAGGCAGTCTTTCGTGCCTCCGTGACCGCACACGACGCCGTCGCCAGCACGGTCACCCTCGGCAAATTCAGCGTCGAGGTCGACGAGCCGCCGGCCCTCGGCGGCGAGAACACGGCAGCCAATCCCGTCGAGTACTACCTGGCATCGCTGTTGTCCTGCCAGGTGGTCACCTACCGCGTCTGGGCAGAGAAGCTGGGCATCGTCGTCGACGACATCAAGGCCAAGGCCGAGGGTGATCTCGACGTTCGTGGATTCTTCGGTTTCGACGAAGATGTGCGTCCAGGATTCGGTGAAGTTCGCGTCGTCGTCACCGTCAGTGGGCCCGAGACGCGGGAGCGGTACGAGGAACTGCAGCAGGCCGTCGACGATCATTGCCCCGTGCTGGATCTGACGCGCAATCCCACCCCGATCCACACCGTTCTCGAGACGGTCTGAGCCGATGAGCGAACGGACATTCGGCCTGCGTACCAGAGCAATTCACGCCGGAGCGAGGCCTGATCCCGCTACCGGTTCGCGTGCTGTGCCGATCTATCAGACGGCGAGCTACGTGTTCGAGAATTCAGCGGACGCAGGGGATCTGTTCGCTCTGCAGAAGTACGGCAACGTCTACAGCCGCATCGGCAACCCCACCGTTGCCGCCTTCGAGGAGCGCATCGCCAGCCTCGAAGGCGGCATCGGGGCAGTCGCATTCGCGAGTGGGTTGGCGGCCGAGTTCGCGGTGTTCGCAGCCCTTGCGGGGACGGGCGACCACATCGTTGCGGCGGCGGGTCTCTACGGCGGTACGGTGACGCAACTCGACGTCACGTTGCGCCGCTTCGGCGTCGAGACCACCTTTGTTCCCGGTACGGATCCGGCGGATTACGCGGCGGCGGTGACGGATTCGACCAAATTGATCTACGCCGAGGTCATCGGCAACCCGTCCGGCGAGATCGCCGATCTCGAGGGCCTTGCCGCCGTGGCGCACGAGCACGGTATCCCGCTGGTGATCGATGCGACGATGGCCACGCCCTGGCTCAGCCGGCCCATCGAGTTCGGTGCCGACATCGTCATCCACTCGGCCACCAAGTTCCTCGGTGGGCACGGTTCGACGCTGGGGGGAGTGGTGGTCGAATCCGGTCGATTCGACTGGGGCTCGGGCAAATTCCCGCAGATGACCGAGCCGGTGGCCTCGTACGGAGGCCTGTCGTGGTGGGGGAATTTCGGTGAGTACGGCTTTCTCACCAAGTTGCGCAGCGAGCAGCTGCGCGACATCGGAGGTGCACTGGCGCCGCAGTCGGCTTTCACGTTGATTCAGGGCGTCGAAACTCTGCCGCAGCGCATGGACGCGCACGTCGCCAATGCTCGTGTCGTTGCCGAATGGCTCGAACAGGACCCGCGCATCGACTACGTGCGTTGGGCCGGCCTGTCGAGTCACCCCCATCACGATCGGTCCGAAAAGTACTTGCCCACCGGACCCGGCGCTGTGTTCGCGTTCGGAATCGACGGGGGTCGCGGTGCCGGGCAGACGTTCGTCGAGAGCGTTCAGGTGGCGAGCCACGTGGCCAACATCGGTGATGTCCGGACCCTGGTGATTCACCCGGCCAGCACCACCCACCGGCAGCTGAGCGACGATCAACTCCGTGGAGCGGGCGTCGGGCCGGAATTGATCCGCATCAGCGTCGGACTCGAAGACGTCGAGGACATTCTGTGGGATCTGGATCAGGCCCTGACGCAGGCAACCGGAAAGGCACGCTCGTGACCGAACGCACCTGGCAGGGCCCGTCCGCCCAAGAACGTCAGCGAATTCTGCGGGAAACCAAGACTGTCGCGATCGTCGGTGCGTCCAAGAACCCCTCGCGGGCATCGTATTTCGTCAACCGGTACCTGTCGTCGACGAGCAATTACGAGATTTTTCTCGTCAATCCGACGGTCACCGAGATCGAAGGTACGACGGTCTATCCGACCCTCGCGGATCTGCCGAAACCGCCCGATCTGGTCGACGTCTTTCGCAAGTACGACGACCTTCCCGAGGTACTCACCGAAACTGTTGCAGCGCAGGCGAAGACCATCTGGCTGCAGCTGGGGCTGTGGCACGAGCAGGTCGCTCACGACGCCGAAGCCGCCGGATTGAACGTCGTCATGGATCGATGCCTCAAGATCGAGCACGCCCGTTTCCACGGTGGACTGCATCTGGCCGGATTCGATACGGGAGTGATCGATTCGCGTCGGACACGCGGGTAGGCACGCCTCACCATTTCAACACTGTGTCGTCCTCGAACACCAGTCCAGTGGGTCCGTCGGCATCGAGTGTGGCGAGTCGAAGTGCTACGGCCGCACCCTCGTCCGGCGATCGCGTTCCGCGGAATCCGTTGAATTCGGTGGCGACGTGCCCGGGGGCTGCTCCGTTGACCTTGATCGGGGTGACGGCAAGGTCTCGGGCGTAATGCACGGTGAGGGCGTTCAGGGCGGTCTTCGAGCTCGAATACGCCATCGACGGCGTGCCCACCCATGCGCCGTCTTCGCCGATGGAACCGCGCTTGCTGGTGACGTTCACGATCCGACCGGCCGGGGACCTTCTCAGCAGGGGTAGGAATGCGTTGGTCACATCGACGACGGCAAAGACGTTGACGTTGTACACCTTTCGCATATCTGACGAGTTCTCTTCGGCAGGGCGGTGATACCCCACGTTGACGCCGGCGTTGTTGACGAGTGCGTCGAGGTGGCCTACTTCGGTGTCGATGTATCGGACGGCCTCGTCGATGTCGTCCGTCGAGGTGACGTCGAGCCGAATCGGGCGAACGTCCCCGTCGATGCCGGCAGCCGAGACGGTGCCCTCAGCAACATCTCGGCAGCCCAAGTAGACGACGAAGCCCTGGGCGGCGAGGCCGCGGACAATGGCGAGGCCGATGCCGCGGTTGGCACCGGTGACGAGTGCGGTGTGTGTTGTCATGTCAACACAATGCTCTCGTCAGTGTTGTCATGTCAACAGGCGGGCAGATAGGCTGATGCAATGACGTTGTTGGACGAGTCCGAGATGGCCCTGTGGCACGCGTGGAAGCGCGCGCAGGAGAGCGTGTGGACTCGCGTCACCGCGGAGATCATGGACGAAACCGGCTTGTCGGATCAGGACTTCGCGGTTCTGACCCGGGTTCACGAGATAGGGCAGGGGGTGCTGCGGCAAAGCGCGCTGGCGGCCTTGCTCGAGTGGCATCGCAGTCGGCTCTCGCATCATCTGACCCGAATGGCCGACCGCGGACTCATTACTCGACGTCCGGTCGACGGGGGCGTGGAAGTAGTTCTCACCGCGGGGGGCCGTGACGCCGTCGTGCGCGCTCGGCCCGTTCACGCCGAGGCAGTGAGACGGCATCTGCTCCAAGCGATTCCGGAATCCGAGCGAGCGGCCTTCGAGCGAATTCTCGACGGCCTCACGCTTTCAGCAGGCGACCACTGATCACTGCTGCCAGACCGCGCGGGGCGAGGCGGACGCTGCCCGCGCTGATCTTGTTGGACAGTCCCGATACGACACTGGCGGGGGTGTGACGAGAATCCAACGCGCGCAATGCAGTCGAGACCACCTGCTCGGATGTTTGGAAGTTGCCCACCGCGGCGTCTTTGGATCCCACAACGTCGAAGAATTCGGTGCGCGTCGGTCCGGGGGAGAGCGCAAGTACCTTCAGCGGTGAGGTGCGGTACTCGAACGCCAGGGCTTCGGTGAAGTTCAATACGAAGGCCTTCGTCGCCCCGTACACGGCCATGTTCGGCGTGGGCTGATACGCGGCGGTGCTTGCCACGTTGATCAGGGCTCCGGTCAGGTTCGGCAGGAAGGCGTGGGTGAGGTCGACCAGTGCGCTGACGTTGAGGGCGATCTCAGATGCCACGCGCTCCGGATCCTCGTCGGCGAACCGGCCGTGAGTTCCGAAGCCTGCGTTGTTGACCAGCGAGGTAGGGGTTATCCCTTTCTTGGCCAACGTGGTTCGCAGCGTCGCGCCGACGCCGGGCACGCCCAGATCCATTGCCACGACGGTGGCGGTCACGCCATGGGCGGCTTCGATGCGGCGCGCAAGAGCGTCCAACCGATCGGCCCGCCGCGCCACGAGGACGACGTTCTCGCCGCGAGCGGCGAATCGGGTGGCGAATTCCTCGCCGAGGCCTGAGCTTGCTCCGGTGATGAGCACTGTGGAGGTCATGGGTTCAATGTATGCAGTGTTGATGGACTCGGTGTACGGAGTACCCGGCCTCGATCCGATGTTGCGCCCACTCCTGACTATGTTGAATGGCATGAGCGACTACGACCTGCAACGCTTCGTCGACGCCCAAGACCCCGTCTGGAATGCAGTGACGATGGAACTGAAAGCGGGACGCAAGCAAACGCACTGGATGTGGTTCGTGTTCCCGCAATTGGCGGGGCTGGGGCGCAGCTCGACCGCTCAGCACTTCGGCATCGCGGACCTGACCGAGGCGGAACTGTATTTGTCGCACGAAGTGCTGGGCCCGCGACTGAAGAAGGCCGCTCGGCTGGTGGCTGCTGTCGAGGGGCGGACGGTCGACGAGATTTTCGGCTATCCGGACAATTTGAAGCCGGACAATTTGAAGCTGCACTCGTCCATGACCCTTTTCGCCGAAGCTACCAACGGCACGTCCGTTTTCGACGAAGTGTTGCAGAAGTATTTCGACGGAGAATCCGATGGCGGAACTCTCGACTTGCTCGACGAGCGATACCGCTAGCATCGCATCATGACGACTCCACTCGACGGATCCATTGCCTTCGTTCACGCCAGCTGGCACCTGGACATCGTCGACCGCGCGCGAGTGGGATTCGCCGCCGAGCTCGAGCAGCTCGGCCACGACGCCGCGGTCGACGTCTTCGAGGTGCCCGGTGCGTTCGAGATCCCGCTGCACGCGCAGCGGCTCGCCCGAACAGGAAAGTACGCGGCGATCGTCGCCGCCGCACTGGTTGTCGACGGCGGAATTTACCGACACGATTTCGTCGAGACAGCAGTCATCGACGGCCTCATGCGGGTTCAGCTCGACACCGACGTACCGGTGTTCTCGGTGGTGCTCACTCCGCACCATTTCCACGAACACGCCGATCACAACGCCTTCTTCACAGCGCACCTCGAAACCAAGGGTGCCGAGGCGGCGCGGGCCGTGGTCAAGACTCTGGCATCGCTGGGAACTATCGGCTGACGCTGGGGGCCTGACGCAGTGGCCGATTCTGGGTGCGCCTCCGACGGCGACTCTTCTTCTCGGCTCCACGCCGTACTCGCGGAACTTCAACGGCGAGAACCGATCTTCCATCGCCGCGAGTACGGCATCACGCGCAAAGACTTCGAGCGCCTCACCGATGCGGGTTTCTGGGAAATTGGAGCGTCGGGTCGTCGCTACAGTCGCGAACATGTCTGGTCGGTCCTCGAAGGCCGGTACTCATCCGATCCCAGCGGCCTCCTCGACGCCGAGTGGGAGACCAGCGAATTCGTGCTACGGGAAATTTCCCCGGATACATATCTGCTGACATACACATTGCTGCTCGACGACAGGCTCACCCGCAGGACCACCCTGTGGCAGCGGCGAGACGGTAATTGGAAGATCCTTTTTCACCAGGGAACCGTCGTCGCGGAGCAAGAGTCGTGATGCGGGACTAATGACTCGGCCGCTACCACAGGCCACCGACAGGTTCCGATTCACGAATCCTTGTGCGCAGCAGTAGTTTTGGATTCGACTATCGTTGTGTATCGAACGCATGTTCGATACACTTCTTCCATGACCACCGAGATCTGGCAACTGAGCGAAGCAGAACTGCTCGCCGATGCTGCCGCGGTCTCCCACCAGATTCAGTTGTTGGAAGCACGCCGCATCGCCCTCGTCGCCGAGATAGACACCCGCGTGAGCCGCGAGAAGCTCGGCTTTCCCGGACCCGCAGGGTGGCTGACCTCCACCACCCTCCTCACCCCGAGCAAAGCGAACAAGATCGTGGCCCTCGCTCGCGGGTTGAAGAACTTCCCCGACATCGCCGACGCCGTCAGCACCGGCGTCATGACCGTCGACCACGCCGCCCTCATCCTCACCTTCGCCGAAACCCCACCCAAACTCCTCCCTCCAGCCGGTCGAGATATGGCCCGCACCGCGATGATCACCGCCGCCACCGGACCCGAAGCCCGCACCGACCGCATTCGCGAAGCCATCACCAACCTCACCGACAGATTCGGCGGCAACAAGCCACCACCGGAAGACACCGACCGCAACGAACTCTTCGCCTCGAAAACCCTCAACGGACGTCTCGTAGCGAAGATGGATTTCGATGCGATCACCGGAGAAAAGCTGCTCACCGCGCTGTCGCCGTTGACCGAACCCCGGCCCGCCGCCGACGGCACCCCAGACGAACGCAGTCCCGCACGGCGACGCGCCGACGCCTTCGGGCACATCCTCGACCGCTACCTCGCCTCCAGTAACCGCCCCACCGAAGGCGGCGAGAAGCCGCACGTCAACCTGCACATCCGGTTGCAGGACCTCCAGAGCCTGGCCGGCCAGAGCAGTGACGACATCACCGACGACGAAACCACACGCGCTGCAGCAGAATCCGGCAACGAGGCCAGTTCAGTGACTGCGGATCGTGGCGCATATCGCGACCTGTTCGGCGACGGCACCACCGTAGGGTGGCTGCCCTGGATGGGACCACTGTCCCGCAACAGCTCGCGTCAACTGGCCTGCGACTGCCTTCTCACCGCGATCGTCATGGACGAGAACGGCAACCCGCTGAACCTCGCCCGTACCGTCCGCACCGTCACCGCCAAACAGAAACGCGCCCTCACCGCCCGCGATCACGGCTGCGCGTTCCCCGGTTGCGGCAAACCCGCCGCCTGGACCGAAGGGCACCACATCTGGCACTGGACCGACGGCGGCCCCACCGACATGAACAACCTGGTCCTGCTCTGCGGGTTCCACCACCGACTCATCCACCACTCCGACTGGGAAGTCTTCATCGCAGCCGATCAGCACCCATGGTTCGTGCCACCTGCCACTGTCGACCCCACCCGACAACCGAGACAATCCCACGCCCGAGCCGGCCCCCACATCGCCTGAACCCACGCGAAAACAACCCAGCCCCGCACCGAGAACACGGTGCGGGGCTGGAAGAGGTTGGCAGTACAGCCGTTTCGAGAACGTCAGTCGTTGGCGTGCAACGCCGCGTTCAGCTCCACGCCGGTGCCCTTCCACGGCACCACCTCTACCGCGCCCGAGAGCGAGTTACGACGGAACAGAAGGTTGGACTTACCGGTCAGCGTCGCCGCCTTGACCACGGTTCCGTCCGGTCCACTGACCTTCGTGCCCGCAGTGATGTACAGCCCTGCCTCGACGATGCAGTCGTCACCGAGAGAGATACCGAGTCCGGAGTTGGCACCGAGCAGGCAGCTCTTACCGACCGAGATGACGTTCTTGCCGCCGCCGGACAACGTCCCCATGATCGACGCGCCACCGCCGACGTCGGAACCGTCACCCACCACGACGCCGGCCGAGATGCGGCCCTCCACCATCGAGTTGCCGAGCGTGCCGGCGTTGAAGTTGACGAAGCCCTCGTGCATGACCGTCGTTCCACTGGCCAGATGGGCACCGAGGCGTACACGGTCGGCGTCGGCGATGCGAACTCCGGTGGGGACGACGTAGTCGACCAGACGTGGGAACTTGTCGACTCCGTACACCGTCACGTGCCCGCGGGCGCGGAGCTTGGCGCGCACCGTCTCGAAGCCGTCGACCGCCGCGGGGCCGAAGTTGGTCCATACGACATTGGCGAGCAAGCCGAACACTCCGTCGAGGTTCTGCCCGTGCGGCTGAACCAGCCGATGCGAAAGCAGGTGCAAACGCAGGTACGCATCGTGCGCGTCGATCGGGGCGTCGTCGAGAGAGGCGATGCCGGTGCGGACCGCAACGACCTCCACACCGCGCGCGTCGTCCGGTCCGACGAGAGAAGCGAACTCCTCCGGGATATCGGATCCCTCCAGTCGCGTGGTGCCGGTCTCGAAGCCCGACCCGAGCTCGGGGCTCGGAAACCAGGTGTCGAGAACGACGCCCGACGTGGTGATGTTGGCAAGACCTACTGCTGATGCTCCCTGTGCGCTCACGGCAGGAAGAATACGCGGTGGGTTTCGCGCGTGGGTTCGCCCGTCATCGCGGGTGAGCGGATTGTTTCCGGTACCAGGTTTCCGATGCCGGGTCGGTTCGTTACCGATTCGACTGTCGAGTGTGACCGCATCGGGATGCGGACGGACGAGCAGAAGGCGGGGGAGCTGACAGAGTTTTCCCGATGACCACCCGCATCGGCGCGCGCAGCCGTGGAGCCGCCACGGTGATGGCGGACGGCGTCTCGTTCACCGGATTGGTGACAACGCTGGCCACGACGATCGTCCTCGGCATCGCCTTGGGTTTGGTTGTCGCGGGCGCGTGGTAGACATGCCCATCGGCTGACAGGGGGTCGCCGAGTCTGGGGGACGTCATGGGTTCGAGTAAGTCCACGCGCGCACGTTCGGCAATAACCGCCATCGCCGCGGCGTTGATGGCCGTGAGCGGTGTCGTCGTCGGTTCCGGCACAGCCGCTGCCGATCCCACCTGCGCCGGAGCAGGCGGACCGTCGGCCGTGGTCGCGAAGATCCCCGGGGCAGCGCTGGAAGGGTTGGCCGTCGACGCCTCGGGCCGCGCCTACGTCACCGACATCGTGTCCGGCCGGGTGTACCGCATCGATGCCCCGGGCCGGCCCGCGTACCCCATCGCAAAGGTGCCGAGCGGCGGCGGCGGAGCCCTGGCCTGGATGCCCGACGGCACCCTCCTCGTCGGCTACGGCGCGGACCCTCGCGTCCTCGTCGGAGACGTCGTCAAGGCGGCAGGAATCGTGCGGCTCGACGTCGACACGTTGGCCGTCACACCGTTCGCCAAAGGTCTGAGTGCCGCCAACGGACTCGCCGTAGCTGCCGACGGAACCGTGTACGCCACAAACGACTTCGGGTCACTCATCGGAAGAATCAGTCCCAATGGATCCGTCGACCCAGCGTGGGCGCGCTTCCCGAGCGCGAACGGTGCAGTCCTCGATGCGGCCGGCCAGTACCTCTATGTCTCGCGTACCTTCAGCAACCCGGGGGTCAGCCGAATTCCGACCGCCAACCCGTCGGCACCGGAGAGTCTGCTCGACCTGTCGGGACTGAACTCCTTCGCGGCCCCGGACGGCCTTACCCTCGATTCCGCCGGACGTCCCGTGGTACCGCTCAATGCCGGCGGATCCGTCGTCCGCATCGATGCGCCGGGGGCCACGTGCGTGATCGGTACCGGTACTCGACTGACGAGTGTTGTCGTCTATGGGCGCTCTCAGCAGGGCTTTTCCAGCGGACGATTGTTCGGCGCAGGCTTCGACGGCGTGGTCCGCGAGATTCCGGGACCCAAAGCCTAGGGTTGTCGGCGTGACGCTCGAACTGCATGCCGACCCGATAGATCTGACCGCTGCACTGGTGGATATCCCCAGCGTCAGCGAGGACGAATCGCGCATCGCCGACGAGGTTGAGCAGGCGCTGCGCGAGCAGACCACCGGCTTCGAGATCATCCGCAGCGGCAACGCCGTGCTGGCCAGAACCAACCGCGGACTGGGCTCGCGGGTGATGCTCGCGGGCCATCTCGACACCGTTCCCATCGCAGACAACGTGCCGTCGAGGCGAGAACACGATAGCGCCGAGGGCGACATCCTGCACGGGTGCGGAACCGTCGACATGAAGTCGGGCGACGCCGTCTTTCTTCATCTCGCGGCGACCATCGACAACCCCGCGCACGATCTGACTCTGGTGTTCTACGACTGCGAGGAGATTGCGGCCTCGCGAAACGGTCTCGGTCGTATCGAGCGTGAGCTGCCCGAATGGTTGCACGCCGACGTGGCGATTCTGGGTGAACCGTCCGGCGGCTTCATCGAGGCGGGTTGCCAAGGGACGCTGCGGGTTCGGTTGACTGCGTCGGGAACGCGGGCGCACAGCGCCCGCTCCTGGTTGGGAGACAACGCAATTCACAAATTCGGTGCGGTACTCAATCGGCTCGCCGCCTATCGGGCCCGCACCGTCGATATCGACGGCTGTGTGTATCGCGAAGGGCTGCAAGCAGTTCGGATCTCCGGTGGGGTTGCGGGAAACGTCGTACCCGACGCCGCCGAACTCGACGTCAATTTCAGGTTCGCCCCGGATCGCGGTGTCGACGAGGCCGTCGAGCATGTTCGTGAGGTCGTCGAGGGCCTGGAACTCGGGTTCGAGGTCACCGATTCCTCGCCCGGTGCGCTGCCCGGTTTGAACAAGCCGGCCGCTGCTGCGCTGATCGAGGCCGCGGGCGGGCAGTTCCGGGCGAAATACGGCTGGACCGACGTATCGAGGTTCTCGGCCCTCGGCATCCCGGCGGTCAACTACGGTCCCGGCGATCCCAACCTGGCCCACAAACGGGACGAGCGGGTTCCCGTCGAGCAGATCACCCATGTCACACAGGTTCTCCGGAGCTACCTCTCTGCCGGATAGCCTGAACGGCATGAACAGCGACCAGGTCCCAGGGAGTTTCGAGGAAGTCGGCACCGAGAAATCGGCCAAGCACAAGGGGTCCGTCGTACTCCGTCGTGGTCGCAACACCGAAACGTCCACTTCGGATCAGCGCCTGCTCGACGAACGAGGGTCAGGAAACTGGATTCACTCCGATACCTGGCGAGTGCTGCGCATCCAGAGCGAATTCGTCGAGGGATTCGGCGCGCTTGCCGAGGTACCGAAAGCGGTGACGGTGTTCGGCTCCGCCCGCACCCCCGTCGACCATCCCGAGTACACACGAGCCCGGCAGCTCGGAGCAGCCCTGGCGAAGGAGGGCTTCGCCGTCATCACCGGCGGCGGTCCGGGCGTGATGGAAGGTGCCAACCGAGGTGCGAGCGAGGCCGGCGGCTACTCGATCGGGCTGGGTATCGAGTTGCCGTTCGAACAGGGGCTCAACGAGTGGGTCGATCTGGGCATCAATTTCCGGTACTTCTTCGTTCGCAAGACCATGTTCGTCAAGTACTCCCAGGCGTTCGTATGCCTGCCCGGCGGTTTCGGTACCCTCGACGAACTGTTCGAGGCCCTGACTCTGGTGCAGACCGCGAAGGTCACGAAGTTCCCGATCGTGTTGCTGGGCAAGGATTTCTGGTCGGGACTGCTCGATTGGATCAAGACGACTCTCGTGAAAGAAGGCAAGGTGTCCGAGAAGGACCTCGACCTCATCCATTGCACCGACAGCGTCGACGAAGCCGTCCGCATCGTGCGCGAGGCCCAGCAGTGAGCGAACGGGTTTCGGCCGAAGGCACGCTCAGCGTCTGCGTCTATTGCGCGTCGGGTCCCGTCGACGCCTCGTTCATCGAGTTGGCCGCGGAGGTCGGCACCGAGATCGGCCGACGCGGCTGGCAACTGGTCTCGGGCGGCGGCAATGTCTCGATGATGGGCGCGGTGGCCGCGGCGACGCGGGCGGCAGGCGGGAACACCGTCGGCGTCATCCCGAAGGCTCTGGTGCACCGTGAGGTCGCCGACGTCGATGCCGACGAGCTGATCGTCACCGACACGATGCGTGAGCGCAAGAAGATCATGGAGGATCGCGCCGACGCGTTTATCACGTTGCCCGGCGGGATCGGAACCCTCGAGGAGCTGTTCGAAACCTGGACTGCCGGCTACTTGGGCATGCACAGCAAGCCGATGGTGATGCTCGATCCATTCGGACACTTCGACGGGATGATGCAGTGGATCGACGGTCTCCGGTCGACGGGGTTCGTGCAACAGCGAGCCCTGGACGCGCTGGTCAGGACCACGACGGTCGGTGCGGCACTGGACGCGTGTGCAACGTTGTGACAGGTCACGAACCTTGGTCGAGGAGCGAGCTGCTGAAACTTGTTACTCTCAAGTAGGGTAACAAATCTCACACTGTCTTCGAAGGGGATTTCATGGCTGTCGATGCCCGTCAGAAAATTGGAGTGACCGACCTCGCGGTCGCGCTGCCGAAAATGGTGACGGAGGTGCCGAGCCTGCTCAAGGGGCTGGCGGGGTTCACCCGCAAGCCCGATCACAAGGTGTCGATCGGCTTGATCTTCCAGGAGGCCGCCGCCAAGAACAGCAGCCGCCCGTTCGTTCGATTCGAGGGTGAGTCGACCTCGTACAAGGACGCCAACGAGCTCGTCAACCAGTACGCCGCAGTGTTCGCCGACCACGGTGTCGAGCGCGGTGACGTCGTCGGCGTGCTGAGCAAGAACCGTCCGGAGGCGCTGTTCGCCGCGCTCGCTGCCGTCAAGCTCGGTGCCACCGCAGGCATGCTGAACTACAACCAGCGCGGCGACGTCCTCGAGCATAGCCTCGGGATTCTCGACGCGAAGGTCCTGGTACTGGACGAGAACGCACAGGAAGCCCTCGATTCGCTCGACGGTGAGCCCAAGGTGGGAGCGGTGCTGCCACTGAAGAAGCTCGCCGAGTTGGCGGAGTCGGCGTCCACCGCCAACCCCAAGGTCACCGCAGAGATCCAGGCCAAGGAAAAGGCGTTCTACATCTTCACCTCGGGCACCACGGGCATGCCCAAGGCCAGCTTGATGAGCCATTTCCGCTGGCTCAAGTCGATGTCCGGTCTGGGCAACATGGGTGTTCGGTTGCGCAGCAACGACGTCATCTACTGCTGCCTCCCGCTCTATCACAACAATGCGCTGACGGTGACGCTGTCCTCGGTGCTCGCAGGTGGAGCCACGATGGCCATCGGCGCGCAGTTCTCGGTGAGCAACTTCTGGGAAGACATTCGCGTCAACAAGGCCACAGCCTTTACCTACATCGGTGAGCTGTGCCGCTACCTGCTCACCCAGCCGAAGAAGGACTCCGACCGCGACAACACCGTCAAGCTGATCGTCGGCAACGGCCTGCGTCCGGAGATCTGGGAAGAATTCACCGAGCGGTTCGGCATCTCCCGCGTCGCCGAGTTCTACGGTGCCAGCGAGTGCAACATCGCCTTCATCAATGCGCTGAACATGAAGAAGACCGCAGGCATCTGCCCGCTTCCGTACGCCGTCGTGCAGTACGACGAGGAATCCGGCAAGGCCAAGCGCGGGCAGGACGGCAAGCTCCGCAAGGTCGGCAACGGGGAGATCGGACTGCTGCTGTCCAAGATCACCGACCGGGCACCGTTCGACGGCTACTCCGACGACAAGGCCACCGAGAAGAAGATGGTGCGCGACGGTTTCAAGGACGGCGACGCCTGGTTCGACACCGGTGACCTGGTCCGCAAGCAGGGCTGGATGCACGTCGCGTTCGTCGATCGCCTCGGTGACACGTTCCGGTGGAAGGGCGAGAATGTGGCCACCACCCAGGTCGAGGGCGCTCTCGGTGGACACTCGGCGGTCGACGGTGCCGTCGTGTACGGCGTCGACATCGACGGAACCGATGGCAAGGCCGGCATGGCGGCGATCACGCTGCGCGACGGCGAGACGTTCGACGGCAAATCGGTGGCCGAGCACCTCTACGACAAGTTGCCGAGCTACGCGGTGCCGCTGTTCGTCCGCGTCGTCGACAGCCTGGAGCAGACGTCGACGTTCAAGAGTCAGAAGGTTGCACTGCGCAAGCTCGGCTACGAGGAGGACAGCGCCAGTGATCTGTACGTGCTGCGCGGTAAGTCCGGTGGCTACGAGAAGGCGTACGACGGGTACGTCGACGAGGTCGCCGCAGGTAAGGCACCCAAGGGCTGAGCACTCGAAAGGTGTGCCCGTGTCACTATTGATTTCATGAGTACCCTCTGCGGCAAGCAGGTCGCCGACGATCGCGCCTTGGTGATGGCGATCGTCAATCGCACCCCCGATTCGTTCTACGACGGGGGTGCGAACTTTTCCGACGACGCCGCGATGGCAACGGTGCACAGGGCGGTCGCCGAGGGTGCCGATATGGTCGACATCGGCGGCGTGAAGGCCGGTCCGGGTGATCTGGTCGACGCCGACGAGGAGATCCGACGGGTCGTGCCGTTCGTCGAAGCGATCCGCGATGCGTATCCGGACCTACTGATCAGTGTCGACACCTGGCGCAGCGAGGTCGCCCGATTGGCCTGCGGAGTGGGCGCGGATCTGATCAACGACACCTGGGCCGGGGCAGACCCCGAGTTGGTGCGCGTCGCGGCCGCCGAGGGTGTCGGCATCGTCTGCTCGCACACCGGCGGCGCTGTGCCGCGGACGCGTCCGTACCGGGTTCGGTACACCGATGTGGTGGCGGACGTGATCGCTGAAGTCACCGCGGCCGCCGAGAACGCTGTCGCCGAGGGGGTGAAGAAGGATTCGATTTTGATCGATCCGACGCACGATTTCGGGAAAAACACCTATCACGGGCTCGAGTTGTTGCGGCGCGTGGACGATCTTGTAAACACCGGGTGGCCTGTGCTCATGGCGCTGAGCAACAAGGACTTCGTAGGCGAGACTCTAGGGGTAGAGCTCGTCGACCGGTTGGAGGGGACATTGGCAGCGACAGCATTGGCCGCAGCAGGCGGAGCCCGAATGTTCCGGGTGCACGAGGTTGCGTCGACCAGAAGAGTCGTGGACATGGTGGCAGCGATTCAGGGGCTCCGAACCCCGGCGCGGACGGTCAGGGGGCTCGCATGACGCTGGCCGACCGAACAGAGGTGACCCGAATGTGGTCCGAAACCAACAGCTGGGACACCCCGGACTGGACCATCGCCGAGCTGGAAGCCGCGAAAGCGGGCCGGACGGTGTCGGTGGTCCTGCCGGCGCTGAACGAGGAACAAACCGTTGCCGCCGTCATCGACACGATTCATCCCCTGCTCGGGGGACTCGTCGATGAACTGATCGTGTTGGACTCCGGTTCGACCGACGAAACGGCCGTCCGCGCGAGAGCGGCCGGTGCCCGTGTCATCAGCCGGGAAGAAGCAGTGCCCGGACTGGACCCGGTGCCGGGCAAGGGTGAAGTGCTGTGGCGATCCGTGGCGGCATCGACCGGTGATCTGATCGCCTTCGTCGACTCCGATCTGATCAATCCCGATCCGGCGTTCGTTCCGAAGCTGCTCGGCCCGCTGCTGATGGGCGACGGTATCCATCTCGTCAAGGGCTACTACCGCCGTCCGCTGCGGGTCAGCGGGACCGAGGATGCCAACGGCGGTGGACGCGTCACCGAGCTCGTCGCCAGGCCGTTGCTCGCGGCACTGCGACCGGAATTGACGGGCGTCATTCAGCCGCTCGGCGGGGAATACGCGGGTACTCGCGAACTGCTGTCCGCGGTGCCGTTCGCGCCCGGTTACGGAGTGGAGATCGGGCTGCTGCTCGACACGTACGACAGGCTCGGTCTGCAGGCGATCGGTCAGGTCAATCTCGGCGTGCGCAAACATCGGAACCGGCCGCTGGTGGAACTCGGGGCGATGAGCCGACAGATCGTCGGAACGATGCTGAACCGTTGCGGCATGACCGATTCCGGTGCCGGGCTGATGCAGTTCCGGGTCGACGGTGATTCCTTCCAGCCGTTCTCGACCGAGGTATCGCTGGTGGATCGACCGGCGATGAACTCGCTGACCTAGTCGTGTCGGTCGGGCGTGACAAGATTGTGGGATGTTGACGCTGCTGATCTACGTCGTCGTCATTGCCGTCGTCGCTGCTGCACTGTTCTTCGTGGCGTCCACAGTGTTCGGTCGCGGTGAGGAACTGGGCCCCTTGCCCGAGGGAACCACCGCGACCGTGCTGCCCGCGGAGGGCGTCACCGGTACCGATGTGCGGTCGCTGAAATTCCAGCAAACCGTGCGGGGGTACAAGCCGAGCGAGGTCGATTGGGCACTCGAACGGCTCGGCGGCGAAATCGACATTCTCCGGTCGCGGTTGTCCGCGGCGGAGGCCGACGCGCAGTCGGCGTCCAGGTCCCCGTTGTCCAGGTCTTCGGTGTCCAGTTCCCCGTTGTCCAGTTCCCCGGTGTCCAGTTCTTCTCTCGACCCCGAGCCGGGTGTCGCCGAGCCGGACGAGCAGTGACTGCAGTCGCCGGACCGGACGGCAAGCTCCGCTGCCCGTGGGGTGCCACCGACGACGAGCTGTATCGGAACTACCACGACACCGAGTGGGGGCAGCCTCTGCACGGGCGCGACGAACTGTACGAGCGGCTGTGCCTCGAGGCGTTCCAGTCCGGTCTGGCGTGGATCACGATCCTTCGTAAACGCGAGAGTTTCCGCCGTGCGTTCGCCGGGTTCGACCCGGAACGGGTGGCCCGATTCGGCACCGCCGATGTCGAACGGTTGATGAACGATGCGTCGATCGTGCGTAACCGCCTCAAGATCGACGCAGCGGTGAACAATGCTCGGGTCATCGTCGACTGGGACGACACCGACCTCGACACCCTGCTGTGGTCCTATGCGCCCGAACCACGGTCGGCGCGGTTGACCGAGCACGTGGACGTGCCTGCCTCGACTGTCGAGTCGAAGGCTCTGGCCAAGGAGCTCAAGCGTCGGGGGCTGCGATTCGTCGGCCCCACGACTGCCTACGCCTTGATGCAGGCCACCGGAATGGTCGACGATCACCTGTCCGGGTGTTGTGTGCAGGTCACGAATACCGACTCCGATTCCCCCTATCGAGGTCGATAGGGAAGAATAGGACCCAACACCCGTCGCCCCGCGACGAAATACATCTTTTAGGCCGAGGCGCCGTGTTGGTGGGCGCAGATCTGGAGGGAGCAGAGGATGGCGGCGATGAAGCCCCGGACCGGGGACGGTCCCCTCGAAGCAACCAAAGAGGGACGAGGAATCGTCATGCGTGTCCCGCTCGAGGGAGGCGGCCGGTTGGTCGTCGAGTTGACCCCCGACGAGGCCGCGGCACTCGGAGACGAACTGAAGGGTGTCACCGGCTGATAGTCACGTCGATCTCTCGCTCAGCCCCGCTCGCCGTACCGGCAAGCGGGGCTTTGTGTTGTGTCGACGAAGGTTGCGGCGACGAGTGGCGTTCGTTCCGGTGGGAGAGGGGCACGCGATGTTGACCGATGTGGTCGATCTGCTGCTGTGTCCGCAATGCCGGGCGCGCGATGTCGAGTCCGGACTGGATTTCGGCGACACCGAGAGAACGCTGTTGTGCGATCGAGGGCATTCGTTCGACGTGGCTCGTCAGGGCTATGTCGCTCTGTCGACCGGGGACGGCGGCAAGTTCACCGGTGACTCGGCGGAGATGATCGCCGCTCGCGACGAGTTCCTGGGGAAGGGGCACTTCGACCCGATCGCGGCGGCGGTGTCGGCTGCTGTCCCGTCGGACAGCGAGGTGGTGCTCGATGTCGGGGTGGGGACCGGGCACTATCTCGCGGCGGTGCTCGACGCGTGTCCCGACGCGCGGGGCATCGGCGTCGACGTCTCGAAGTTCGCTGCACGTCGCGCTGCCCGTTCGCACACTCGTCTCGGGTCCGTGGTCGCGGACATCTGGAGTGGTCTACCCGTACGAACGGAGAGCGTGTCTGCAGTGACGTGCGTGTTCGCGCCGCGCAACGCCGGTGAGTTCGGCCGAGTCCTCGTTCCGGGCGGCGTGCTGGTGGTGGTGACACCGACTGCGCGCCATCAACGCCAGCTGCGGGGCCCGCTCGGCCTCATCGGCGTCGAGGAGAACAAGACTCGCAGGCTCGGTGAATCGTTGTCCGGCCACTTCGAGCCGGTGGCGGAAGCGTCGATCGAATATTCGATGACGCTCTCGCACAACGACATCGAGACCTTGATCGGGATGGGGCCGTCGGCCCGGCACGGTGACCCCGAGTCCCGGTCCGCTGCGTTGGCGCAACTGCCGGACGGCACCACGGTCACCGCGTCGGTGATCGTGTCGACCTATCGCCGCCGGGCCAACGCTGCTTCGTAGACGGCGATGGTCTGCTGCGCGATCGAGGCCCACGAGAACTCGGCGACGGCGCGTTCGCGTCCCGCCTTGCCCATTGCCGTCGCGAGTGTGGGGTCGAGGGCGACGGCGTTGACGGTGTCGGCCAAGTTTCGCTCGAAGACGTCGGGTTCGTAGGAGTTGTAGTGCACCAGGCGGCCTGTGCGGCCGTCGTCGACCACCTCGGGGATGCCGCCGACATCCGATGCCACGACGGCGGTTTCGCAGGCCATCGCTTCGAGGTTGACGATGCCGAGCGGCTCGTAGACCGAGGGGCACACGAATACCGATGCTGCAGTGAGTATTTCGCGAATCTTGTCGGTGGGAAGCATGTCCTTGACCCAGAACACCCCGCCGCGCTGCTGAGCCAGTAGTTCCACCGCGCGCTCGGTTTCCGCGGCTATCTCCGGAGTGTCGGGCGCGCCTGCGCACAGGACGAGCTGGATGGACGGATCGAAGTGGTGGGCGGCTGCGATCAGGTGACCGACGCCCTTCTGCCGGGTGATGCGCCCGACGAAGGCGACGATGGGCTTGCTTCGATCCACGCCGATCTCGTCCAGGGTCGAGGTGCCGTGATCGGCGAACCAGCGCTCGGTGTCGATTCCATTGCGCACCACATGAACTCGGCTCTCGTCGAGGCGCGGATAGGCGTCGAGCACATCTTTGGCCATGCCCTCGCTGACGGCGATGACGGCGTCGGCGTACTCCACGGCGTTGCGTTCGGACCAGGACGAGATGCGGTACCCACCGCCGAGCTGTTCGGCCTTCCACGGCCGGCGCGGTTCGAGCGAGTGGGCGGTGAGGATGTGGGGTACATCGTACAGTTCGGCCGCGAGGTGGCCTGCGAGTCCGGTGTACCAGGTGTGCGAATGCACCACGTCTGCGCCCGCGGCCGCGTTCGCCATCCGCAGCTCCGCCGACAACGTGGTCAGTGCGGCGTTGGCACCGGCGAGCGCTGGGTCGGGGTCGTGCACCTGGGCGGTGTCGCGCGGTGCGCCCATACAGTGGATGTCCACGTCGCACAGCGACTTCAGCTGCGCAGTCAACTCGGTGACGTGTACTCCTGCGCCACCGTAGATCTCCGGGGGGTATTCCTTGGTCATCATTGCTACGCGCACGTGAACGAACCTACATTCCCCAGCAGTTGTGCGTGTACTGCTCGCAAGGTTCTCTCGGTGCGGATAGGTTGAGTGGGTGAGGACACAACCGCACGTACTAGGGATCGTGCTTGCCGGCGGTGAGGGTAAACGTCTTTACCCGATGACCGCGGACCGAGCCAAGCCGGCTGTTCCCTTCGGGGGCGCCTATCGACTCATCGACTTCGTGCTGAGCAATCTCGTCAACGCCGGTTACCTCCGGCTCTGCGTGCTCACCCAGTACAAGTCCCATTCACTGGACCGCCACATCTCGCAGACGTGGCGGCTGTCCGGGTTCGCCGGGGAGTACATCACCCCGGTGCCTGCGCAGCAGCGACTCGGGCCTCGGTGGTACACCGGTAGCGCCGACGCCATCTTCCAGTCGCTGAACCTGGTGTACGACGAGGACCCCGAGTACATCGTGGTCTTCGGTGCCGACCACGTGTACCGAATGGACCCCGAGCAGATGGTGCAGCAGCACATCGACTCCGGTGCCGGCGTCACCGTAGCCGGCATCCGGGTTCCGCGCAGCGAGGCATTCGCCTTCGGCTGCATCGACTCGGACGAGAACGGCAAGATCACTCAGTTCCTCGAGAAGCCGGCGCAGCCGCCCGGAACCCCCGACGATCCCAACGTCACCTACGCGTCGATGGGCAACTACGTCTTCACCACCAAGGTGCTCGTCGACGCCATCAAGGCCGACTCCGAGAACTCCGATTCCGACCACGACATGGGCGGCGACATCATTCCCGCGCTCGTCGAAGCGGGCGTCGCGTCGGTCTACGACTTCAACGACAACGTGGTGCCCGGTGCCACCGAACGCGACCGTGGCTACTGGCGAGACGTGGGAACCATCGACGCCTTCTACGACGCCCACATGGACCTGGTGTCCGTGCACCCCATCTTCAACCTCTACAACCGCCGCTGGCCCATCCGCGGATCGGCCGAGAACCTGCCGCCGGCGAAGTTCGTTCAGGGTGGCTTGGCTCAGGAGTCGGTCGTCGGTGCCGGGTGCATTCTGTCGGCCGCCACCGTGCGGAACTCGGTGCTCAGCTCCAACGTGATGATCGACAGTGGCGCGACGGTCGAGGGCAGTGTCCTGATGCCGGGCGTTCGGATCGGCAAGGGTGCCGTCGTGCGGCACGCGATCCTGGACAAGAACGTCGTCGTCGGTGACGGCGAGATCATCGGCGTCGATCACGAACGTGATCGCGAACGCTTCAACGTCAGTGCCGGGGGAGTCGTCTCGGTCGGCAAGGGCGTCTGGATCTAGAGCCTGCGGCAGTGGTTCGGTCGGGTGCCCTCTACGGCACTCGACCGCACCACTCGCTCATGTCCGAGAGGCGCAGATCAACCCGTCGCCCAGGGGCAGCAACACCGTCGTGAGTCGCTCGTCCTCGGCGATCGCGCGTGCGGCGGATCGAACCGCCACCGCGGTGGCGTCGCGCTGCGTCGGATCGGCCACTCGTCCACCCAGCAACGCATTGTGCAGCACCAGAACTCCGCCGGGGCGGAGCAGCCTGACGCTCTCGGCGACGAAGTGCGGATGGTCCGCAGGACTGGCGTCGATAAACACCAGATCGTAGGTGTCGTCGGCCAATCGGGGGAGCACATCCAGTGCCCAGCCGTTGATCAACCGGGTGCGTGAGGGCGCAATTCCTCCGGCGCGGAACGCTTCTCGCGCCGCGCGCTGGTGTTCCGGTTCGGTGTCGATGGTGGTGAGAACGCCGTCCGCACGCATCCCGTCGAGCAACCACAAGCCGCTGATTCCTGCGCCCGTTCCGATTTCGACGACCGTCTTGGCACCGAGCATCTGCGTGAAAATGGACAGTATCGCTCCGACCGACGGCGGGACCGGGGCAGCACCGAGGTCGACGGCGCGCTCCCTGGCTGCGATGAGGACCTCGTCCTCCTGCGCGGAGTCTTCGGCGTAAGCGAGCATCTTCTCGGCGTTGGTCGGCACGCCCCGAGGTTAGCGTGCCCGCACTTCGATCTCACGCGCACATTCTCAGGTGCGCCTCAGGTGATTCATACCGGACCCACACGCGGGTCGGTCAGGCTATGGAGGAATCGAAGGTCCGTCTCGATTGCGAAGTGTGAGCTGGAACATCCGAGGGTAGTCGTCGGTTGAATCAGAAGGACGTACGCAGTCCTGAGCAGGAGGATCCAGCTATTTACAAGATCAACGGCGATCGCGACACTGCGCGCCTACCCGAGTCCGTGCCCGCACCCGAGGACCTCAGTGGAACTGCGGTGTTCGACGCAACCGGTGAGGACTCCACCATGCCGTCCTGGGACGAGTTGGTTCGCGAACACGGCGACCGCGTCTACCGACTGGCCTATCGCCTGTCCGGCAACGCTCAGGATGCCGAGGATCTGACTCAGGACACCTTCATCCGGGTGTTCCGCTCCCTGTCCAATTACCAGCCCGGCACTTTCGAGGGCTGGCTGCATCGCATCACCACCAACCTGTTCCTGGACATGGTTCGTCGCCGTAGCCGCATCCGTATGGAGGCGCTGCCCGAGGACTACGACCGCGTCCCCTCCGACCGGCCCAACCCCGAGCAGATCTACCACGATGCCCGGCTCGACCCCGATCTGCAGTCGGCACTCGACTCGTTGGCACCGGAGTTCCGAGCGGCAATCGTGCTCTGCGACATCGAAGGACTGTCGTACGAAGAGATCGGTGCGACACTGGGCGTCAAGCTCGGAACGGTTCGCAGTCGCATTCACCGTGGACGCCAGGCGCTACGCGAGTACCTTCGAGTGCACGGGAAGGTCGACTCCGGTCACGCAAGTGTCCACTAGCTACGAGGAGGGTTGGATGACGCAGGCGCGCAAGCCCCGGCAGTTCAGCTCCACCGAACATCTGGCCAGTGAGGCCGTTGCGGCCTATGTTGACGGCGAATTGCGGATGCCCGCCTACCTGCGCGCGGCGCACCACCTCGCCGAATGCCCGGAATGCGCGGCCGAAGTCGAGGCTCAGCAGCAGGCCCGCAAAGCGCTGCGCGGTGCTGGCGAGATGTCCATGCCGCACTCGCTGCTCGGTCTGCTCAGCCAGATCCCGTCGTGCGCAGGTGACGATCGGCCCGCCCACACCAAGCGAAGCTTCATGTCCTCCGTTGCCGCCGTTCGGCGTCGTCGCCGCTGACCGCACAGCCATCTTCACGACGACTTCTCACCTGCATCGAGCCGAGCCGACCGCTCGAGTGATACTGAACTCTCACACCGACGTATGCGAGGGGTAACCGGACGCGTGACATCGAATTCGACCAGCACCGAGACCGCAGGCACCGACCCGTCGGATTTCGAGGCCGCGGAGAACGGTCCGGAGGGTCCGCGGTTGCCACCCCGCCCGGTGTATCGGCCCTCGGTCGATTCGGTGTCGGCTTCGGTGTTCGGACGTCCGGACGACGTCGACGGATCGTTCTCGCCGCGCCGGCCCGGCGACCAGTTGCCGTCTCGTGTATCCGTGCGACCGCCCGATCCGATTCTCGCCGAAGCGTTCGGGCGTCCCGACGACGCTGAGGAATCGCTTCAGCGCGATCCCGACGCAGCGAACGAGGGCGATACCGATGAGTCGGAGCCGGCCGATCCGTGGCGCGATCCGACGTCGCGAGTGTCCCTCGGCAGCGCGGCAGTCGATACCCCACCGCCTCCGGTGCTCCCTCCCGGAACCAAGCTCGGTGTGCGCGACGTGCTGTTCGGACGGTCGGTATCGGTCCGGGCTCTCGTCGTCCTCGGTGTCCTCGCACTCGTCATCGGCTTGGTCGGTGGCCTGTTCGGTCGCCTGACCGCCGAAGTCACCGGGGCCTTGACCAGCCAGAAGGTGACTCTGACCCAGTCCAGCGGTGACGACATTCCGCGCGGTCAGATCAGCAAGGTCGCCGACGCGGTCCTGCCGTCCGTCGTTTCGATCCAGGTGACGCTCGGGGAAACCGGGGGCACCGGCTCGGGCGTCGTGATCAGCGGTGACGGCTACATCGTGACCAACAACCACGTGATCTCCCTTGCCGCGTCAGATCCGGAGAACTCGACCCTCGAAGTCACCTTCTCCGACGGCACCAAGGTGCCCGGCCGCATCGTCGGCCGCGACACCAAGACCGATCTCGCCGTCCTCAAGACCGACGTCGGCAACCTCACCGAAGCCCAGCTCGGTACTTCCGGCGACGTTCGCGTCGGCCAGGACGTCATCGCCGTCGGATCGCCCTTGGGATTGAACAAGACGGTCACCTCCGGCATCGTCAGCGCCCTGGATCGTCCCGTCGCCCTGTCGGGTGAGGGCACCGACACCGACGCCGTCATCGACGCCGTGCAGACCGACGCAGCCATCAACCCCGGCAACTCCGGCGGCCCGCTGATCGACTTCGAGGGCCGCGTCATCGGCATCAACTCGGCCATCCGCAGCGAGAGCGGTGGATCGGTGGGCCTGGGCTTCGCGATTCCGGTGGACGAGGTCACCGAGGTGGCTCAGGCCCTGATTCGCGACGGCGTCATGCGGCACCCGGACTTCGGTATCAATGCGCGCTCGGTCATCAACGACACGTCGGCCGGTGCCGAAGTTGCCAACGTGCGCACCGGCGGTCCCGCCCAGCAAGCCGGAATCGTCGAGGGCGACGTCATCACCAAAGTCGGCGACCGTACCGTCGGCGATGCGGACGAGCTGGTGGTCGCGGTGCAGGAGACCACGATCGGCCAGGCCGTACCCGTGCAACTCGTCCGTTCCGGACGGCTGGTGGATGTCTCCGTCACGCCGGTTTCGGACTGACGACGTAGGCTGGCAGGCGTGTTCGGCAACATCGGTTGGGGAGAGCTTGTCATACTCCTCGTAGCAGCCCTGGTCATCCTCGGTCCCGATCGGCTCCCCGGTGCCATCAGCTGGGTGTCCAAATCCATCCGCCAGGTCAAGGACTACGCCAACGGCGCCAGCCAGCAACTCAAGGACGAGCTGGGTACCGACTTCGAGGACCTGCGCAAGCCCCTCGCCGATCTCAATCAGCTCCGCGGCATGACACCCCGAGCAGTCATCACCAAACACCTGCTCGACGGCGACGATTCGATCTTCAAGAATCCGCTGGACGACACCTTCAAGGGCAAACCCTTCGACACCAAGCCGAAGAACCTCGGTGGTCCGACGCCGCAAAACGGCACGTCCGCGGGCAGTTCGTCCGGGGGCGCGGTATCGATGAGCAAAGACGCGCCGAAACTCGCGGCCGGCGATACTCCGCCCATCGACGCCGACGCCACGTAGGTACATCCGTCAGCCGGCCTTCAGGCCACCCCGACTGCTGGTACCACCCTCCGGCCCCCGGATGAATGTGGGTTTCAGTCGCTCTGAGTGCAACGAAGTCGCATTGATCCGGGGCGGGGGGTGGGGGCGGGGACGAGCAGAGGCGGATTGGGGCTGGGGGGAGTTGGCGCGGCGGATGGGGCTAGGGCAACGGGGCTAGAGCACCTTGTTCAAGAAGTCCTGGGTGCGTGGGTTCTGCGGATTTCCGAACAACTCGTCGGGTGTTCCCTCCTCGACGATGAGGCCCTCGGCCATGAAGATCACTCGATCGGCGACCTCACGTGCGAAGCCCATCTCGTGGGTGACGACGACCATTGTCATGCCGCCTTTGGCGAGGTCGCGCAGCACCTGCAGTACCTCGCCGACCATTTCGGGGTCCAGTGCGCTGGTGGCCTCGTCGAACAGCATGATCGACGGGCTCATGGCCAGTGCTCGTGCGATGGCGACGCGCTGTTTCTGGCCGCCCGAGAGGTTCGCCGGCTTGTAGTCGGCGCGCTCGGACAGGCCGACTTGTTCGAGCAATTTCCCAGCCGCGTCCCGGGCCTGCGACTTGGACATCTTCTTGGTCTCGACGGGCGCGAGCATGACGTTCTCGAGGGCGGTCATGTGTGGGAAGAGGTTGAAGTGCTGGAACACCATGCCGATGTTCTGGCGCACCTTGTCCAGATCGACGTTCTTGTCCGTGAGGTCGGTGCCGTCGACGACGACCGATCCCGCGGTGATGTCCTCGAGCTTGTTCAGGCAGCGCAGGAACGTGCTCTTGCCCGAGCCCGACGGGCCGATCACGCACACCACTTCACCGTTGGCGATCTCGGCGTCGATGCCCTTGAGAACCGTGTTGTCGCCGAACGCCTTCTGCAGGCCCTTGATCGAGATCTTCGTTGCCGGACCGTTGTCGACCGGCAGGTCCTTGGTCAGTTCGGTGCTCATTTGTTGATCCTCTTCTCGAGCCGGTTCGACAGCTTGGTGAGAGCCATGATGATGATGAAGTACAGGACGCCGACGATGAGCCACATGTTGAACGACTCGAAGTTGCGGGCGATGATCAGTCGACCCGTCTGCGTCAGCTCGGCGAGGCCGATGACCGAGAGCAGCGAGGTGTCCTTGAGCGTGATGACGAACTGGTTGATGTACGACGGGATCATCGTGCGAATTGCCTGTGGCATCACCACTTTTCGCATCGACTTGAGGTAGCTGATGCCGAGACTGCGCGACGCCTCCATCTGGCCCTTGTCCACGGCGAGGATGCCGCCGCGCACGATCTCGGCCATGTACGCACCGGCATTGAGCGAGAGCGTGATGATGCCCGCGGTGAACGCCGACATCTGGAAGTTCAGCGCGGCGGGTACGCCGAAGTAGATGAAGAATGCCTGCACCAGAAGTGGTGTGCCACGGAATATGTCGACGTACGTGGTGCCGATTCCGCGGAGGACGATATTGGTCGAGACGCGGAACAGGCCGAAGATGCCGCCGAGTACCAGTGCGATGGCGATCGAGATGACGGTCAGCACGATCGTCAGCCACAGACCCTTGAGCAGCAATTGCCAGCTGCTGGCGATCAGTCCGGGTATCGAGGTGTCAGCGGTGGACGCGTCGGCGTTGAGGTAGGTGTCGAGAATTTCGTCGTACTGGCCGTTGGCTCGCAGGTTCTCGAGGCCGGTGTTGAACTGGTCGAGCAACTGGGCGTTGGTGCCCTTGGCGACGGCGAATCCGTAACTGGCACCGGCTTCTTTCTCGGTGACCGTCTTGAAACCGTTGCCCTGGGTGATGCCGTAGGCGAGCACCGGGTAGTCCTCGAAGGCGGCTGCGGAGTTGCCGGTGCGCACTTCCTCGAACATGGTCGCGGAGTCGTCGAAGCTGCGGATGGTGAAGCCGTACTGATCGGCGATCGAGGTGGCGAAGGTGGCACCTTCGGTGCCGTTCTTGACTGCCACCGACTTGCCGCGCAGGTCCTCGTAGCCCTTGATCTCGTCGTTGGAATCCAGAATCGCCATCTGGACACCGGAATCGAAGTACGGATCGGAGAAGTCGAAGGTGGCCTTGCGCTCGTCGGTGATCGACATGCCGGCGATCATTCCATTGAACTGGCCGCTGGTGACGCCCTGGAGCGCGGTATCGAACCCGACCTGTTCGACGGTGTAGTCGAAGCCTTGATCGACGGCGATGGCCGCGAGCAGGTCCATGTCGATTCCGACAAGTTTGCCTGTCTCGTCTTGGAATTCGAAGGGTGCGAACGTTGTGTCGGTCGCGATCGAGTAGTTCTGGGCGGGTGGAGCAGGCTGTGCCGATGCCAGCGCGGGACCGAGTACCGATCCCAGCAGGGTCATCAGCAATGTGATCAGGACCGGAACGACGACCGGCCTGGTCCGATGCGGCTTCTTCATGAAGGCCACTCTCTATCGACAGTAGGATTGAAGGCAAATCATAAGGCTCCAATCCTGTTTCCCGCGTCGTTTGTCGGGTATAAGAGCCTGCCTTACATCTTCCGGGCCGTGTCGATTCCCAGCGACATTCCCACGAGCCCGCGCTCGCGCACCGCCAGCTTGCCGGCCACCGCCTCGAGTGCTTGTGCCGCAGGTGAATTCGGGTGGCCCAGCACGATCGGGTTGCCCTCATCTCCGCCCTCGCGGACAGCGGTGTCCAGTGGGATCTGGCCGAGCAGAGGCACCTTCGCGCCCACGGCCTTGGAGAGGCGATCCGAGACGTTTTGCCCACCACCGGATCCGAAGATGTCCATGCGAGTGCCGTCGGGCAGTTCGAGCCAGGACATGTTCTCCACGACTCCGGCGACGCGTTGACGCGTCTGCAGTGAGATCGCTCCGGCGCGTTCGGCGACCTCGGCAGCGGCTTGCTGCGGGGTGGTGACCACGAGGATCTCTGCATTCGGAATCAGTTGTGCGACAGAGATGGCCACGTCGCCGGTGCCGGGCGGAAGGTCGAGGAGCAGTACGTCCAGATCGCCCCAGAACACGTCTGCGAGGAACTGTTGCAACGCCCGGTGCAGCATCGGTCCACGCCAGACCACCGGGGTGTTGCCCTCGGTGAACTGCGCGATCGAAATGAACTTCACGCCGTGCGCCTGCGGCGGCATGATCATCTTCTCCACCTGAGTGGGTTTCGCGTCGTTGCCGAGCATGCGAGGCACCGAATGGCCGTAGATGTCGGCGTCGAGCACGCCCACCGACAGGCCGCGGGCGGCGAGGGACGCTGCCAGGTTGACCGTCACGCTCGACTTGCCCACCCCGCCCTTGCCCGACGCCACCGCGTACACGCGCGTCAACGATCCGGGTTGCGCGAAGGGAATGACGGGCTCTGCGGAATCGCCGCGCAGAGACTTGCGCAGTTCGGTGCGCTGCTCGTCGTTCATGACGTCGAGTTCGACTGTCACGGTGCCGACGCCTGCGACGTCGGCGACTGCGTTCTTCACGCGATCGCTGATCTCGGTCTTCATCGGGCATCCGGAGGTGGTGAGGTAGATGCCGACGTCGACTGCGCCGTCGGCCGCGATGTCGATGCTCTTGACCATCCCGAGGTCGGTGATGGGTTTGCGGATCTCCGGGTCGATGACCTTCGTCAGCGCGGTACGAACGTCGGATTCGGTCAATACGGCCATTGCCTCATGCTAGGCGGTGCGCATACTCCCGATGGACAGCAGGGCAGCGCAATCCAGTGCTGCGTCCGATTCAGTGAATGCGCGGCAACTGGTCCGACGTGGGGACGATGCCGGTGGCGTATCCGGCCGACCATGCGAGCACGTTCGCCACGTAGGCCATCGAGTTGTTGTAGCGCAGGATCGCCCGGGTGGTCGAGGCGAGGTCGCGTGCGTTGGTGCCGTCGTCGCACAGGTACATGCCGGTGGCCAGGGCCGCGTCGTACAGGTTCTGTGGGTCGGAGACGCCGTCGCCGTTGCCGTCTGCGTGGTAGAGGTTCCACGTCGAGGGCAGGAACTGCATCGGGCCCACTGCGCGGTCGTATTCGGCGTCGCCGTCGAGCGCGCCGCCGTCGGTGTCACGGATGACCTGATTGCCGGCGAGGGTGCCGTTGAGGCGGGGTCCGAGGATGGGCTCGTGCAGCTCGCCCGAGTCGTCGACCTTGCCGTTGTTGGCGTGCGTGGATTCGACGCGGCCGATGCCGGCGATGACGGTCCAGCTGATGCCGCAGCCGGGCTGCTGCTGGGCCAGAATTCGTTCGGCGTTCTTGTACGCGGAGACGTTGACGACCGGGATGGCGATGGGGCTGACGGCGAGGTTGGTGGGGAGCTCGGGTGTGGGCGGGATCTCGGGGACCGGTGCGGGTGCAGGCACCGGAGCCGGCACCGGAAGCTCGGCCTGTGCCACCGGCTGCGCCTGTTCCTGCGCTGCGATCGGCTGGGGAGTCTCGACCACGGAGGTCGATTCCTGCGCGGCCGGGGCCGTCTTCGTGCTGACGAACGGGATGTATTCGGTCGCTCCCGCGCTGGTCGCGGCCGTAACGAGCCCCGCAGGGACGAGGCCGGCCAGAGCAATCACCGAGTTCCGTCGAACTTTGGAATTCGATGCTTTTCTGTGACGACCCACGCGAGCTGTACCTCCTCATTTCCCCGGAAGAATCCGGGGCCCGACCTGATGACCGGGATCGAGGGTACCTGATTCGAGACTGTTCCGTTATCGGGCTGTTATCAGCGCAGATACCGTGTGGTCAGGGCAACGGATCGGTGTCGGATGCGTCCGGCACACCCGCGTCGTCCTGCACCCGCGCGGCCGCCTTCTTGCGTGCCTTCTTCGGCGTGCTGATCGGCTGACCCGTCGCCTGTTCGAGCAGCGCCTTGATCTCGTCGAGTTCGCGGCGCAAGTAGTCGCGGGTGGCTACCTCACCGACGGCGATGCGCAGAGCGGCGAGCTCTCGGGCCAGGAATTCGGTATCGGCCTTGGTCTGCTGGGCGCGGGAGCGATCTTCCTCGAGCGAGACGCGGTCGCGGTCGTCCTGCCGATTTTGGGCCAGCAGGATCAGCGGAGCGGCGTACGCGGCCTGAGTCGAGAACGCGAGGTTGAGCAGAATGAAGGGGTACGGATCCCACTGCAGATTGACCGCCACGACATTGAGAAAGATCCAGACGATGACGATGCCGGTCTGAATGGCCAGATAGCGCCCGGTGCCGAGGAATCTGGCGGCCTTCTCGCCCGACTTGCCGAGATCGAAGTCGAGATTGACGTTGAACAGCCGCGATCCGCGCGGAGTGTCCATTCTCTGGCGTGCTGTTTCCTTCACTGTCCTGCCACTTCCTGATCTCGCCAGTCCTCGGGCAGCAGGTGATCGAGGACGTCGTCCACGGTCACGGCCCCCACCAGATGGTCCTCGTCGTCGACCACCGGGCCGCAGACGAGGTTGTACGTCGCGAAGTATCGCGTCACGGCGGTGAGGCTGTCATCGGGAGACAACCGCGGCAGGGCGCTGTCCACCACTCCGCCGACCAGACTCGCCGGGGGTTCTCGCAGGAGCTGCTGCAGATGAACGCAGCCGAGGTACGGCCCGGTCGGCGTCGCGGTCGGGGGCCGAACCACGAACACCAGCGAGGCCAACGCAGGCGTCAGGTCCGGGTTGCGCACCCGCGCGAGCGCCTCGGCCACCGTCGTCGACGCGGTGAGGATGACGGGCTCGGGGGTCATCAGACCGCCGGCGGTGTCGGGGGAGTGCTCGAGCAACCGGCGGACCGGCGCGGAGTCCTCCGGATCCATCAGGCGCAGAAGCGATTCCGCCTCGGTCTCGGGCAGCTCGCCCAGGAGGTCGGCGGCGTCGTCGGGGTCCATGGCCTCGAGCACGTCGGCACCACGATCGACGCCGAGATAGTGCATCAACTCCACCTGATCGTCGTCGGGCAATTCCTGGACGACGTCCGCGAGCCGCTCGTCGTCGAGGGCTCGCGCCACCTCCATGCGGCGCTTGACGGGCAGCTCACGCATCGCGTTCGCCACATCGGCCGCACGAAGATCCTCGAACTGCATGAGCAGCTGCGCCACACCCTGATCGGGCATCGACAGCTCGTTCTGGGTGAGCCCCTGCACGTGCTGCCAGTCCACGACGTGGATCGCACCACGGCGCGCGAGCCGCTGACGTTGCTTGCGCACTGCCACTCGGGCCACCACCCAGTCGCGCGTGCGAGTGAGCTCGAGACCGAGGTCGACGACGATCGAATCGGCGTCGTGCAGCTCGTCGAGCTCGGGGTCGTCGACGCGCACCTTGGAGTCGAGGATCTGCGCGAACACCAGAATTTCGTTGGCGCGCTGGGTGAATCGTCGCAGACTGACGTTACCGGTGGTGAGTTGGACGGAGTTCGGCTCGATACTGGTCACGCGCAGCATCGGCACGAAAATTCTTCGGCGCGTTGCCAACTCGACCACCAGGCCGAGAACTCTCGGTTGCGCTCTGCCGACACGCATCGAGATGACCACGTCGCGAACCCGGCCGATCGATTCGCCGTCGGGGCCCAGGACGACCAGGCCTGCGAGCCTGGCCGCGAATACCTTGCTCAGTGCTGCCATGATGGCAAGGTTAGAGGCTGGGCAATACAGAACATGAATCAGACAGGGGTTGTGCTGCGTGAATGCGTCGGGCCTACGGCGATCGGTACTGGCCGTTCCGGGTAGTTCGGACAAGATGATCGCCAAGGCCAAGGGCCTGCCGGCAGACGCGATCTTCCTCGATCTCGAAGATGCCGTCGCCCCCATCGCGAAGGTCGAGGCTCGGGCGCGGATCGTCGACGCCTTGAATTCCGATGGCTGGGGCGATCAGATCAAGGTGGTCCGGGTCAACGACTGGACGACGCAGTGGACGTACGGCGATGTCATCGACGTCGTCTCGGGTGCCGGCCGCAATCTCGATGCCGTTCTTTTGCCGAAGGTCGAGTGCGCCGCGCACGTGCAGGCGCTGGACCTGCTGCTCACCCAGCTCGAGAAGGAGCACGGCCTCGACGTCGGGGCGATCGGAATCGAGCCGCAGATCGAGAGCGCGCGCAGCCTGCGCAACATCGACGAGATCGCGACCGCGAGTCCCCGGGTGCAGACGTTGGTGTTCGGGCCCGCGGATCTGATGGCCAGCGTCAACATGCGCACCCTCGTCGTCGGCGAACAGCCGGTGGGATACGACACCGGCGACGCCTATCACCACATTCTGATGACGATCCTGCTGGCCGCACGGACCCACGGACTGCAGGCGATCGACGGCCCGTACCTGCAGATTCGCGATCTCGACGCCTTCCGCCGGGCCGCAGGCCGCACGGCCGGCCTCGGATTCGACGGCAAGTGGGTACTGCATCCGACGCAGATCGAGGCCGCCAACGAGATTTTCGCGCCGCGCCAATCCGACTACGACAAGGCCGAGATGATTCTCGATGCCTACGAGTTCCACACCTCCGCGGCGGGCGGGGCTCGTGGTGCGGTGATGCTCGGCGACGAGATGATCGACGAGGCGAGCCGCAAGATGGCGCTGGTGGTCTCGGCGAAGGGTCGCGCCGCCGGTCTGACGCGCACGACGACGTTCGAGCCGCCCACCTCCTGATCCAGCCCGTGTTCGCGCGCAGACAACAATGGGTGTGACGGTGCCGGAGCGGAGCCTGCGGAAGCGACCGGAAAAGTCCGATTCGGGGCACAATGGAGACATGACCAATCCCCTCTCGCAGTCCGGTCGCCCAGGGCAGGGACTGCCGACGCCGCCTTCCGGCTGGCCCATCGGTTCGTACCCCACCTATGCCGAGGCGCAGCGCGCCGTCGACTATCTCTCCGACGAAGAGTTCTCGGTGCAGGACGTCACCATCGTCGGCGTCGACCTGATGCAGGTCGAACGCGTTCTCGGCCGTCTCACCTGGCCCAAAGTCATTGGCGGAGGCATTGTTTCGGGAGCTTGGCTGGGAGTGTTCCTCGGCCTGGTGCTCGGCATCTTCAGCGAGAACATCCTCGGAGCTCTGCTCATCGGAGTCGGCGGCGGCATCATCTTCGGCTTGATCTCGGCGTCCATCCCGTACGCGGCCACCAAGGGACAGCGAGATTTCGCGTCCAGCATGCAGTTGGTCGCGGGTCGATACGACGTCCTCTGTGAGCCCCGGACGGCAGAGAAAGCACGCGACCTGCTCGCCAAACTGTCGATCTGATCACACCTGCTGTACGACGAGGCAACCGGCAGGTAACGGAATAGCCCCAAATCGCCCTCGATGCCAGTGAGTTCGGTTACGTTTCTTTCGTGCACGGCAGTCCCACACAGTGTGCTGCGCGAGTAACTGAACGTACGGAGGCGGAAAGTGCCGAGACAGCGTGGTCGTAGGCGTCAAAGAGCGACGAGAATAGGGGTGTTGGCAGCAGCGGCTCTGGTCACGAGCCCGTTGCTGGCAGCGTGTGGTTCGTCCGACAGTTCGGTTCCGGTACTGAGTTTCTACACTGCCGCAGACGGCGCGGAGCAGTACGCCGCTGCGGCACAGGTGTGTTCGGATGCCTCGAACGGTCGGTACCGGGTGGAGCAGAGAACGCTGCCCAAGAGCGCGAACGATCAGCGTCTGCAGCTCGCGCGGCGTCTGGCCGGTAACGACAAGACGCTGGACCTGATGACCCTCGACGTGGTGTGGACAGCCGAATTCGCCGAAGCCGGATGGGCATTGCCGGTGCCGGAGAACTTGAGCTCGAAGCTGCGTGACGGTTCCACCCTCGAAGGTCCGCTCGCTACGGCGGAATGGCAGGACCAGCTGTACGCGGTTCCGCTCAACTCCAACACCCAGTTGCTCTGGTACCGGCCCGACGAGGTGCCCGGCGGCACGCCGCCGCAGACGTGGGATCAGCTGATCGATGTGGCCGAGGCCAACGCGGCCGCGGGTAAACCGGCGCAGATCGGTGTGCAGGCCAAGCAGTACGAGGGCTTCATGGTGTGGTTCAACTCGTTGCTCGAGAGTGCGGGTGGATCGGTCGTCGGCGAGGACGGAACGACCGTGACTCTCAACGACACTCCCGAACATCGCGCCGCCACCGAGAAGGCACTCGAGATCATCAAGCGGGTCGCCACTGCAGACGGCCACGATCCGTCGGTCTCGCAGAGCGACGAGGCGACGGCTCGCCTCGGCATGGAATCGGGTCGGATGACCTTCCAGGTCAACTACCCCTTCGTGCTGCCCGGTCTGAAAGAGAACGCCATCGCCGGTGCCGTCTCGTTCCTCGATCTTGCGAACGTTCCGGCAGATCAGCAGGATGCACGCATTGCCGAGGTATTCCGCAGCGCTCCGTACCCGGAGGTGAACGCGGGGGAGCCCGCCAAGGTCACGATCGGTGGGTTCAACATCGGCGTCGCGAAGACCACTCAGCACGAGGATCTCGCATGGGAGGCCGTCGAGTGCCTCACCAACGAGCAGAATCAGCGCAACAATGCGGTCAACGGCGGTGTGCCGCCGGTGCTGAAGTCGCTGTACTCCGATCCTGAGTTCCAGTCCGTCTATCCCGCTTGGGAAGGCGTGCTCGGTTCCATCGAATCGGCAGCGGTGCGGCCCGTTTCGCCTGCGTACCAGAGTATTTCGATACTGCTGACCGATGCGCTCAATCCGCCGCAGAACATCGATCCGGTAGCCGACGTGGACAAGCTCGCAGATCTGGTCACCAAGGCCGTCAATTCCGAAGGGTTGATTCCATGAGTGCTCCCACCGAGTCCCAACCCCAGTCGCAGCCTGTGGACAAGCAGGCGGCCCTGAAGAACATCTCCGACGGAAAGAAGGCCGAACGCCGGCTCGGATTACTGCTCGTCGCACCCGCGGCGATATTGATGCTCGCGGTCACCGGCTATCCGATCATCTACGCGTTCTGGCTGAGCCTGCAGAAGTACAACCTCGCGTTCCCCGAGGACCGCGAATTCGTCGGCGTCTCCAACTACATCACGGTGCTGTCCGACGGTTACTGGTGGACGGCATTCGGCGTCACCGCAGGCATCACGATCATCTCGGTGATCATCGAGTTCGTCCTCGGACTCGCAGTGGCTCTGGTGATGCACCGCACCATCTTCGGCCGTGGACTGGTGCGCACCGTGGTGCTCATCCCCTACGGCATCGTGACCGTCGCCGCCGCGTACAGCTGGTACTACGCGTGGACTCCCGGCACGGGTTATCTCGCGAATCTGTTGCCCGACGGTAGCGCGCCGCTCACCGAACAGTTCCCGTCACTGGCGATCGTCGTGTTGGCCGAAGTCTGGAAGACGACTCCGTTCATGGCGCTGCTGTTGCTGGCCGGTCTGGCTCTGGTGCCCGATGATCTGCTCAAGGCGGCCGAGGTCGACGGTGCAGGTGGCTGGACCAGATTGATGCGCATCACGATCCCGTTGATGAAGCCGGCCATCCTCGTCGCGGTGCTCTTCCGCACCCTCGACGCGTTCCGCATCTTCGACAACATCTACGTGCTCACCCGAGGTAGCAACGAAACCGGGTCGGTCTCGATTCTCGGGTACGACAACCTGTTCGGGGCGTTCAACCTCGGGCTCGGGTCGGCGATCAGCATTCTGATCTTCTTCTGCGTCGCGATCATCGCGTTCGTGTTCATCAAGTTGTTCGGTGCCTCGGCACCGGGATCCGACGACGGAGGCCGCAAGTAATGACCACTGTTACGCCTCGCAAGAAGGTCGGTTGGACGGTAGTCAACGTCCTCGTCCTGCTCTACGCATTGGTTCCGCTGCTGTGGATCATGAGCCTGTCGTTCAAGTCGACGGCCACCATCGCAGACGGCAACTTCATCCCGCGCGCATTCACGTTGGAGAACTACAAGGGCATCTTTTCGACCAATCAGTTCACCTCGGCGCTGGTGAACTCGATCGGAATCGGATTGATCACCACCGTGATCGCCGTGGTGATCGGCACCATGGCCGCGTACGCCGTCGCCCGCCTGGACTTCCCGGGAAAGAAGGCTCTCGTCGGTGCGGCTCTGCTGATCGCGATGTTCCCCCAGATCTCGCTGGTGACACCGCTGTTCGACATCTCCCGATCACTGGGACTGTTCGATACCTGGCCGGGACTGATCATTCCGTACATCACATTCGCTCTGCCGCTGGCGATCTACACCCTCTCGGCGTTCTTCCGCGAGATTCCGTGGGAGCTCGAGAAGGCCGCGAAGATGGACGGCGCGACGCCCGCACAGGCGTTCCGCAAGGTCATCGCCCCGCTGGCCGCACCCGGCATCGTCACCGCCGCCATTCTGGTGTTCATCTTCGCCTGGAACGACCTGTTGCTCGCCATCTCGTTGACGGCAACGGAACGTTCGGTCACCGTCCCGGCGGCCATCTCGCAGTTCACCGGTAGCTCTCAGTTCGAGGAGCCCACGGGATCCATCGCGGCGGCGGCAGTCGTCATCACCATCCCGATCATCATTTTCGTGCTCTTCTTCCAACGACGTATCGTGGCGGGCTTGACGTCCGGCGCAGTGAAGGGATAACCGTCATGGCCGAAATCGTTCTCGACAAAGTCACCAAGCTCTACCCCGACGGCGCAGCCGCGGTCAGCGACGTCGACATCACCATCGCCGACGGCGAGTTCATCATCCTGGTCGGGCCGTCCGGTTGCGGAAAGTCCACCACCCTCAACATGATTGCCGGGCTCGAGGACATTTCCTCGGGTGAGCTGCGGATCGCGGGGGAGCGCGTCAACGAGCGGGCTCCCAAAGATCGCGACATCGCTATGGTGTTCCAGTCCTATGCGCTGTATCCGCACATGACGGTGCGGGAGAACATCGCGTTCCCCTTGACGCTGGCGAAGCTCTCGAAGAACGAGATCAACAGCAAGGTCGAAGAGGCAGCCAACATCCTCGACCTCAGTCAGCACCTCGACCGCAAGCCGGCGAACCTCTCCGGTGGTCAGCGACAGCGAGTTGCCATGGGCCGCGCTATCGTTCGCACGCCCAAGGCCTTCCTGATGGACGAGCCGCTGTCCAACCTCGACGCGAAGCTGCGTGTGCAGACGCGCGCCGAGATCTCGCGGCTGCAGAAGCGACTGGGCACCACCACGGTCTACGTCACGCACGATCAGACCGAGGCCATGACTCTCGGCGATCGCGTCGTGGTGCTGCGCGGCGGATTGGTGCAGCAGATCGGGTCGCCGCAGGAGCTCTACGACAAGCCGCGAAACCTGTTCGTCGGCGGCTTCATCGGATCGCCCTCGATGAATTTCGTTCCCGGGCAGCTCACCTCGAACGGGGTGTCCACCGCTCTCGGCGACATCGAGATTCCGCTCGAGCGAATGGATGCGATCAAGGCCAAGAACCCGGGCCGCGAGGTGGTCGTGGGCATCCGTCCCGAGCACTTCGAGGACGCGGCGCTGATCGACGGTTACCAGAAGATGAGCGGTGCCACCTTCACCGCCACCGTCGATGTGCTCGAGTCGATGGGTAGCGACAAGTACGTCTACTTCACGCTCAAGGGTGCCAAGGTCGAGTCCAGCGAACTGCAGGAGCTGGCCGCCGATGCTGGGATCGCCGATCTCGGTGGCGCACAGGTGGTTGCGCGTCTGGCCGCCGAATCCAAGGCTGCCGAGGGTGGTCAGGTGGAGCTGTGGTTCGACCCGGCGAAGATCTCGGTCTTCGACCAGGCCTCGGGTGCCAATCTGACGCTGTAGAGCGCTACGCGCATGTGAGCGGAACTTCGTAGTGGGCTACGAAGTTCCGCTCACATGCGGAGCTCACACCGGCGAGTTCGACGTGGTATTCGGTTCGGACTCGGCCACTGTCACCGATTCCCGAGTGGCGGGGGTGCTTTTGATGGCCAGGGCCGCCAGCGCGACGACAAGGCAGGCCGCTGCGCCGAAGAGGAAGGCGGCGGTGAAGACGAACTCACGCGCGACGGTGGTGCCCGTGATGGTGAACATCGCCAGCACTGTGGACAGCGTCGCACTCGCAATCGACGTACCGACGGTCCGCACGATCGAGTTGACGCTGTTGGCCACGCCCGTGTCCGCCGCACTGACCTCGGCCATCAACAGGTTCGGCAGGGCCGCGAACGCGAGGCTGACGAACGTGTTGATGACGATGCCTGCGGTGATCAGTTGCCAGGTGTGGTCGTGGGCAACAGCGACGAACACGAATCCGACGAGGCCGATCACCGCACCGGCGACGAGTACTCGTCGCGGCCCGAACGATCCGATGAGGCGGCCACTGATCACCGCGGCGACCACGCCCACCGCCGCGCCGGGAAGCAAGTAGACGACGCTGGCCTCGAGCACACTTGCAGAGAAGCCGTAGCCGGCGACGGCACGCGGGGTCTGCACGAAATACGAGCAGGCGAGAAAGTTCACGAACATCCCGATGCCGACGAACAGCGTGGCGATGTTGGTGGCCAACAGTGGACCGTGGGTGAGCATGCGCGGCGCGACCAGTGGTGCCTCGGTGCGCTTCTCGAAGATCCACCACAGAGCGCCCAGCAGCGCGCCTGCCACCGCGCACCCGATGGTGGCCACCGAACCCCAGCCCCACGTACGGCCCTGGGTGAGGGCGAGAAAAAGGAGTAGGAGAGTGCCCGCGAGGAGCGCCGCACCCCACCAGTCGACGGACCCGCTTCCGCTTCGTGGCCGCGAGGGCACGCCGAACCAAGCGATGGCCAGTGCGACGACCACGATGGCGACGGTGAGCCAGAACACCCGGTGGTAGTCGGCGCCGTGGGCGGTGAGCAGTCCGGTCAGTACCAGCCCGAACCCTCCGCCGACGCCCAGGGTGCCGGACAGGATGGCCATCGAACCGACGAGCGTACGAGGAGGCATCTCGTCCCGAAGGACGGCGAGCGCGATGGGAAACAGTGCATAGGACACGCCCTGCAGGACCCGGCCGACGATCAACCACAGCAGCGAGTGAGTCAGGGCTGCCAGTAGAGATCCGGCGAGGACAACGGTGAGAACACCGATCAGCACCGGACGTTTGCCGTGCAGGTCGGCGAGCCTCCCGATGACGGGGGTGGCGATGACTGCGGCGAGCAGGTTGGCCGTCAAGACCCAGCCGGCCGCGGTAGCGCTGACACCCAACTGCATGCCGATGGTGCCGACGATCGGTACGACCATCGTCTGTAGAACGGCGAGAGTCATGACGATGAAACAGAGTCCGGGCAGCAAAGTGCGGCGGGTGGACATGGAAGAGCTACCTCGTTACGTAGAGCAATCGAAAAATACCGAACGAACTAAAATGTTGAACGCACCTAAGTAATTATCGACCACGCGTCCACCCGATGCCGGCCCAGGTACGTCGGTTCGAGAAATTACTGCCCCCGGTTGGGTTTTCCGAGCGCCTTCTGCCGTAGTTCGCTGACGATCTCGTCGTTCCACACGTGCTCGCGCACCAGGCGGTAGCGCTCCCGGCTCATCCACAGATAGGCCTCGGCATCGGTGCAGTCCTCGAGAATCTCGGCCGCCCGCACCATCCGGACCACCGGCAGATACTCCTCACCGAACCAGCGCCGGGCGACGGTACCGCGGTCGACGAATTCGCCGACCTCCTGCATCAATCGGAATCCCCACGCCTCCACGGACTCGCTCAATTGTGCGTAATCGAACGGATCGGTGACCTGTACCGCCTCGCGCGCGCGTCCCGCCAGGGGCACCCGGCTCAAGAAGATGCGGCGATGATCCTTGATCAACAGGTCACCGCGCCGAGTGATGCCCTCGGGCGAGATGCGCGTGATGATTTCGGTGACGACGGCATCGATGGATGTTCGATGCATGGCGAACGCGATCGACACGCGATGATGGCCGTCGACGACGAAGTGCATGCCGCCGATGCGATAGACCTGGATCGGCGGCATTGCTTCGCCGCGTCGTTGAGCGGCCGCCAGTCGTTGCCAACGTTCGCGGATTCGCGCCGACGTCGGACGGAAGAAACGATCGAAATCGCGAGTGCGATCGACACTTCCGACGATGGTCTCGACGCGAATGACCTGCAGACCCAGATGGCGTTCGCCCACCTTGCCGAGGGCGGCGACCACCTCGTCGAACGGCAGGATGGTGTTGACGTCGTCGGGCTGACGCCGGAGCCATCCGACCAGCCGTGCGACGTCGGCGCGTCGGCGTTGGCGGGTGAAGTCGTTCTCCGCGTCGGCGGCCGGAAAGCCGGTGTCACGTGCCATGCCTGCGCCTCACGATCCTCGGTGTCTCGAATTCCGTTCTCTGCCCGCCCGGTTCGACCTCGAGCAGGGTGTATCCGACGGTGTTGATCACTGCTGCGCCGTGCAGGGTGAGATCTTCGGGGGTGGTGCCGTGCGGATGAATGTGGCCGTGCAACAACAACTGTGGGGACAATTGGCGGGTCACCTCGTCGAGGCAGTCGAAACCGATGTGGGCGGGGTCGGTCTCGTCGCCGACGCCGAGCGGGGGACTGTGGGTCAGCAGAATGTCCAGGGGCCGAGAGTCTCTGCGCACAGTGCGATGCCACGCGAACGTTCGAGTCAGCGTGCGTGAGCGCCGACGCTGTTGCCGCTGGGTCCACTGATTTGGCCCACCGTTGTAGCGGATGGAACCGCCGAGACCGGCGATCCGAAGGCCGGCCGCGGACACGATGCGGCGGTCGGCGTTGACGGCACCGACGGGCCCGGGCCAGGTGGTGGGGAGCCCTGCACGCATCCACCCCGCACGTCCGGCGGAGTAGCCGGTGAGGTCCGCGTCGTGGTTGCCGGGCACGAACACGCACGGCGCGTTCAAGGTATCGGTGAGGTATTCGAGGTAGTCGAACGGAAGGTCGCCCGCGCCGAGAATCAGATCGACTCCGAGCGACTTCACCTGCGGACTCCACAGGGATTCGATCGTTTCGTCGGACACTGCGAGAACGGAGACCACGGGTACGACGGTACCCACCTCCGGTGCGGTGGCACCTCCGAACGGACTTCCCGGGCACCGGTGGTGTTGGATGGGATAGGTGAGCGAGAGTGTCATTACCGCAGTACGCGCACATCTGGTGACCGAGATCGGCGACGACAACCCGTCGTCCGCGTCCGTGACGTTCCTCGGTCTGGAGTCGTTGGACGTGCTGCGATTCGCGGCGGACTCCGAGGTGGTGCGGTACGTCAGCCTCGGCTGCTCGCGTCATCCGATGGCCGACCCCAATGACATGGTCGCCGACCCGTCCCGTGGCCCTCGCGCCGAACTGGTACTCACCCTTCGCGGTGGGGCCGGGGTGGCGTCGGGCGTCCACAAGAGCCTGGCCGTGCTTGCCGCCTCGCCGGCGGTGGAGGGCGTCGTACTGGTGGAGGATGCTCTCCTCGATCTCGGTGAGCCGCTGTGGACGAACGCGCCGTTCACGGCCGTACTGCTCGGGCCGAGCGACATCGCGGATCTGCCGCTGCCCGAGCCCTACGACCCGGTGCACTTCTTCGCCGCAGTTCCTTTGACCGGGACCGAGGCCGCCTGGGTCCGGTTACGCGGAGCCGACGCGCTGCGTGAGGCCTGGGCCGAGGCCGGCATCGACGTCCGCGACCCGAATCGTTCCGCCGCCAGTCTCTGACGGTCTGTCAGCGCGCGTAGGACGCCAATTCCGGTTCTGCAGCAACCGAATCTTCCTCGAAGTGGCGTTGTGTGTCCGCGAAATAGTTCGACCCCGCAGCTCCCGATCCTCGCGTGGGGCGCAGATTGGGCATCGTGACGGTGAAGCACAGATTCCGCGAAATGCGCCCGCGGACTGCAGGTCCGTCGTGGTCGAGTGCGTCGAGGACGATGTTGTACGCGACGTTGTCGCCGAGGATGCCGAAGTGTTCCACCGGCCGCAGCGGACAGACGTCCTGCACGGCGATGTTGGCGGCACCGCGCAGGGTGCTCGCACGAGGCTGCGGATAGATCAGTTCGTCGAATCGCGTGAAGATCGAGGTGTAGCTGGGGCCCACCGGCAGAGGGCGGGCGGCCAGTGCGGTGAGGAAGTTCGATCCGGTGGCGATCTGCCAGTTCGCCGGTGGGCACTCTTGCGAGTCGTCGCAGCCGTTGCGGGCCGAATCGGTGCCGTTGTACGGGGTGGCGAGAGAGATGACATCCGATACCAGCGCAGGCAGGTCCGGCCAGAACGTCAGCGCCCAGAGTTCGTCCAAGGGGCCGTGCTGGTGGCCCATCATGACCACCTTGCGGCCACTGTCGGCGGCCATCGTCCGAACTGCGTGCACCACGTACTGCGCCGAGATCTGCAGGTCTCCGTAGCCCTCGTCGGGAAACGACAGGCTGCACACCGGGATTCCGACGGCAGGCAAGGACTGCAGGTAGTTCCAGCCGAACGACTGCTGGTCGGTGGCGAACGCCGGGGTGAGCAGAACCGGATCGCGGGTGGCGTCGTGCAGATCCGCGGTGCAGGTGAGTGCCTTGTCGAGATCGGCCTGCGCGACGGTCAGCGGTGGGCCGGCGGGATCGGTGAGAACGGGCTGAGCCGACGCGGTTCCAGCGGCGGACGAGCAGATCACGGCGACGGCCACAGCCGATACCAGCGAGCGGATTTTCATCGATCCCTTCCGGAGAACAGTGCAGGGCTACTGCAGTCTCATCCGGGTAGAACCGATGGGCGCCTCACCCGCCGGGGGTCGGGGCAATCACCAGTGACCATCTGCTGACGTTGGACGATGTCCAACTGTCGAACGCGGCTGCTACAGCCAGTCGTTCTTGTGGAACGTCCTCCACAATCCGATGCACACGCAGGCGACGATCGCGGCGATCAGGTGGTACCCGTAGGTCCAGTGCAGCTCGGGCATGTTGTCGAAGTTCATCCCGTAGATGCCCGCGACCATGGTCGGCACCGCGGCGATCGCCACCCAGGCCGAGATCTTGCGCATGTCCAGGTTCTGCTGCATCGTCACCCGGGCCAACGCGGCGTCGACCAGAGAACTGAGGACCTCGTCGTACTCGGAGATGCGCTCGGCGACGGTGGTGTGGTGGTCCTGTACGTCGCGTAGATACCGTCGCACCGCCTTGGGCACGCTCGGCTCCTGGACCAGGCGAGCCAACGGCGTCGACAGCGGCGTCACCGACCGGCGCAGTTCGACGACCTCGCGCTTGAGCAGATAGATGTTCTCGATGGGCACGTGATGGTGCGGGGAGAACACTTCCTCTTCCATGCCGTCGACGTCCCGCTCGATGGACTCGGTCACCGCCAGGTACTCGTCGACGACGTGATCGGCGACCGCGTGCAGCACCGCGGACGGGCCGAGTGCGAGCTGTTCCGGGTTCGCTTCCAGGCGCTGCCGCACCCCGGCCAACCCCGAATGTTCACCGTGCCGAACGGTAATGACGAAGTCGCTGCCGACCATCACCATGATCTCCCCGCTCTCGACAATCTCGTTGGCGGTCGTGACCGACTCGTGCTCGACGTACTTCACCGTGCGCAGCACCAAGAATGCGACGTCGTCGTAGCGTTCGAGTTTCGGTCTCTGGTGTGCGTGGACGGTGTCCTCGACCATCAACTCGTGCAACCCGTAGCACTGCGCGATCGCGTTCATCTGATGGTCGTCGGGCGCGTGCAGGCCTACCCACACGAACCCCTCGCCGCGCGCACGAACCTCTGCGATGGCCGAGGTGTGGGTGAATCTTCCGGGCAATCGTGAGCCGTGCACGTACACCGCGCAGTCGACGATCGCGCGGGCCGTGGGCACCGGAATTCTCGGCCCCGCGTCGGGTGCGGCCTTGGGTCCTCGTCGATGCAGCGACGGTAGCGACGGGCGAGGTGGAAGGGACGGCATGGCGGGCAATCGTACGCCAGCAAAACGACGAGACGGCGAGCCTGGAACACTGTCGAGGTGCTCATCGATCTCCATACCCACTCGACGGCGTCCGACGGTACCGACAGCCCGGCCGAGCTGGTTCGTGCCGCGTCGGCGGCGGGACTGTCGGTGGTGGCGCTGACCGACCACGACACCACCTCGGGCTGGGACGAAGCGGCCGCCGCCGTTCCTCCCGGTCTCACGCTCGTACGAGGTATGGAACTCTCGTGCACCGGACGCGGCGAGGACGGCGAACCGGTTCCTGTACACCTGCTCGCGTACCTCTTCGACCCCGAGAACGAAGCGTTCGCGGCCGAGCGTGCGCGGCTGCGCGGCGAACGGGTGACGAGGTTGCGAGCCATCGCCGAGAAGATGGCGGCCGACGGTCTGCCGATCGATCCCGACGCAGTGTTGGCCTCGGCCGGGGCCGCAGCCGGACGTCCCCATCTCGGCCGCGCGCTGATCGATGCCGGGTACGTCCCGGATATGAACGCGGCGTTCGCCGGTCCGTTGGCGACCAGCGGCAAGTACTACGTGGAGAAGGTGGACACTCCGCTCGAGGCCGCGGTGCAGATGATCGCGGCGGCCGGCGGGGTCAGCGTGCTCGCCCATGCTCGGGCTCGCGCGCGTGGCCGGATCCTCGACCTGGACCAGATTCGAGAACTGACGCCGTTGGGGCTGGGCGGAGTGGAGGTGCATCACATGGATCACTCGCCGCAGGACACGGTGGTGATGGCCGTTCTCGCCGCAGAACTGGATCTGATCGTGACCGGATCCTCCGATTACCACGGGACCAACAAGACCGTGAAACTGGGCGAATACTCCACGGCCCCAGAGCAATACGATCGAATCGTTGCGGCGGCTCGCTCATGACATTCGACGTGACGCTGTACCTGACCGTGCTGATCACCCTGTTCGTCATCATGGACCCGCCCGGCGCGATTCCGGTGTTTCTGTCCCTGGTCGGCCGCAAGAGCAAGGAAGCTCGAAACAAGGCCGCGTGGCAGGCACCCGCCGTCTCGCTGACCGTCATCTCGGTGTTCGCCATCGGCGGCCAGGCAATTCTGAGCTACCTGCACATCGGCATCCCGGCTCTTCAGGGCGCGGGCGGATTACTGCTGTTGCTCATCGCGCTGTCGCTGCTCACCGGCAAAGGTGCGGGCGGAGATTCCGCGGCCGAGGACGTCAACGTGGCCCTGGTGCCGCTCGGGACTCCGCTGATGGCAGGCCCCGGTGCCATCGCCGCGGTGATCGTCTACGTCAGCCAGGCCGACGGTGATGCGAGCTCGCTGCTGGCGATTGCGTTGGGCATCATCACTATTCACGTGCTGTTCTTCCTGATTCTGCGATTCTCCACGGTCCTGATCCGCCTCCTCGGTGAAGGTGGCATCTCGCTGCTGGCACGCATCGCCGGTTTGTTGCTCGCCGCCATCGCGGTGCAATTGATCGCGGACTCGGTCCGCGGATTCGTGGCCGGCGGATGAACGGCGCCGGAGCGGGGCTCCGATTCCTACGCGGGCTCAGCGGAGTCGTCACCGCCGGGCTGGTAGTCCTGGCGATCGGTGTCGCCGTCACGCAATATCTCGGGCAGTCCCGCGGTTTCCCGGGACCGGGCGGACTGTCGGTCGGTGCGCACATCGCCGCCGCCGTGGTGGCCGTCGTCGCCCAGCGCATCGCAGATCATCGGCGCGGGTTCACCGCGTTCGTCGGTGCGCTCGTCGTCTTCGGCGTCACGGCCCTGGTGCTGTGGACGCAATGGTGGCAGTAGTGACCGGGGTGGCAGTGAGGACCGGGGCGGCAGCACGGTCCGGGGTCTGCATCTGACTCTGTGGTCAGTTGTAGCAGCGGTGTGGCACACTGGGGCCACCGATCGGGCTACAGCCCGTCGCTGATCGTGTCGGCACACCCACCGCACGTGCGAGACACGCTTTCGGCAGTCTGCAGCCAGCACTGGCGCACTCCGAGCGTTGTCCATTCCCAGAACCACTCACTTCGTTGACATGCGTCGCCTTGCTGGTCGAGGCCGACAGTGCGAGGAGCTTTCACCGTGACGGCAGTCGAAGACACCACAGCATCGGATTCAGCACCGGCAGTACAGGCCGGGATCACCGACGAGGAGATCTTCGCCGGGCATCTCGGCGGAAAGCTGTCGGTGGAGTTGGCGGCCCCGCTCGAAACCCAGCGTGATCTGTCCATCGCCTACACCCCCGGGGTGGCTCAGGTCAGCCGCGCAATTGCCGCCGACCCGTCGCTCGCCAAGCGTTACACCTGGACCGATCGGCTCGTCGCGGTCATCTCCGACGGTTCCGCGGTGCTCGGCCTGGGCGACATCGGCCCTCGGGCGTCGCTGCCGGTGATGGAAGGCAAAGCGGCACTGTTCAAGAAGTTCGCCGGTCTGGACTCCATCCCGATCGTCCTCGATACCAACGACGTCGACGAGATCGTCGAAACGATCGTGCGGTTGCGGCACAGTTTCGGTGCGGTGAACCTCGAGGACATCTCGGCTCCGCGCTGCTTCGAGATCGAACGACGCGTCGTCGAGGCGCTCGACTGCCCGGTGATGCACGACGATCAGCACGGCACTGCCATCGTCGTCCTGGCCGCGCTGACCGGTGCCACCCGAGTGCAGGGCAGAGACTTGGCCGGGCTTCGAGTGGTCGTGTCCGGTGCGGGCGCTGCGGGTGTGGCGTGCGCCAACATCCTGCTCGCAGCCGGAATCTCCGATGTCGTGGTGCTCGATTCCAAGGGCATCATCTCGGCGGGTCGCGGCGACCTCGGCGCCGTCAAGGCCGATCTGGCCGCCCGCACCAACCCGCGGGGCATCAGTGGGGGACCGGGCGATGCTCTGGCCGGGGCCGACGTGTTCCTCGGTCTGTCCGCGGGCAAGGTCGACGAGGGCTACATCGCCTCGATGGCCCCGCAGGCCATCGTGTTCGCGCTGTCGAACCCCGATCCGGAGATCCACCCGGAGGTGGCGAGAAAGTACGCCGCCATCGTCGCGACCGGACGCAGCGACTTCCCGAACCAGATCAACAATGTTCTCGCCTTCCCCGGTGTGTTCAAGGGCGCGCTCGACGCGGGCGCTCGCCGGATCACCGAAGGCATGAAGCTCGCCGCTGCCGAGGCAATCCTCTCGGTTCTCGGCGACGAGTTGGCTGCGGACAAGATCGTGCCCAGCCCACTCGATCCTCGTGTCGCCCCGGCCGTTGCGGACGCAGTTGCGGCAGCAGCGCGAGCCGAGGGCGTCGCGTAGGAAAACGAAAAAACACCGGCGAACCCTGCCCTACCCGGGCCGGTGGTTCGCCGGTGTCTTTCGTTCGAAGGGTTTCTGTGCGCGCGGGTCAGACCTTCGCCGAATCAGACCTTCGCCAGTCCGGTCGGCATCCGCCGCAGCCGGCCGGTTCCCGGGACCGATGTCCACACTGCAAGGGCGAGTAGACCGTCGATGACCAGGGTCAGCACGGCCACCAGGATCGCTCCGACCAGAACCCGTCCGTAGTCGTACAACGCCAGGCCGTCGAAGATGTAGCGGCCGAGTCCGCCGAGGTTGACGTAGGCCGCGATGGTCGCGGTGGCGATGATCTGCAGGGTGGTGTTGCGGAGCCCACCGAGAATCAGGGGGAGCGCATTCGGGATCTCGACCCGAAACAACACCTGGGTTTCCGTCATGCCCATGGCGCGGGCGGCGTCCACCACGTTCGCGTCGACGTTGGCGATACCGGAGTACGTGCCGGCCAGTAGCGGCGGAATGCCGAGCAACACCAGTGCGATGATCGGCGGCACCAGCCCCAACCCGATCACCAGAACGAGGAACACCAGGATGCCGAGGGTGGGCAGCGAACGCAGTGCGTTGACCAGGCCCACGATCACGGCTTCGCCGCGTCGTAGATGACCGATCAGCAGGCCGATGGGTACGGCGATCACGGCGGAGACCAGTACCGCCAGCAGGCTGTACCACATGTGCTCGATCAGCCGAGCGCCGATTCCCGTTGGGCCGGACCAATTTCCGCTGTCAATGATGTACGAGAACGCCTCGGAGAACAGATTCATGCGCGTGCCTTCTTCTTCGACGGGCCCGTGCCGAGGCGCGTCCACGGGGTCAGTCGACGGCCCAGGAGGAACAGGGCGGCGTCGAACACCAACGCCAGGAACACGATCGAGATGATGCCCGCGAATATCTGATCGGGGTAGTCACGCTGATAGCCCTGCGTGAACAGCTGACCGAGACCGCCGATACCGATCACCGAGCCCACCGAGACCAATGAGATGTTCGTGACCGCGACGACCCGGATGTTGGCGATGAGCACCGGAAGTGCCAGTGGCAGTTCGACGGTCACTGCCCGGCGCAGAGTCGAATATCCCATGGCCTGGGCGGAATCGACGACGGCGAACGGTACCGAGTCGAGTGCCTCGGGTACGGCGCGCACCAGCAGTGCGGTCGAGTAGACCGCCAGAGCGATCACGACGTTCAGTGGGTCGAGAACGGGAAGACCGACCACTGCGGGGATGGTGACGAACAGTGCCAACGACGGAAGGGTGAACGCAATGCTGGCCACCGTCAACGTTATTCGACGAACCCAACGGGTGTTGCGAATGACGGTGCCCAGCGGAATGGCGATCAACAGTCCGACGAACAGCGGTACCAGCGAGAGGTACAGGTGCGTCTTCGTGTAGCCGAGAACGACATCGAAATTGTCGAACAGCCAGGTCACCGGTCTGCGTCCCCGGCCGTGCGGAAGTGGTGCCGGTTGCGTTCCGAGTCCTCGGACTTGCGTTGTGCAGCAAGGTTTTCGAGTATCTCGGCACCGTCGACACTGCCGACTGCCGCGCCGGAAGAGTCGACCGCAACGCCGATGCCCGACGGCGAGGAGATCGCGGAATCGAGTGCCTGCCGCAGGTCACCACCCTCGAGGAACAGCGACCCACCCGCAGCCGTGCTCTCGTCGATACTCTTGCCGTCGCGCACTTTCTCGACGCCGGTCGTATCGATCCAGCCGAGCGGACGCCGCTGCGAGTCGACCACCAGTACCCACTGACCCTGGTCGAGTCGGAGACTGCTGACCTCGTCCTGCGTGGCCGTCTCGATCGGGTGCATCGTCACCGATTGCGCAGACCGAAACGACAGGCCTCGGTAGCCGCGGTCACGGCCGACGAAACCGGCCACGAACGGGGTGGCAGGTGCCGCCAGTACCGTCTCGGGCTTGTCGTACTGCTGCAGTCGGCCCTGTGGTCCGAAGACCGCGATGTGATCACCGAGCCGGACGGCTTCGTCGATGTCGTGGGTGACGAAGACGATCGTCTTCTTCAGATCGGCCTGCAGTCGCAGCATCTCCGTCTGCAGTTCTTCACGAACCACGGGGTCCACCGCGCTGAAGGGCTCGTCCATCAGCAGGATGGGCGGGTCGGCGGCCAGCGCTCGCGCCACGCCCACTCGCTGTTGCTGCCCACCCGACAACTGCGCCGGGTAACGCGAGGCGAACGCCGGGTCCAGGCCGACACGCTCGAGCACGTCGAGTGCAGCTTTGCGTGCTGCGCGACGAGATTCGCCGTTGAGCACGGGCACGGTGGCGACGTTGTCGACGACAGTGCGATGGGGAAGCAACCCGGCGCTCTGGATGACGTAGCCGATGCCTCGGCGCAGTTTCACGGCATCGTTGTCGGCGATGTTGCGACCGTCCACCGTGATCACGCCCGAGGTAGGGGTGATCATGCGGTTGATCATGCGCATCGACGTGGTTTTGCCGCAGCCGGACGGCCCCACGAACACGGTGAACGAGTGTGGCTCGATCACCAGGTCCAGGGAGTCGACTGCCGTGGTGCCGTCCGGATAGGTCTTGTTGACGTGCTCGAAGGTGATCATCAGCTGACCGGCTGGTCCAGGCCCTTCTCCTTGACCCAGGCTGCTGCTGCTGCCGCGGGCTCGACCTTCTCGTCACCGGACACCGAGGTGTTCAGCGCGATCAGCTCGTCGGTGGTGATCTGCGCCGAGACGGCGTCGAGAACCTGGGTGAGCTTGTCGGACTGCTTGGCCGTACGCAGCACCGGAATGACGTTCTGGGCCGCGAAGTTGTTCTCCGGGTCCTCGAGCACCACCAGGTCGTTCTGCGCGATCGCAGGCGAGGTGGTGAAGATGTCCGCGGCAACGACCTGTCCGGAGACCAGAGCCTCGACGGTGGCGGGGCCGCCTCCGTCCGAGATCGGGATGTAGTTGCCGGCCGAGATGTCCAGGCCGTACTTGTCGCGCAGACCGGGCAGGCCGCCGACGCGCTCCTGGAATTCCGGAGTACCGGCGAAGGTGACGTCCGAGGAGAACGGCGCGAGGTCGCCGACCGTCGTGAGGTTGCGCTCGGTGGCGGTCTTGCGGGTGACGACGACGGCGTCCTTGTCCTCGCCGGGTGCCTGGGCCGTCACCGTCAGGTCGTCGCCGAGTGCGGCGGGCAGTGCCGCCAGCACGTCGTCGGAGGAGGTGGCGGTCGCGGACTCGTCCAAGTACTGGAGCAGGTTTCCGGTGTAGTCGGGAATCATGTCGATCGACCCGTCCCGCACCGCGGGGATGTAGGCCTCACGGCTGCCGATGTTCAGCTTGGTGGTCACCTCGAAACCGTTGGCGCGCAGCGCCTCGGCGTAGACATTGGCCACGGTCTCGGATTCGGGGAAGTTCGCGGAGCCGATGATGATCGAGTTGGTGTCGCTGTTGGTTTCGCCGCCACCGCTGGACAGCGGATCCGAATTTCCGCCGCAGGCGGTCAGGGCGGTGACCGAGAGAGCGAGTGCGGCAACGGCTGCCACAGCCCTCGGAGCGGAGAACGCACGCGTGATTCGGGAGGTGGTCATGGTGTCCTTCCATCGGTTCGGGCACAGTCCTACCCATGGCTGCCGATCGGCCCCCGGGGGCATCGGAAGAACCAGTACTCGGGCTGCTCGGGATGGTAGTCGAAATCAGCGTGCCCATAAGGTTGGTTCGACTACCGTCTCGTTCGCACTAGTGCCCCGCCGTCGGGATCGGTAAACCCAATGGGCAGTGAACAGGAGGAAATACAGTGCGTTCGTCGGTGCTGACCACCGCTGTGGTGATGTCGATCGCCTGGCTCCTCGGCGGCTGCAGTACCGCCGAGTCGACCGCGCCCGCTCCTGGACCAGTCGTCGTCGGAGCCGGCAGTTCGGACGTCTCCCGGTTGCTCGCGCACATCTATGCCGGTGGCCTTCGATCGACCGGGGCCGACGTCTCGGTCGAGGAAAATCTGGGTGATCGGTCCGAGTACCTCGCGGCCCTCGACCGCGGTGAGGTGACGATGATTCCCGACCTGACCGGCGACCTACTGCGGACCTTCGACACCTCGGCCGCGGCAACCGAGGCCGAGGACGTGTTCACGGAACTCAACCGCTCACTGCCCGCCGGACTGTCGGTGGGGGATTACGCGACGGCCGAGGATCGGATCGCGATCGCGGTGGAGTCGGGCAGTGAATCCGGCGACGAGACCGTGACGGAGTTCCTGGGTCGCGAGGAGAGGACCGTGGGAATCGTGGACGGTGAGCTCGATCCGATGGACGTGGTGCCTGTCTTCACATCGAAGCGGGTCCCCACGTTCTCCGGCGCGTCGGTCACCGATGTCACCCCGTATGCCGACGCGCAGGCCGCCGTCGACGGGGTGAACGCCGGGGAGGTCGACGTTCTCGCGATCCGCACCGCGTCGTTCGGTCCGCTCGCGAAAGATCTGACGACTCTGGCCGACGACGACCACGTTTATTCGGCACAGAACGTCGTTCCGCTGTACCGCAACGGGGTGCTCGGTGAGAACGCGCTGAGGTCGTTCTCGGTGGTGGCGGGGGAGCTGACGACTGCGGACCTCGCCGACATGATCGGAGAGGTCCGCAGTGGTGCCGCGTCAGGCGATGTCGCTGGCCGCTGGCTCGGTGAGCACAACCTGTGAGTCATCGTTCTTCGAGGCCCTGACCTTGCGGCCCAGATACCCGCCCATGTGCTGGACGGCCTGGGCTGCTTCACGCAGGATCGACGCCTGCAGGTGAGCAACATGCCAGAGCTTCTTGTATTCGACGTGCTCCAGCTCCACGCCGGACAGGCGCAGCTTGTCCGCGAATGCGGTGATCTGTGCGTACAGGACTTCGTCGGTGCCCACGTGCATGACGATCGGCGGCAGCCCGTCCAGGTTTCCCAGGAGTGGCGCGAAGCCCTGATCCAGCGGATCGCCCGCACCCAGATACGCGTCGGCCGAGCTGTACGACCAGCCGGTGTTGACCACCATGTCGCGGTCCTTGGCAGCGTCGCGGGCACCGGGATCGACCCACGGCGAGATCAGGCCCAGGGCGGCCGGGCTGGTCCCGTCGTCCACCAGTCGGCGGGCAGTGGCCACCGTCAGCCCACCGCCCGCGGAATCACCCGCGATGGCGATGCGGTCGGCCGTGAATCCGTGGGATCGGACCAGCTCACGGAACGCGGCCACCGCGTCGTCGAGTGCGGCCGGGTACGGGTTCTCCGGGGCCAACCGGTAATCGAGCACGTAGACCGCACTGGCCGATTCCCGGGCCAGATGCGCAGCCAATGATCGGTGCGTGTTGATCGATCCGATCGTGTACGCGCCGCCGTGCAGATACAGAATCGCTGTGTTGCGTTCGGTCGCGCCGACGGTGACGCGCTCGGCTGTGCGGCCCGCGAGCGTCATCTTCTGCGAGACCGTTCCGTGCGGCAGCGTCTGAGCCGGAGCCGCGGCCTCGAGAAGGGCCCGCTGCGCCGGGAAAGACAGGCGCGGGTTGAGCGCGAGGCGGTAGAACGGCTTGAGTGCTGCCGCAACGATCGGCAGGGGTACGTAAAAGGCCTTCACGACGCCACCCGCCTACTTCTTCGTGCGTGGCATGGCACGCTTGGAGACTGCGGCGATCAGACCCTGGTAACGCGAACCGGTGATGCGCTGCAGCAGGTCCAGCGCAATGGCGTCGGAACCGATGAGCACGCGCCCCCTGCCCTTCTCGACGCCCTTGAGGATGGTCTTGGCCGCGTCGAGCGGGGTGGTCTTGGCCAGTTTGGCGTCGAAGAATTTCGCCACGTCGGCCTGGTCGAAGTTCTCGGCGACGGTGGCGTTGCGGGCGATCGCGGTCTTGATTCCGCCGGGGTGCACCACGGTGACCTTCACCGGTGCCTTCGAGATCAGCATTTCCATCCGTAGCGACTCGCTGAACCCGCGGACGGCGAACTTCGCAGCGTTGTACGCGGACTGCGACGGCATTGCCAGTAGGCCGAAGAGGCTGGAGATGTTGATGATGTGGCCGTCGCCGGAGGCTTTGATGTGCGGCAGAAATGCCTTGGTGCCGTTGACGACTCCCCAGAAGTCGACGTCGACGATGCGCTCGATGTCCTTGAACGAGGACTTGTCGACATCACCGTGGTACGCGATACCGGCGTTGTTGTAGATCTGGTTGACCTTGCCGAAGTGCGCGACGACGGCCTCGGCGTAGTCCAGAACCGTCTCACGCTGGGAGACATCCAAGAAATCGGACTTGACCTCGGCACCCAATGCCTCGGCCCGTCGCACTGTCTCGTCCAGCCCTGTGGTGTCGACGTCGGACAGTGCCAACTTCGCTCCGCGTCCGGCCAGCTCGAGGGCCAGAGCCCGGCCGATGCCCGAGCCTGCGCCGGTGACGACGGCTACCTTGCCTGTGAATGTGCTCATCGAGCGACCGCCTTGTCTGTGCTGTTGCCGGCGGTGTTCGCCGAAATTCCGGAAGTGAGGTCTGCAGAGGCGACGCTACGGTACGCGTCGAGATCGAACTGCTTGGTGATTCTGCGGAACTCGAAGGTGAAGCCGGGCCACAGTGTCGTGTTGTTGCCGTGCTTGTCGAGGTACCAGCTGGCGCACCCGCCGTTCATCCACACACTCTTGGAGAGCTGATCCTGCAGGGTGACGTTGTACTCGTCCTGCACGTCCTTGCGTACTTCGATGGTGCCGATGTCGTGCCTGTCGATGGTGTTCAACGCGTCGACCAGGTAGTTGATCTGCGATTCGATCATGAACACCATCGAGGTGTGCCCGAGGCCGGTGTTGGGGCCCACCAGGAAGAACATGTTGGGGAAGTTCGCGACAGCCGCGCCCTTGTAGCCCTGCTGGCCACCTTCTTCGAAGGTCTGCGCCAACGTGCGGCCGTCCTTGCCGGTGATGCCCTGGTAGGCGGGGGAGTCGGTGACGTGGAAGCCGGTGGCGACGACGAGTGCGTCGATCGGCCGCTCGGTGCCGTCCTTGGTCACGATGGATCCCGCGCGGACCTCCGCGATGCCGTCGGTGACGAGATCGACGTTGCTCTGGGCGAGCGCGGGGTAGTACGCGTTCGAGATCAGCATGCGCTTGCAGCCGATGCGGAAGTTCGGCGTCACCTTGGCGCGCAGCGCCTTGTCCTTGATCTGGGTGCGCAGGTGGTTCTGCGATGCCCACTGCAGGGGCTTCATGAACGCCTGGTTCTTCGCGAGTCCGACGACCTGGGTCTCACGCATCGCGTAGATGCCGGCGCGAGAGAGGCGCTGAAAGCCGGGAACGTGCTTGAAGGCGAAGCGCTCGAGCTTGGTGTACGGGCGATCGGCACGTGGGAGGATCCACGGCGCGGTGCGCTGGTAGACGTCGAGGTGCTTCACCTTGCCGGCGATGGCCGGCACGATCTGAATCGCCGACGCGCCGGTGCCGATGACGGCAACGCGCTTGCCTGCCAGCGAGACATCGTGATTCCACTGAGCGGAGTGGAAGACGTCGCCCTCGAAGTCCTGGATGCCCTTGATGTCGGGCAGATTCGGCTCACACAGTGCGCCGACGGCCGACACGACGATCTTCGCGGTGTAGTCGCCCGAGGTGGTCTTCACGTCCCAGCGGTTGGTCTCGGCGTTCCAGCGAGCCGATGTCACATCGGTACCGAACACGTGCTTGTCCATGACGCCGTACTTGCGCGCCACCCCGGAGATGTACTTCTGGATCTCGGGCTGAGTGGAGAAGGAGCGAGTCCAGTCCGGGTTCAGTGCGAACGAGTACGAGTACAGGTGCGAGGGCACGTCGCAGGCGGCACCGGGGTAGGTGTTGTCGCGCCAGGTGCCGCCGACGTCGTGGCCGCGTTCGATGACGACGAAGTCCTTCTTGCCTGCCTTCGTCAGCTTGATCGCGGCACCGAGGCCGGCGAATCCGCTACCGATGATCAGCGTATCGACGTGACGCGGCGCCGTTGCACGGTCAGAAGTGTCTGTTACGGGAAGACTCATGTAGGGGAGCGTAGAAGCTTATTGAGTGTGAGTCAATAGTTATTGACTAACATTCAGTAGGGTGGTTGCATGGCGTTCGTGAACAGCCCCGGCGCGACGACGAAGAGGACCAGGCTCAGTCCCGAGCAACGCCGAGCTCAACTGATCGAGCTCGGTACCGAGATGCTCGCCGACCGGCCACTGGAACAGATCTCGGTCGAGGACATCGCAGACCAAGCAGGTGTCTCGCGAGGACTACTGTTCCACTACTTCTCGTCCAAGCAGGAGTTTCACCTCGAAATAGTTCGCGAGGCCTCCCGGTCGATGATCGAGCGCACCGCTCCCGACCCCGACCTCGAACCCTTCGAAATCCTCCGCGACTCCATCGCCAACTACGTCGACTACGTCACCGAGAAACGCGACACTTTCATCTCCCTGCTTCGCGGAACCGCGAGCGGAGACCCCTCGATGCGCGAGGTGTTCGAGCAGACCCGCACCACGATGGCCGAGCGCACCCTCGTCCAACTCGCCGGCCTCGACATGGACGTGACCCCCACCATCGACCTCGCCGTGCGCGGTTGGATCGCCTTCGTGGAGGAAGCGACCATCACCTGGCTCCGGGACCCACACATCAGCCGCGACGAACTCATCGACCTCAATGTCAACGCCCTACCTGCCGTCGCACTGGCTCCGGGCATGATCTCCGCACTCCTGGGCGGTGACGCGGACGCCTGAGTTCGTCCGCTCGTCCGCGCCCGCCTGCCCTGGTTGGGATCAATGCGCCTTTGTTGCAGTCTGACCGACTGAATCTTGCATTCATCCGATGTGCCGCCGTGGCCCCGGTCGAATGAATGCGACTCTGTTGCACTCTGAGCGACTGAATCCCACATTGATCCACACTCCGGGGGAGCCCAACCCGGGGACCCAGCAAGGACAACAGCGGCCCAACCTCCGAAGAAGTGGGCCGCTGTTGTTACCGAACGTGACTAGTCTTCGCCGACCTTGTTGAAGGCCTCGTCGATGATTTCGAGCTGCTCGACGGCGTGCACCTTGCTCGATCCCGAGGACGGGGCGGACATGGCGCGACGGGAGATGCGCTTGATGCCGACCAGCTTCTCGGGCATGAGCTCGGGCAGTGCGAGTCCGAAGAACGGCCATGCACCCTGGTTCGCAGGCTCTTCCTGAACCCAACGGAATTCCGTTGCGTTCGGGTAGCTCTCGAGTGCTTCCCGGATCCGGCGGACCGGCACGGGGTACAGCTGCTCGACGCGGACGATCGCGACGTCGTCGCGGTTGTCCTTCTGCTTGCGAGCGAGGAGCTCGTAGTAGAGCTTGCCGCTGACCATCAGCACGCGCTTGACCTTGCTGCGGTCGCCGGTGCCGGTGTCGTAGGTGGGCTCGTCGAACACCGAGTGGAACTTGCCGTCGGTGAAGTCCTCGATGTTGCTCACTGCAGCCTTGTTGCGCAGCATCGACTTCGGGGTGAAGACGATCAGCGGGCGACGGATTCCGTCACGCGCATGCCGACGCAGCAGGTGGAAGTAGTTGGCAGGAGTCGAGGGGAGCGCGACGGTCATCGAGCCCTCGGCGCACAGCGTCAGGAAGCGTTCGATGCGTCCGGACGTGTGGTCGGGTCCCTGACCCTCGTGGCCGTGCGGCAGCAGCAGCACGACGTCGGAGAGCTGGCCCCACTTGGCTTCACCGGAGGAGATGAACTCGTCGATGATGGACTGAGCGCCGTTGACGAAGTCGCCGAACTGCGCTTCCCACATCACCAGCGCCTCCGGGTTGCCCACGGAGTAGCCGTACTCGAAGCCGACGGCCGCGAACTCGCTCAGTGCGGAGTCGTAGACCATGAACTTGCCGGGGTTGTCGCTGCCGATGTTCTGCAGCGGGGTGTACTCGGCACCGGTCTTGCGGTCGATGATCACCGAGTGTCGCTGGGTGAACGTGCCGCGGCGCGTGTCCTGGCCGGAGAAACGGATGTTGCGTCCCTCGTCCACCAACGATCCCAAGGCCAACAGCTCGCCGAAGGCCCAGTCGACCTTGCCCTCGTGCGCCATCTCGCGACGCTTCTCGAGCACCGGCTTGACGCGTGGGTGCACGTTGAAGCCGTCGGGAACGTCGAGGTGCGCATCGCCGATGCGGTGCAGAACGGCCTTGTCGACGGCCGTGGTGAGCTTGGCCGGCAACTGCTGGTCGAGCTCGACCGACTCGCTGGGCTCCGGGGTGTACTTCTCGAGTTCGCGCACCTCGTTGAAGACGCGTTCGAGCTGTCCCTGGTAGTCGCGGAGAGCGTCCTCGGCTTCCTTGAGCGAGATGTCGCCGCGGCCGATGAGCGATTCGGTGTAGCTCTTGCGGACGCTGCGCTTGGTGTCGATCACGTCGTACATGGCCGGCTGGGTCATCGACGGGTCGTCGCCCTCGTTGTGACCGCGACGGCGGTAGCAGATCATGTCGATGACGACGTCCTTGTGGAACTTTTGACGGAAGTCCACCGCCAACTGAGCGACCCAGGCGCAGGCCTCGGGGTCGTCGCCGTTGACGTGGAAGATCGGCGCAGCGATCATCTTGGCCACATCGGTGCAGTACTCGGACGAACGCGAGAACTCGGGCGACGTGGTGAAGCCGACCTGGTTGTTGACGACGATGTGGACGGTGCCGCCGGTGCGGTAGCCGCGCAGATCGGACAGGTTCAGCGTTTCCGCGACGACACCCTGGCCGGCGAAGGCCGCGTCACCGTGGAGCATCAGCGGCAGAACGGAGTAGCCGCCCTGGCCGGTGCCCTTGTCCAGCAGGTCCTGCTTGGCCCGGACGAGGCCTTCCAGAACAGGGTCGACGGCTTCGAGGTGCGACGGGTTCGCAGTGAGCGAGACCTTGATGTCGTTGTCGCCGAACATCTGGATGTACGTGCCCTCGGCACCGAGGTGGTACTTCACGTCACCGGAGCCGTGTGCGGCGGCCGGGTTCATGTTGCCCTCGAACTCGGTGAAGATCTTCGAGTAGGGCTTGCCGACGATGTTGGCCAGCACGTTCAGGCGACCGCGGTGCGGCATACCGATGACGACCTCGTCGAGGGCGTACTCGGCGCTCTGGTCGATGACTGAATCCATCATCGGGATGACCGACTCGGCACCTTCGAGCGAGAAGCGCTTCTGGCCGACGTACTTGGTCTGCAGGAACGTCTCGAAGGCCTCGGCGGCGTTGAGCTTGCTGAGGATGTACTTCTGTTGCGCCACAGTCGGTTTGACGTGCTTGGCCTCGACGCGCTCCTGCAGCCACGAGACCTGCTCGGTCTCGAGGATGTGGGTGTACTCGACGCCGACGTGGCGGCAGTACGAGTCGCGCAGGACGCTGAGCACGTCGCGCAGCTTCATCTTGTCCTTGCCGTGGAATCCGCCGACCTTGAATTCTCGGTCGAGGTCCCACAGCGTCAGGTCGTGGCTGATCACGTCGAGGTCCGGATGCATCCGGAACTTGTCCTTGGTGAACTGCAACGGGTCCGTGTCGGCCATCAGGTGACCGCGGTTGCGGTAAGCCGCGATGAGCTCGAGCACGCGGGTGTTCTTGTCGACCGTGCCCTCGGGCAGATCCTTGCGCCAGCGGATGGGCTCGTACGGGATCTTGAGCGAATGGAACAGCTCGTCGTAGAACTCGTCGCTGATCAGCAGGTTGTGGATCGTCTTGAGGAAGTCACCCGACTCGGCACCCTGGATGATGCGGTGGTCGTATGTCGAGGTCAGCGTCATGAGCTTGCCGACGCCGAACTCGGCGAGACGCTCGTCGCTGGCACCCTGGAATTCCGCCGGGTACTCCATAGCGCCGGCACCGATGATGGCACCCTGGCCGTTCATCAGACGCGGCACCGAGTGCACGGTTCCGATTCCGCCGGGGTTGGTCAGCGAGATGGTGACGCCCTGGAAGTCCTCGCCGGTGAGCTTGCCGTCACGCGCGCGACGAACGATGTCCTCGTATGCGTTGTAGAACTGCGTGAAGGTGAAGTCCTGCGTGTTCTTGATGGCAGCGACGACGAGCGAGCGGTTGCCGTCCTTGCCGGGCAGATCGATTGCCAGACCGAGGTTGATCGCGGCCGGAGTGACGGCGTTCGGCTTGCCGTCGACCTCGGCGAAGTGGCGGTTCATGTTGGGAAACGCCTTGACGGCCTGCACGATGGCGTACCCGAGCAGGTGCGTGAACGAGATCTTGCCGCCGCGCGTGCGAGCGAGGTGGTTGTTGATGACGAGACGGTTGTCCACCATCAACTTCGCCGGAATCGCACGAACACTGGTTGCGGTCGGAATCTGCAACGAGGCGGACATGTTCTTCGCGACCGCTGCTGCTGCGCCGCGCAGGATCTTGCTCGACTCCTCGCCGAACTCCGCGGCAGCGGGGGCGGACTTCGCCGGAGCGGCCTTCTTCTCGGCCGGCTTGGCGGCTGCAGGCTTCGAGGGGGCGGCCTTGGGAGCGTCGGCTTTGGGAGCGTCGGCTTTCGGGGCAGCGGCCTTGGGAGCAGTGTCCTTGGGAGCCGTGTCCTTCTGCGGAGCCGAGGCGGGCTTGGCGGGAGGCGCGGGTGCTGCGGGGGGAGCGGACTTGGCCGAACTACCGTTCGAGGCTGCGCCGTTGCCGTTACCGGACGCACCGTTCGAGCTGCTGGTGGCTTCGTCGGTCACTGCATCGGGGTCGTAACCGGTGAGGAACTCGTGCCAGCTCGCGTCGACGGAGGAAGGGTCTTGCTTGAATCGCTGGTACATCTCGTCGACCAGCCATTGATTTTGTCCGAATTGGGTAGTAGAGCTGCTGCTCACGGCAGTAGTTCGCCTCGTTTCTGTCTTCGTTCCCGTTCAGCGCGCGTACATGTCCAGGCTAGACCTTTGGTCGAGCTCGCGTGCGTCCGGGACGTAGCTGTGATATGTACTCACCGGTAACCATCGGCCTCGTTGTCGATGACTCCGTGGACTATCGAATTATTCCCCCGGTTCGTTTCGGCCGCAGTCCACAACCGAGCGTAGAAACCACCCTGGGCGCGAAGTTCCGAATGTCGTCCGGTTTCCACGATACGTCCGCCGTCCACCACGACGATCAGATCTGCTCGCGCGGCGGTCGCCAACCGGTGCGCGACGACCACTGCCGTGCGGGTGCGGACGACGGCATCGCTGGCTGCGAGCACGGTGCGTTCGGTTGCCGGATCGAGTGTGGCGGTGGCCTCGTCGAGAAGAAGTAGATCGGGGTCGACCAATTCGGCCCGCGCCAGAGCGATCAGTTGCCGTTGGCCTGCCGAGAGTCCTTGGCCGCGCTCGCCGACGGGCTGGTTCATACCGCCGCGAAGTGCAGCGATGGTGCTCAGCGCACCCACCGAGCGAGCCGCGTTCTCGATGTCGAGGCGGCTGGCGTCGGGTCTGCCGTACGCGATGTTCGACGCCACGGTTCCGGTGAACAGGTGCGCTTCCTGCGGTACGACGCCGAGCCGCTGCCGATAGTCCGACAGTCGGTAGTCGCGCAGATCGTTGCCGCCGACGCGCACCGATCCGGAGGTCGGGTCGTAGAACCTGGCCAGCAGTTTCACGACCGTGGATTTGCCCGCTCCGGTGCGCCCGACCAACGCGACGGTGGTGCCGGCGGGGATGGTGAGAGATACCTCACTGAGCGCGTCGGAGTGAGCCCCCGCATAACGAAAACCGACGTCGACGAGATCGATATCGGCGCGTAGACGTCCGCCGGGAAGCGTTGTCGGGTGCGCGGTGGTGGCGGTTTCGATCGAGCTGGTGGTGCGCAGCAGATCGCCGATGCGCCCGACGCCGACGCGCGCCTGCTGGTAACCGTCGAACACCTGTGAGAGCTGTTGAATCGGCCCGAACAGCAGCCCGAGGTAGAGCACGAAGGCCACCAGGGTGCCGGCGGTGGTGGTTCCCGTTGCGATCTGATGGGCACCGACGAACACGACGACGGCCAGGGAGATGTCGGACAGCAACGTGATGAGCGGAAAGAACACCGAGATCGCCGTCTGCGATCGCATTCGGCTCGCACGGTATCTGTTGGAGCGTTCGGCGAACCGGGACGCGGCGTACTCCTCACGCCGGTAGGCCTGGGCCGCGCGCAGACCGGTGACGTTCTCCTGGAAGTCGGCGTTGACGATCGAGATCCGCTCGCGGGAGGTCGAGTACGCCGCCGAGGAAATCCGGCGAAAGATCACCGTGGCCACCGCGAGAGGTGGGACGACGGCCAGAGCCACCAGGCCGAGGGCAGCGTCGGTGACGAGCAGCGCGGCCGCGATGCCGACGACGGTCAGCATGCTCACCACTGCAGTCGATGCGCCGGTCTGGATGAACGACGAGAGCGCGTCGACGTCGGTGGTCATCCGGGTCATGATGCGACCCGACAGCTCCCGTTCGTAGTAGTCCAGGCCCAGTCGCTGGATGTGCGCGTAGCTGCGAACGCGAAGTCCGAACAGCACCCGCTCGCCCGCCCTCGCGGTGATGATCGTCGTCCAGCAGACGACGAACCAGCTCGCGGCCGCCAAGGCGACGCCGATGGACGTGGCTGTCCAGAGGGTGTTCGAGTCTCCGCGCGCGACCCCGCTGTCCACTGCGTAGCGCACGAGTGACGGAAAGGCGATGGAGGCCATGGAGTCGAGTGCCAACAGCACGACCACCGCGGCGAGCAACATCCGGACCGGCCCGAGCAACCTCGACAACCGGAAACCCGGATCGGGTCGACGGAGCTCGGCTCCCGACGCCCCCGGGTCCTCGGTTGCCGGAGGCAAAGCCGCAACGGCCGCGGAAATGGCGGGCGTGGGCGCGAGCGAGCCGAATGCCCCCGCCATCGCGGTTCCGTGACCGCCTCCTCCGGCTGTGGACGGTACGGCGGTGCCGGACTCCGCCGACGAGTGCGGTGCGGTCTCGGGCCACAGCGTCTCGGACGAGGGGTTCACCACCGGATTCGAATCGGCACGTGTGCTTGCGCCACCGGCCGTCTCGGTGGGGGTCTCGTCGTCACCGTCGGCCAGCAGTGCGCGGAACAACGGACACCGTCGGTCGAGTTCGTCGACGGTTCCGGTGTCGATGATGCGGCCGTTGTCGAGTACGGCGACGCGGTCGGCCAGCGTCAGGGTCGAGCGGCGGTGAGCGAGGACGAGGGTCGCGCGCGTTCGGACGCCGCGCAATGCGTCGAATATCGCGGCCTCGGTCTCGGCGTCGACGGCGGAGGTGGCGTCGTCGAGAATGAGAATCCGCGGTTCGACGAGCAGGGCACGCGCCAGAGCGATGCGTTGACGTTGGCCTCCGGAGAGGGTGAGCCCGCGTTCGCCGACCATGCTGTCGTAGCCCTCGGGGAGCGCCTCGATGAAGGGGGCGGCCTGCGCCAGGCGTGCTGCGTTCTCGATCTCGTCGATACCGGCGTCGGGTCTGCCGAGTGCGATGTTGGCGGCGATGGTGTCCGAGAACAGGAACGGTTCGTCGAACACCAGCGATACGGCCTCGCGCAGCGCCGCGCTGTCGAGGTCGGCGATGTCGATGGACGTCCCGCTCGACGTCAACGAGATCCGTCCCTGCGACGGGCGGTAGAACCGAGGAAGCAGTAGGGCGAGCGCGGTCTTGCCCGACCCGGCGTGTCCGACGACGGCGACGGTCTCCCCGGGGGCGATGGTCAGGTTCAGATCGGTGAGGACGTCCCGCTCGGTTTCGAAGCCGAAGGTGACGTCGGAGATTCGAATCCCCAGGGGGCCGTCCGGCAGGGGAACGGGGTGCGCCGGTTCTGCAGCGGTCGGTTCGGAGTCGACGACCTCGTAGACGCGTTCGACGGCCGCGCGGGAAAGCTGGGCCATGATGACCACGGACGAGACGGTGCGGGTGACGGCGGACAGTGTGGCGACGTAGGTCGCGAACGCGAGGAAAGTGCCGATGGTGATGTGGCCCTGCAGTGCGAGGTAGCCACCGAGGGCGATGACTCCGACGAGACCGAGTTGCGGGATGGTGGCCATCGTCGGCGCGAACCTGGAGTTGATCTTCGCCGAGCGCATGCGTTCGGCGAACAACGTCCGGCCGAGGTCTTCGATGCGATCGACCGCTCGAGCTTCTTGCCCGAAGCCCTTGACCACTCGAACTCCGGTGACGGTCTCCTCGACGTGCTGCGCCAGATCGGCCGCACGCTGTTGAGCAGACCAGGTGGCGGCGAAGAGGGTCGGCCGCATTCGGTAGACGACGATGCTCACCGCGGGCACGATCAGAACCGCGACGACGGTGAGCAGCGGCGAGAGATACGCCATCACGAGCAGAGCGAGGACGAACTGAAGGATCGCTCCGGCCGAGAGCGGCACCATTGCCAGTAGGCCCTGGACCAGTTGTAGGTCGGTGATCGATCTCGACACCACCTGGCCGGTACGGATCTCGTCCTGTTTGCGACCGTCCAGCCGCTGCAGCGAGGCGAGCAGATCCAGGCGTAGATCGTGCTGGACGTCGATCGAGAGCCGGCCGGCGAGCATGCGCCTGCCGAACTGGCAGGCGAATCGCACCAGACCCAACAGTGCGATGGCGATCGCGACCGTGAGGATCACGTCGCCTCTGCCAGCGGTCGCGTCGTCGATCGCCACTCTGGTGAGCAGCGGGAACGAGATGTCGATGACCGCGGCGATCATGGTCACACCCAGGGCACCGAGCGCGGTGCGACGGTGCAGCAGGCACTGCGCTGTCAAACGACGGATCCAGCCTCGCGGAGCGGCTCCGTCACTCGGCTCGACGGGCTCGGCGAGGGTGCCGTCGTTCGCCGCGTCGCGATCCATTGTCGCGCTGCGGTTCGTCACCGAATTACTGTGTGCCATCGGTTCACCAAGGTAGACCCGAGTACCGACAGCATGCGTCGACGATCGGGAGTACCGGTTCCGACCTCAGTCGATGTCGCGGGTGCGGGCCAGAAACCAGCCACCGCCGGCAAGGATCGCTGCCCACAATGCGAGTCCGAGCGGTGCCCACGGCCACGACGCCAGAGTGCCGACACCGTCCAATTGCGCGGCCGCCATCGTCGGCAGGGTCAGGTTCGACGGCAGCACGGTGGCGACCGGTCCCAGGCCCACGCCCGACAGGATCAGCGAGATCACCCCTTCGCCGAACGGCAGCCAGGCGACGAGCACGATGGCCGCCCACGTCGGAGATTTCAGGAGCAGACCGAGCCCTGCCCCGATCATCGACCACAGCACGATTGCCAGCAGACACGACACGACCACACCGATGAACGGGCCGTCGAGGGTCACGGTCCGGTCGTTGAAGATCAGCAGGCAGATTAGGCTGGCCAGCAGTACCACCAGGCCGTATCCGAGTCCGAACAGTGCGGTGACGATGAGTTTGGCGGCGATCACTCCGTCGCGGCCGCGCGCCGTCAAGAAGCTGGTGGTGATGGTCTTGTGTCGAAATTCGGTACCGGCGTTGACTGCACCGAAGATGCCGGCGAACAGGATTGCAGCTCCGGCGGCGACGTAGAGGCCGATGGAGGCGACACCACCCGAGATATCGAGGTCTTCCTCGAACTCACCGAGCTGGTTCGAGATAACCGAGGTGATGACGGATGCGAAGATCCCGACGACGAGCGGTGCAATCGCCAGAGCCCACCAGAACTTCAGTGTGGTGACCTTCCGGATCTCCGAGGTCAGCAGCGCGTTCATCGCGAACCCCCGTTCCAGTTCTGCGGCGGACCGTACCCAGGCGGCGGCGGCCCATACCCCGGATTCGGCGCGTACCCCGGCGGCGGTCCGTAGTTCTGCGGTGGCGCATAGCCCTGCTGATTGCCCTGCGGGAACCCGGGCGGAGGCCCGTACTGGTTCTGACCCAGCGGGGCTGCGGTGTACTGCCCGGCCGTCATCGACAGGAACACCTGCTCGAGGTCGACGTGTTCTGCGGTGGTGCCGAACACCGTGACGCCGGCGTCGGAGGCGATGCGGGAGATCGTGGTCTCGTCGGTGCCGGCGACGCCGATTCGGCCGTCGGGCAGTAATTGGGTGTCGGTGAATCCGTTCGACGCCAAGGCCAGCGCGAGTTTCGCCGGATCCGACGCGGCGACGAGCACGCGGCTGGGGCGAGTCGACCGCAGCTGAGCAATCGACCCCTGGTACATCAACGTGCCGGCGCTGACGATGACCAAGTTGTCGACGGTCTGCTCGATCTCTCGGAGAATGTGACTCGACACCAGAACGGTCCGACCCGAGGCTGCGAATGCTTTCAGGAAGTCGCGTAGCCAGGCGATTCCTTCGGGATCGAGCCCGTTCGCCGGTTCGTCGAGCACGAGAATCTCGGGGTCCCCGAGCAGGGCGGTGGCCAACGTCAGTCGTTGGCGCATGCCCAGAGAGAAGCCGCCTGCTGCTCGACGTGCGGCGTCGCCGAGGCCGACAAGGTTCAGGACGTCGAGGGCGCGGCTGTCGGGTACCCCGATTGCCGAGGTGTAGATCTTCAGGTGGTGCTCGGCGCTGCGCTTGGGGTGCAGGCTCAACGAGTCGAGAACGGCACCGACGGTACGGGCCGGGTGGGTCGCCGAGCGGAACGGAACGCCGTTGACGAGGCCGACGCCGGAGGTAGGGGCGACGAGGCCGAGCAGCATGCGCAGTGTCGTGGACTTGCCGGAGCCGTTCGGTCCGAGGAAGCCGGTGACGGTTCCGCGTGGCACGACGAAGCTCAGCTCCGAGACCGCCCGCACGGTACCGAACTGTTTCGTCAGAGCCTGCGCTTCCAGCGCCGGAGCGGAGTAGCTGGTCATCTGTGCGGTGTCCCCCTGGCCGTCGCTCTACCTCGTGTACCGGTTGCGTGGCGGCAACCGGAACACGAGGTTACGGGGTGTACCCGACAGGCGGGCGGACCCGGTTTCAGCGATGCAGCGCCGCGGCGATCTCCCGGTAGGTCACGAGCGGGTCGGCGTCGTCGGGCAGCGAGTGCAGCGTGACGTGCGACGCGCCCGCCGCGAGGTGCTCGTCGAGCCGCGCTGCGATGGCGTCCGCATCACCGTGCGCGACGAGCGCGTCGATCAGGCGGTCGCTGCCGCCGTCGCCGATTTCCTCGTTCGAGTAGCCGAGCCGATTCAGATTGTTGGTGTAGTTGCGCAGATGCAGGTATGGGTTGTTGACCGGGGGCCGGCCGATCGCGCGGGCCTTCTCCGGATCGGTCTCGAGCACCACCTTGTGTTCGGGGGCCAGAATCTTGTTCGCGCCCAATGCTTCTCGTGCTTCACGGGTGTGCTCGGGAGTGGTCAGGTAGGGGTGCGCGCCTGCGGTACGGCTCGCAGCCAGCGCGAGCACCTTGGGGCCGAGCGCGGCGAGGACACGACGTTCGATCGGTACCCCGGCCTCGTCGAGGCCGTCGAGGTAGCTCACCAGAGCGTCGTACGGCTTGGTGTACTCCTGCGTCGCTTCCGGGTGTCCGGCACCGATTCCGAGGAGGAACCGTCCCGGATGCTTCTTCTCCAACCGGTGGTACGACGCGGCCACGTCGGCGGCTGCGTCGGACCAGATGTTGACGATGCCGGTGGCGACGACGACCGTCTCGGTGGCATCGAGGATCTCTTCGGTCGTGGTCAGATCTGCAGGCGGAGAGCCGCCGAGCCAGATCGTCCCGTAGCCGAACGACTCGATGGCACGAGAGAGTTCGGGGGTGAACGCCGAGTGCAGTCGCCAGACACCGTACTTGCCGAGTTCAGGTATGGAAGTCATGTTGGGTTCCAACGCACCACGCTCGCGAAGATTCCGCGCGTTCTCACTCGTCCGGTTCGATGATGCGGTTTTCCGGGAATCGTGCGGGCGGCGGACCGAAGGCGTCCCGTGCGTTCTTGATGACGCCCTTGCCGACCACCCGGTTGCCCGCGCCGCCGATCGCCGCGCCGATTCCGGCGGGCAGCATCTTGCCGACCAACAGTGCGCTGCGCCTGGCCAGATACTTGGTCACGAACTTCTTGACCAGGGACTTGTTCATGCTCGCCATCGAGCCGCCCGGGATACGCGAGGTGACCAGCGGGCCCCAGTTCTTGGCCGTTTTGCCCACTGTTCGTTGCACGATCTGCATGCCGGATTCACCCAAGGCCACCGAGAGCACCAGGGCGCGTCGCTGCTGGTGGTTCTCGACGGGGATGCCGTGCACGGACGCGACCGACAAGGTCAGTAGTGCCGAGGACTCGATGAAGAAGGCGGTTTCGGCACCGACCGCGGCCAGTGATGCCACCGTGCCGATTCCGGGAACCGCCGCCGCGCCTCCGACCGCGGAGCCGCTTCCGGTGACTGCGAGCAGAAAGCGCTTCTCGAGCCGTTCGATGATCTGGGCCGGGGTGTCGTACGGGTGTGCTCGACGCACATGCGCGACGTATTTGTCGACGGCCGGTCCCTGCAGGCGGCTGGCGTTGTCCAGGATGTTGACCAGGGCTCGTTCGAGCTTGCTGCCACTGGAGATCTCGACCTGCGCGTCGTCGTCCTTGCCTGCCATCGATACCTCTTCCGGTTGCGAGCGTCGGTGACACTCCTGAAGGGAATTACCCGCGAATTCTTTCCTTGCACACGTACCAGGCAATTTAGACTCTCGGTGTGCAGGTTCCTCCGAGCGAGGTGGTCTCCGACGGTGCGCGACGGTTGCCGTGCGCGGCGCTGCGTCCGTTCGTGCGGCCCTACGACGGTTATCTGGCGCGGGGGTTTTCGCCGGGCGAGCACGTAGGGATGCCGGGTCCGTATCTGACGGTGATCGTGGCGATGGAGCCGCGCCTGGAGATTGCCAGGGCTCCCCGTCGGGGTGCGGGCGTGTACGAGACGCTGGCGAGCGGAATCACGACCGCTCCGGTGACGATCGCGCACGACGGTAATCAATCGGGAATCCAGTTGTCGTTGACTCCGCTCGGCTCGCGCGCTCTGCTGGGTGTCCCTTCGGCGGCACTGGGGGAGTGGCTGGTCGGACTCGACGATCTGTTGGGCGCGGACGCGATCGAACTCCGTGAGCGGGTCTGTACGGCACCGCACTGGGCGGCTCGATTCGATGTGGTGGACGAGATTCTGGTGCGCCGCCTTCGGGAGTTCTACGTGGATCCGCGGTTGACCGGGGCGTGGCGTGCACTGACGTCGGATGCACCGCCGCGCGTCGACGAGGTGGCACGCGATATCGGCTGGAGCAGAAGGCATGTGGCATCGAGGTTCGGTGCCGAGTTCGGTGTCGGCCCCAAGGAAGCAGTCCGAATTGCTCGGTTCCATCGTTCGCATCGACGGTTGCGCGATCCGGCCTGTACCGATCTCGCCGCGGTGGCTGCCGAGTGCGGCTTCTACGACCAGCCGCACATGAACCGGGAATGGCGTGCGATGGCGGGGATGTCGCCGACGATGTGGCGCGAGCGTGAGGTGTTCCCATTCGTCCAAGACTCGGTGGACGGCGACGAGGACAGTATCGGTTCATGACGACACATATCTGGCCCACCCTGAAGTACGGCGACGCACGCGGCGCCATCCGGTTCATCGTCGACGTGTTGGGGTTCGAGGAGCGCGCGGTCTACGGCGAAGGCGACCGCGTGGATCACGCGGAACTGCGCTGGCCGCAGGGCGGCGGAGTCATGCTGGGCAGTGTGCGCGACGCGAGTGCCACCGGAGAACTGCCGCCGGGTGTCGGTTCGATCTACATCGTCACCGACGACCCGGACGGCATCCACGATCGCGTCGTCGCGGCGGGCGGCACCGTCACGCAGGGCCTGCGTGACGAGGACTACGGCAGTCGCGGCTTCACCTGTCGCGACGCCGAAGGGGTCTATTGGAGCTTCGGCACCTACTCCGGTGCCTAGCTGTATCTGTCACACCCAGTGCGCGGGCGGAACCAGTTCGTCCGGCTTGGGCGGTGGCGGGGCGGTGCCGTCGCCGAAGGGCGACCCGCCGAGCGATTCGCGCCCGTGCGGTTCGAGCCAGCCGGCCAGGTCCGGTCCCTTCGGCACGATGCCCGACGGATTGATGTCGGTGTGCACCTCGTAGTAGTGCCGCTTGATGTGGTCGAAGTCGACGGTGTCTCCGAATCCGGGGGTTTGGAACAGGTCGCGTGCGTAGTTCCACAGCACCGGCATCTCGGTGAGTTTGTTGCGGTTGCACTTGAAGTGGCCGTGATAAACGGGATCGAAGCGAACCAGGGTGGTGAACAGCCGAACGTCTGCTTCGGTGATGTGGTCTCCTACGAGGTAGCGCTGCGTGGCCAGGCGCTCGACGAGCCAGTCCAGGCGTGCGAACAGCCGGTCGTAGGCCTTGTCGTATGCCTCCTGCGAACCGGCGAATCCGCAGCGGTAGACGCCGTTGTTGACGTCCCGGAACACCAGATCGGCGACTTCGTCGATCTCGCCGTGCAAGGCCTCCGGATACAGATCGGGGGCGCCGTCGCGGTGGTACTGCGTCCACTCGGTCGACAGATCCAGCGTGATCTGCGGGTAGTCGTTGGTCACGACCTCGCCGGTGGGAACGTCGACGATGGCGGGGACGGTGATGCCGCGCTCGTAGTCCGGGAAGCGGGCGAAGTAGGCGTCCTGCAGCCGAGGAATCTGCAGAACCGAGTCGACCCCGCCGGGCTCCTCCTGGAAGTTCCAGCTGCGCGGGTCATGGGTCGGGCCCGGAATGCCAAGGGACAGTGCGTCTTCGAGCCCGAGTAGGCGACGGACGATGATGGATCGGTGGGCCCACGGGCAGGCGCGGGCAGCGATCAGTCGATACCGGCCCGCCTCCACCGGATAACCGTCCCGGCCGTCGGCGGTGATCCGGGTCGGAATGTAGTTGGTGTCGCGCTTGAATTCCTTGCCCGGTTCCACGTATGCGGCGTCATCGGCCATGCTCTCGAACTCCTCACATCGTTCTTGCTCCGGCGCACCGGCAGGTTGACTCGACGCTACCCAGTTCCGAGCGTGCCCAACCGGATCAGGCTCGGACGACGGCGGTGTGGCATACGCCGATGTCGATGTATCCCAACCGCGCGGCGAGGCGTCGGGCAGTGGAGTTCTCGGGGCGCGAGCGCCATTGTGGAATCAGGCCCTCGTCGATGGCGTCGTTGGTCGCCAGCTGCCCGACCACCTGAGCGTGACCCCGTCGGCGATGGTCCGGATCCGTCAGGACCCGCATGTCGGCCAGGATCAGCTGCCTTTCCGAGTAGCCGGCGGTGGCGAGGGACCGCGCCGAGTCCGCCGGTCTGTCGTCGCCGAGCAGTGTGAACCAGTTCCGTGACACCGCCTCTCCGAATGCCTCTGCGACGTCGGCGTCGCTGCACTGCGCCGCGAGGTTGCGGGCATGGACCGCATCGTGGGAGATGAGCGGATCGTGTACGTCGATGGTGTGGCCGATCTCGGACCCGTATGCCAGCGAGTAGGTGTCGATCTCGTAGGGCCCGGCGTGATCACCCAGGAGGGCGGACATCCAGGTTCGGTCCGCCCCTGGCCTGCCGGTGATCGAGCGGGCGGCGTCGAGGGCCCAGGACGGTCCCGCGATCACAGTGGTGCCGGCCAGCTCCAGCACGGTGACGTCGTCTGTCCCGGCGAGATGTTCGACGCGGTCGGCGTCGGTATCGAGTGCCGTGTCGTCCAAGCCGAGCTGCCGGCACCAGGCCAGGCGGACGATGTCGAGTTTGTGGGAGTCGAATCGGCCGGCGTCGAATTCAGAAGGATCCACGTGTCGAGAGTAGCCACGACGCCTGTGGGCGTCGTTTCGGTTTCGCGGTCCAAAAGCAATCTTTCGAACTTTTTTGCCCCCGGTGTATCGCTGAGCGCCGATTGATGGCAGACTCGCATTCGAGATTAGAGCTTCGACGTGAAGATCTAGCTCGCTTACAGAAGGTTTACAGAATGACGCAGGGCAGTGTGAAGTGGTTCAACGGCGAAAAGGGCTTCGGCTTCATCGAGCAGGATGGTGGCGGACCGGACGTTTTCGTTCATTACTCGGAGATTCAGGGTAGCGGCTTCAAGTCGCTCGACGAGGGCCAGCGCGTGGAGTTCGAGGTGGGCCAGGGTCAGAAGGGCCCCCAGGCTACCGGCGTCCGCGCCATCTGATTCAAGCTTCGTAACCCGATTTCTCCTGGTGGTGTGACCTTCTCGAAGTAATCCCCACCAGAAACTCGGTGACAAGGCCGGATACACGGAAGAAATTCCGAGTATCCGGCCTTCGTCTGTTTCAGCGGGATACTGGCCGGTGCCGGTGTCCCGTTTGGCGTTTCTGCCCGGTTTTCGGCAGCTCAGAGGTTTGTCCGGGTTGCGTGACGGACACGCAGGCTCGTATATTCCAACTGGAATAATTCAGTTGGAATAGCGACTCGGGAGATGACGGATGCGACGGGAGGCAGTCAATCCGCTGGGAGTCTCGGTTCTCGCCCTGCTCTCGGAGGGTCCGATGCATCCCTACGAGATGTACCAGCTTCTGTTGGAACGAAAAGAAGACCGAATCGTCAAGATTCGCCCGGGATCGCTGTATCACGCTGTTGCTCGACTGCACGGACAGGAACTGGTCGCCGAGGTCGGAACCGACCGCGACGGCAATCGCCCCGAGCGCACCACCTACGAGATCACGTCCTCCGGCAGGCGGGTTCTCGTAGACCGACTCGCCGAGATTCTGCGTGCCCCGGTGCGTGAATATCCACAGTTCACCCTCGGCCTGTCCGAGATGCACAACCTGCCCGCGTCCGAAGCAACTGCGTTGCTGCGTGCGCGTATCGACGACCTGTCTCGGGAGATCGAGGAACTGTCCGGCTTCCAGCGCCTGGCCGAGGAACGCAGAGTATCCGAAATCTATTGGGCTGGAATCGATTACACCTATCACATGCTCACTGCTGAAGTGACGTGGTTGACGAGCTACATCGAGCGCGTCGACAGCGGCGAGCTCGAGTGGCCGCACCACATCTCCGCACACCACACGAACCCGACTTCGGGAATAGGGAGCGCTACATGAATGCCGTCGAGACTGCCGCCCCGGCGCAGCGCGAGATCAGACCGTGGCCCGCGCTGTGGGCGCTCTGCCTGGGATTCTTCATGATTCTGGTGGACACCACGATCGTGGCCGTCGCGCAACCCGCGATTCTGACCGGGCTGAACACCGACATCAACAACGTCATCTGGGTCACCAGCGCCTATCTCCTGGCGTATGCCGTACCGCTCTTGGTCACCGGTCGAATGGGCGACAAGTTCGGCCCCAGGAATCTCTACATCGCAGGCCTCGTGCTGTTCACCGTCGCGTCCGTGTGGTGTGGGCTGTCCGGTTCCATCGAGATGCTCATCGCGGCCCGCGCGGTTCAGGGACTCGGCGCGGCGATGATCACTCCGCAAACGATGGCGGTGATCACCCGCGTGTTCCCCGCCGACAAGCGTGGAACGGCGATGGGGGCGTGGGGCGCGGTCGCCGGCGTCGCGACGCTCGTCGGGCCGATTCTCGGCGGCGTGTTGGTCGACTCGCTGGGATGGGAATGGATCTTCTTCATCAACGTGCCCGTCGGAATCATCGCAATTGCCTTGGCACTGAAGTTCGTTCCGGTGCTGCCGACCAACGATCACAAGTTCGATCTGCTCGGTGTCGCGCTCAGCGCCATCGGACTCTTCTGCATCGTGTTCGGCATTCAGGAGGGGCAGAAGTACGACTGGGGTATCGGCGTCTGGCTCCTCATCGGTGTCGGTGTCCTCGTGTTCGCCGGGTTCCTCTACTGGCAGTCGGTCAACAAGAACGAGCCGTTGGTACCGCTGGCCCTGTTCCGCGACCGTAACTTCTCGTTGTCCAACATCGGTATCGCCGCAATGGGTTTCGCGACGGCCGGCATGATGCTACCCATCATGTTCTACGCGCAGAGCGTCACCGGTCTGACGCCCACTCGATCGGCATTGCTGTTCGTCCCGATGGCACTGCTGACCGGACTGCTCGCGCCCAACATCGGCAAGCTCGTCGACAAGACCCACCCGCGGTATATCGCCGGCTCGGGACTGTTCATCCTCGCCGCGTCGCTGCTGTGGTTCGCCTACGAGATGACGCCCACGACGGCGATCTGGAAGTTGTTGCTCCCCGTCGCAGCAATGGGTGTGGCGAATGCCTTGATCTGGTCGCCGTTGGCGGCCACGGCAACTCGTAATCTACCGATGAGTCAGGCGGGAGCCGGTTCGGGAATCTACAACACCACCCGCATGATCGGATCGGTTCTCGGTAGCGCAGGTATCGGTGCGCTGATCCAGTCGAGGCTGGCCGCCGAGCTTCCCGCACAGGGATCCGCCTCGGGTGCAAACGAATTCGCCGGACGAGTGCCGGAGATGCTGCGTGACGGCTTCACCGCCGCCATGGCGCAGTCGCTGATTCTTCCTGCCGCGGTGTTGATCGTCGGCATGATCGCGGTCTGCTTCTACGCCCGGCCCGCGTTCAAGTAACCATGTGCGAGTGGAGCCTGCGGAACGACCGCAGGCTCCGCTCACATGCGGCGAAGCCGCTCTACAGCCCCAGGTCCCGGCCGATCAGTTCCTTCATGATCTCGTTCGATCCGGCCCAGATCTTGGTCACGCGAGCGTCTTTCCACGCGCGCGCGGCGCGGTATTCGTTCATGAAGCCGTAGCCGCCGTGCAGCTGGACGCAGTGGTCGAGGATCTCGTTCTGTACCTGCGAGCTCCACCACTTGGCCTTGGCCGCGTCGATGGCGGTCAGCTCACCCTGGCCGTGGGCGGCGATGCAGTTGTCGATGTACGCCTGTGCCACATCGAGTTTCGTGACCAGCTCGGCGAGCAGGAACTTGTTCCACTGCAGCGAGCCGATCTGCTGACCGAAGGCCTTGCGGTCCTTGGCGTACTGCAGAGTCTCGTCGAGAATCGGCCGGACGTGTCCGAGGTTGGCCACCGAGCAGCTGATGCGTTCCTGGGGGAGCAGCTGCATCATGTGGATGAAGCCGCCGTCGAATTCGCCGATCATGTTGGCGCTGGGCACTCGAACGTTCTCGAAGAACAGTTCGGCGGTATCGGATTCGGGCTGACCGACCTTGTCGAGCTTGCGGCCGCGGGTGAATCCTTCGGTGCCGTTCTCGACGGCGAAGAGCGTGATGCCCTTGGCCTTCTTCTCCGGCGTCGTGCGGGTGGCGACGATGACGAGGTCGGCGGAGTTGCCGTTGGTGATGAATGTCTTGGATCCGTTGATGATGTAGTCGTCGCCGTCCTTGACGGCGGTGGTCTTGAGTGCCGCGAGGTCGGAGCCACCGGAGGGTTCCGTCATGGCGATGGCGGTGAGGATCTCGCCGCTGCAGAACCCGGGCAGCCAGCGCTTCTTCTGTTCCTCGGTGGTGAGTTTGACGAGGTAGGGCGCGACGATGTCCACGTGAATACCGAAGCACGACGCCACCGCGGCACTCGAGCGAGCGAGTTCCTCACCGAGAACGGCGTTGAATCGGTAGTCCTCGGCTCCGCTGCCACCGTATTCCTCGGGCACTTCGAGACCGAGGAAGCCGTTGCGTCCCGCTTCGAGCCAGATCTCACGGTCGATGTATCGCTGTTCGACGAGCTTTTCCTCGACCGGTGTGATGGTCCTGGTGACGAACTCGCGTACCGATGCGCGGAAGTCGTCGTGGTCGGACTCGAACAGGCTGCGCTTCACTTACTTGTTCCTCTCGGTAACGGCTAATCATGCGAACAATACTCGTTGGTAACAACGCCCCCGAACACGTGTGGCACTATGCGAGACATGGCTGACGCACCCACTACGCTCGTTCGATCCACCACCGATGCCGGCGCAGAGATCGCTGTGCTCACCTTCGATCACGGTCCGCTCAACCTTTTCGATCAGGCGATGTTCGACGCAGTGGCCGCGAACGTCGCCGAGCTGGTGGCGAATCCGCCGCGTGCGGTGCTGCTGCGCGCCGAGGGCAAGGTCAACTCGGCCGGCGTGGACGTACATGTGTTCCAAGGTCTGAGCGCGGCCAAGGGTGCCGATCTGTGGCGCGGCTTGTTCGCCGATATCGCGCATCCGCTGGAGGCGCTGCCGTGCCCGGTGATCTACGCCGCGCACGGGCTGACGTTGACGGCGGCGTTCGAGATCTCGCTGGCCTGCGACATCATCCTCGCCGGACCCAAGGCGAAGTTCGGTCTCGTCGAGACGGTCGTCGGGCTGACACCGTCGATGGGTGGGCCGCAGCGTCTCGCCGAGCGAGCCGGTTCGGGTCGGGCCCGCGAGCTCGTCATGACCGGGGATCTCTACGACGCGCAGAAGTTGAAGGAGTGGGGTGTGGTCAATCAGATCCACGACGACGTCGATGCCGCGGCACTCGCGCTGACGCACCGGCTGGCCGACGGCCCCACCGTCGCACATGCGGCAACGAAACAGATTGTGGCAGCCTGGCGTTCGGGTGGGATCGCGCACGCAGACGACATCACCTCGGAGGTGTCGGGCGCATTGTTCGAGACCGAGGATCTGCGCGGCGCGGTGACGAGCTTCCTCGAGGTCGGCCCGGGGAAGGCGACGTACACCGGCAAGTAGGATCGTATGAGTGAGTAACGATCAACTGGCCGAACTGCACCTGCACATCGAAGGGTCGCTGGAACCGGCGCTGATCTTCGATCTTGCCGAGCGCAACGCAATCGCGTTGCCCTACAAGGACATCGACGAACTGCAGGCGAAGTACGAGTTCACCGACCTGCAGTCCTTCCTCGATCTGTACTACGCGAACATGGCCGTGTTGCGCACGGCCGAGGATTTCGCAGATCTGGCGCGCGCGTACTTCCGCCGCACCGCGCAGGCCGGGGTGACGCGCGCGGAGATCTTCTTCGACCCGCAGGCGCACACCGAGCGCGGTGTACCCCTCGACGCCGTCGTCGAGGGATTGGCCGACGCGTGCGCGTCCAGCGAGCGCGAATTCGGCGTCACCAGTGGGTTGATCGCCTCGATCCTGCGTGACAAGCCGGTGCTGCATGCCAACCAATTGCTCGACGATCTGCTGGCGATGAAGGCACCGATCATCGGCCTCGGTCTCGATTCCGCCGAGGTCGGCTACCCGCCGTCGCTGTTCGTCGACGTGTTCGCCAAGGCCCGCGCCGAAGGTCTGCACGTGGTGGCGCACGCCGGTGAGGAAGGCCCACCCGACTACATCTGGCAGGCGCTGGATCTGCTGAAGGTCGAGCGCATCGATCACGGCGTCCGGTGTCTGGAGGACGAGGCGCTGGTGAATCGGCTTGTCGAGGAACAGATCCCGCTCACCGTCTGCCCGCTGTCCAATGTTCGGCTCAAGGTGATCGACGACGTCGCGCAGCTCCCGCTTCGACAGATGCTCGAGCGAGGGCTGTCGGTGTCGATCAACTCCGATGATCCCGCTTATTTCGGCGGCTATGTGGACGACAACTTCACCGCCCTCGAAGCAGGCATGGGCCTCACCGCGGACGAGCGGAAGCAGTTGGCGGACAATTCGGTCCGTGCCAGCTTCCCAGCGAGCTAGATCAGGTCGCCGTCACCGAGATCTTCGGGTAGCCGGTCGCTCCGTCGGGGACGGTGTCTGCAGTCTTGTTGGTCTGCAGCTCGCCGGCGGAGTTGGTTGCTCGGGCCCGGATCGCGTGCTGACCGGCGGGTAGATCGAGCTCGATCATCCACTGCCGCCACGTGTCCTTGGAGTACTCCTCCGACAGGGTCGCCGGCATCCAATTGCCCTCGTCCACTTGCACTTCCACGGCCTCGATACCGGTGTGCTGATCCCAGGCGACGCCGGCGAACACCGTCTTCCCGGCGGCGAAGGAGCTACCCGACCGGGGAGTGTCGATGCGGGCGGCGGTCTTGATCGGGCCCAGAACACCCCAGCCACGGTCGGTCCAGTACGCGGTGACCTTGTCGAATCGGGTGATCTCGATGTCGGTGACCCATTTGGTCGCCGAGACGTACCCGTACAGTCCTGGGACCACCATTCGCGCCGGGTAACCGTGCTCCACGGGCAGTGGTGCCCCGTTCATGCCGACCGCCAACAGCGCGTCTCGGCCGTCGAGCAGAACCTCGAGGGGAGTGCCCGCGGTGAAGGCATCGCTGCTCGACGACAGGGCCATGTCTGCGTCGGGTGAGATGCCCGCTTCCTCGAGAATGTCCTTGAGCGGGTAGCCGATCCACGTCGCGTTGCCGACGAGCTCGCCGCCGACGACGTTGGACACGCACGTCAACGTGACTGTCTTCTCCACCGCTTGCCGCTGGGCCAGATCGGCGAACGTCAATTCGATCTCGCGGTCCACCATGCCGTGGATGCGCAGCGACCACGTGTCCGACGCCACCCGCGGCACGACCAGCGCGGTATCGATGCGGTAGAAGTCCTCGTTCGGGGTGATGTACGACGCGAGGCCGTTGATCTGCAGGTCTGCCGCGGCCGGTATCGGCGTTTGCGGGGTGGGGGTCGGAAGCATGAAGCCGAGTCGATCTGCGGTGACGGCTCGCGCCGAGGTGAGCATTCGTCCGGCGGTTCCGGCCACGATGCCCAATACCGCGGCACCGGCGGCGAGCGTCAGGAAGCTGCGTCGGTTCATCCCCTCGGTCGCCGGGGCGGCGGCTCCGATGAGAGCGTGCAGCACGACGATGCCAATGATGACGCCGCCGATGGTGGGGACCGCGTAGAAGGCGGTGGCGTCCGGTCGCGTCACCGCTGCAAGGACGCCGAGTACACCCAGTGCTGCGAACACCACCGCACCGATCGGCTTGCGAGCAATGCCGGCGGCTGCGGCGATAGCACCGATCACCACGGCCATACCGATGAACAGGGCGAGCTTGTCCGAGGTGCCGAACGTGTCGATGGCCCATTCACGGACCGGGGCCGGACTGTTGTCGACGGCCGAGGACCCGACGGCGGTCAGTGGGGACGAGTTCGGTCCGCTGGGGACGGCGATCAGTTCGCCGACGCCGAGGACGACTCCGGCGGCGATGATGCCGGACAACGCGCGTTTTCCTGTACTCACTCGCACCAATGTAAGCGAATCTGTGGTGCGCGGTATTTCGTAGCGGATTACGAGATACCGCTCACAACAGCAGGTGATCCAGGTAGTCGTTGCCGAACAGCCCGTGCGGGTCCACGGAATCGCGGATGCACACGAAGTCGTCGAAGTGCTCGTAGGTATCGCGCAGCTCCGTACTACCGAGGGAGTGCAGCTTCCCCCAGTGCGGTCGGCCGCCGACGCTCCGGCAGATGGATTCGACGGCGTCGAAGTAGTCGCGGTGATCGCGGCGGTGGTATTGGTGCACGGCGATGTAGGCCGTCGGGCGTCCGTAGGCCGTGGAGAGCCAGATGTCGTCGGCGGCGGCGAAGCGCACTTCCACCGGGAACGCGACGGTCGTCGAAGACCGGTCGAGCCAGCGATCCACCTCGCCCAGCACCCAGCCGATCTCGGCTGCCGGCACCGCATATTCCATCTCGACGAATCTGACGGTGCGCGAGGATGCGAACACCCGGTACGAGCGGTCGCTGTACTCGCGAGCCGACAACGCCCGGGCCGAGACCGCGTTCAGCCGCGGGATCACGGCAGGCATGCGCGTCACCAGGCGGTTGAGGCCCTCGAACACCGTGTTGGACAGCAACTCGTCGTCGAGGTAGGAACGCACCTTCCCCAGCGGACGCAGTACGGCGTCACCGGGCAGGCGGGTGTTGCGTTTGGTCAGCACTCGGTCGGTGTGCGGAAACCAGTAGAACTCGAAGTGGTCGGTACCCGCGACGGTGGCGTCGAGCTCGGCGAGGGTGGCCCGCAACGTCGATGGCTCCTCGACGGCAAGCAGCGCGAAGGCCGGCACGCAGTCCAGCGTGACCCTCGTGATCACGCCGAGTGCACCGAGCCCGACGCGGGCCGCGTCGAACAGCTCGGTGTTCTCCTCGCGAGAGCACTGCACCAGCTCACCGTCTGCGGTCATCAGTTCCAGCGCGTGCACCTGGGTGGCGATGCCGCCGAAACGGGCTCCGGTTCCGTGCGTGCCCGTGGAGATCGCGCCGGCGACGGATTGTTCGTCGATGTCGCCGAGGTTGGTCATGGCCAGCCCGAGGTCCCAGAGCCCGGCGGTCAGCTCGCGCAGCCGAGTGCCGGCGAACACCGTCACCCGGGCGCCGCCGTCGTCGTCGCGGACCACCGATTCGATCCCGCGCACCGCGTCGAGGCCGATCTGAACTCCGTCGGTCACGGCGATCGGAGTGAAGGAGTGACCGGCTCCGACGCATCGCACCGACCGTGCTGTATCCACGGCGTTCCGTAGAACCGTACGCAGCTCGTCCACCGACGACGGTTCGGCTCGAAGCACCGGAAATGCGTGTTGATTACCTGCCCAGTTCTCCCAATGCCGCTCGACCACCGCATCACTATCCCACCCCCGAAACAAAACCTCAGGTCGTTCCGGCATGGGCATACGGCGGCACAGACGGTGGCCGCGCCCTAGTATCGGGTGATGCAAGCGAGGCTGCCCGCGGATGTGCGACGCGCACAACTGGTGCAGGCGGCGATCGACGTCGCCGAGCGGGTGGGTATCGAGTCCCTGACGGTGCGCGCGCTCTCGGAGTACGCAGATGTCACCAAGGGCATCGTGCAGTATCACTTCGAGACCAAGCAGGATCTGGTGATCGCGATGGGGGAGCACCTCATCGTCGACGTGACGGAGATCCTCCACGCCGCACTGGACAGCGCCGTCGGAACTCGAGAATTGCCCGGAGTTCGCGGTCTGCGAGAGCTGGTGCACGGCGGACTGAGCGCGGTGTGGTTCTTGATCGAGAAGTCGCCGGATCGGCAGTTGCTCGCGTACGAGATCAAGACCTACCTGCTTCGGCATCGAGCGCTCGGGTCGGCCACCGCCGCCGAAATTGCCAACGGTCAGTACCGCATCCGGGACTCCGAGGCCCGGTTGTTCTTCGAGAAGTGCTCCGATCACACCGGCACGAGATGGCTCGAGCCGGTGGAGTCGATCGCGCGTTTCGGGATGGCCACTCTCGACGGGCTGGTGCTGCGGTGGCTGGTCGACGGCGACGACCTCGAGGTGCTGGCGCAGATCGACGACCTGTCCGGGCTGATCGCGGGCAAAGCCCTGGACCGGTGAGCACTCGCCGGGACTTCTCGGCTGCGGAGTGTTTGACTGTGTCGGCCCGGCCACGACGACGAAGGAATGTTGACGTATGAGTTCGATCGCCGGTGTCGTCACTCCCGACACGACACCACTGTCTCGCATAGCCGCTGCTACCGAGAGTCTCGAATCTCCATTGGCTGCAGTCGATTCGGTTGCTCTCGACGCCAATGCGGCGGCGCTGCGAGCGCGCGCGAAGGGCGTGCCGATTCGGATCGCCAGCAAGTCGGTTCGCTGCCGAGCCGTCCTCGATCGGATCCTGGCAACCGACGGCGTGAGCGGGGTCATGGCGTACTCGCTGCGTGAGGCCGTGTGGCTTGCGCGTCACGGAGTCGACGACATCCTGATGGGGTATCCGAGTGTCGACCGCACCGCCCTCGCCGAGGTGGTCAACGACCGGGTTCTGTCGGGTCGCATCACCCTGATGGTCGACGACGTCGCGCAATTGGACATCGTGCGCGACGCCACCGGTAGCGATCTTCTCAAGCCGCGTATCTGTATCGACGTCGATGCCTCGCTGCGGATCGGGCCGCTGCACATCGGGGTCAGGCGTTCTCCGCTGCGCGATCCCGAGCAGGTGGCCGCCTTCGCGCGGGAGGCGCAGTCGCGCGGGTTCCGGGTCGTGGGTCTGATGTTCTACGAGGCGCAGATCGCCGGCGTGCCCGATTCCAACGTCGCGGTGGAATGGATGAAATCGTTCTCCGCCCGCGAGATCTCCGGCCGCAGAACGGCAGTGGTGGAGGCAGTGACTGCGGCGGTGGGTCACCTGGAGATCGTCAACAGTGGTGGTACCGGGTCGATCGATTTCTCGGCGGCCGATCCGGTCGTCACGGAGGTCACCGCCGGGTCGGGTCTGTTCGCGCCGACGCTGTTCGATCGCTATCGCACGTTCTCGGCCGAACCGTCGCTGTTCTTCGCGCTGCCCGTGGTGCGCAAGCCGACCCCACAGATCGCGACAGTGTTCGGTGGTGGCTACATCGCGTCGGGTCCGGCGTCGGGATCTCGATCGCCGCGGCCGGTCGCGTGGTCGAAAAAGGCTGCCGGCGTGGTCACGTCGGGATTGAAGCTCCTGCGTAACGAGGGTGCGGGTGAGGTGCAGACCCCGGTGAGCGGCGCCGACGCGGTGCAGATCGGCGATCGTGTCTGGTTCCGGCACGCGAAGGCGGGCGAGCTGTGCGAGCGATTCGACACCCTGCACCTGGTGCACGCCGACGGGTCCGTGGAGGCGGTGCCCACCTATCGCGGCGAGGGCATGGCCTTCGGCTGAATTTCGTTCTCGCACAAGCTCATGAACGTCCCGAGGGTGATTAGTCCGGCCGGCGTCGACGGTAGGTACTGCGTCAGTGCTCGCGACCGGATCAGGATCGCGGCCCATTGACCGCGTGAGACGGCGACGTTGAGACGGTTGCGCGAGAGCAGAAAGCCCATGCCGCGTGGCACGTCCTCGATCGCCGACGCGGCCATGGAGATCAACACCACCGGTGCCTGTCGGCCCTGGAATTTGTCGACGGTTCCCACCGAGACGTCGTCGAGGCCGGCCGCTTGGAGTCGCTCGAGGATGACGGCGACCTGAGCGTTGTAGGCCGCGACGACCAGGAAGTCGGATTGCCCCAGCGGGCGTACGCCGTCGAACGATGCGGGGTCGGTCCACGAGCGACCCAGGAGGCCCTGTACTCGCGCGACGATCTCGTCGGCTTCTTCCGCCGAGTCCGTGGAGTTACCGTGGTGGTCCACGAGGACGACGTGCAGGCCGGGATCCAGCCCCGACAGCGAACGAGCCCGAGTGACAGCTTCGTTGGACTGCAGTCTGCCCTCGTAGGACAGCGCCGAGACGGGCGCGCACAGATCCGGATGCATCCGCCATGTCGTGGCCAGAAAGTACCCGCGATCCGTGGGCAGCGTCGGGTGTCCGTCGGCGATCCAGCCCAGGGCGGATTCGTCGACGGGTTCGGGGTGGGTCCCTTGGCTCACCTGCGGCAACTGCGCCGGGTCGCCGAGCAGCAGCAGGTTGCGTGCCGAGACCGCCACGGCGATGGTGTTGGCCAGCGAGAACTGTCCCGCCTCGTCGACGACGAGCAGATCCAGGGCCTCGCGCGGAATTCGGCCGGGGTTGGAGAAGTCCCACGCGGTGCCGCCGATGACGCAGCCCTCTTCGGCGTCGGTCACGAAGCGGGAGTAGTCCGTGGGTTCGACGACTGTGTGGGTGGTCGGGGCCTTCTTGCCCACCTTGGCCGGGTCCACGCCGGCCGCCACGACGGTGTCGAGCAGATTGTTCACCACGTGATGGGACTGGCCCACCACCCCGATGCGCCAATGATGGACATCGACCAGCTCGGCGATCACGCGCGCGGCGGTGTAGGTCTTTCCGGTCCCCGGTGGGCCCTGCACAGCCACGTACGAGTTGTTCAGATCCAGTAGCGCTGCGGTGACCGCTGCTGCGTAGTTACTCCCCTGTACCTCGGGAAGGCCGGTACCGGAACGGGTTCGGGGCGCAGACAACGTCAGCAGATCGGCGACGGCCGTCCGCGGAAGGTGCGGTAGGGCGGCACCGACCGCAGTGGCCACGGCGGTGATCGCCTCCTCGAGATACTTGGTCGCCGGCGGCGGTTCCGGTGCCGTCGCCATGGGAAAGTCGGTGTATTCGGTGACGCCCTTGCGGAGGTTCTCCTGCACCACGACCACGTCGAGGGTGCCCTCGTAGCCGGACTCCACGATCTCGACCGACGTGGTCGCCCGGTGATGCGGCTGTTGCTTCGGCAGCCCTTTCGGAGCCGGTTCGTCGTACAGGAGTTTGACTTTCGAGCCCGAGAGCACGCCGTTGCTCAGATGCCCCAGCAGCTTGATCTGTCGTCTCAGTACTCGCTGCGTGGGTGCCGTTTTCTTCCAGTCGTGCACCAGCTCGGCGCGTTCGACCTTCAAGACGTCCGCCGCATCGGGCCACTCGTCCATCGGATGCGTCAGTCGATCGAAGTGAGCCCACCAGAACGGCTTTCGTTCGCGGCGGTGGTAGCCGATGGCTCCGGCGAACAGGGCCACGGCCTGCTGCGTCGCAGTGCGGTCCCACGGTAGGCCCGCATACTCGGCAAGTTCGAGTTCCAGCGGGCTCGCGGTGTCGGAGGCACTGTTGTCCAGGTCGAGCTCCGGGTTCACCCGCGGTGTCACACCGGCGTCCGATGCGCGTTCGAGCAACCAGTCACGCAGTCGCAGAGTCGATTCGCAGTCGGTACGGTTGTATTCGGCAATGTCCGCCAGCAGAGCGGCGGCCTCGGTGTCCTTGCCCTGATCCCGGAGATCACACCAGTTCGCGTATTCGACGATCGACGCGGCGGCGTCGGTGACGTCTCCGCCGCGCGCGGCGGGCATGTACAGCGGTTCGAGCTTCTTGATGCTGTAGGACCGCGCTCCGATGCGCACCGCCGACCGCACGACGGGATACAGGTCCACCAACACGCTGTCCCGCAACAGGTTGTCCACGGCGTCTTCGCCCACTCCGTACCGCCCGGCCAGACGCAGCAGCGCGGTCTTCTCGTAGGGCGCGTAGTGGTAGACGTGCATGTTCGGGTAGTCGGCGCGGCGTGCGGAGACGTAGTCGAGGAAGTCGATCAGTGCGCGGCGTTCCTGCGCGCGATCGTGCGCCCAGAACGGACGAAAGTCGCCATCGGCGGTGTAGACGCCGAACAGGTACTCGAGCCCCCATTCCGTGCTTCCGGCCTCCGCCCACAACGGGTCGCCCTCGAAGTCGAAGAAGATGTCGCCCGGATCGGGTTCGGGGATCACCCCGAGTGCGTCGGCGTCGAAGATCTCGAATTCGGCTGCGCCGCTGCGTTCCTGGCGTACCTGAAGCGCGGCCTGGGCGCGCAGGCTCGCCGCGGTGCGGGTGGACATCCCGTCGACCGTTCCCGTCGACGCCGCCAGCTCGTCCACCGTCGTGATTCCCGCGTCGAGTAGCTTCTCCCGCGTGCTCGCGCGCATGCCTGCGACGAGAACCAAATCTCGGTGCTGCTCCACTTCGACCGTGCAGGCCTCGCACTGTCCGCATCCGGAGTATCTGGAATCGAACCAATCGACGACGGTGCCCTCGGCGTGGTGCTCGTCGAGAATGTGTTGCAGATGCTCGCGCGACTGCCGGTAGACCGGAAGGATCTCGGTGAGCGAGTGCGCGGAGTCGCTGCCGTCGCCGAGCATCAGGTGCACCTGATCGCTCGGGGTGACTCCGCCGGCCTGCAGTGCATCGGCGTAGGCCGCCAGTTGCAGCAACGCCGGCACCTTCGCGTGCCGCGACAACTTGGTGTCGTACACGCCGTAGCCGGGACCCTCGGCCACCAGAAAGTCGCAGAAGCCAAGGAATCGGCCGTCGAAGAAGGTCGCCTGGTACACCACGGGCGTGCGCGCTGTCAGTGCGGTGAATGTTGCCCAGGCGGCGTCCGCCAACTCCTGGGCGGTGCGTCCCGGTCGGTCCATCGTCAGGACGCCGCCGGGGTGACGCTGCTCGAAGGCCGCCAGTTGACGCCGTTCGTGCTCGAATCCGAGTGCGGAGGTGCGATCGAGCATGGGGTCGGGTTCGGCGACAGCGCGGGGAATCAGTCCGGTCAGTCCGTCGAGTCGGCGGAGCAATGCGAATTCGCAGGACGCTGCTGCTGCGAGGTCGCTGGCGCTGTAGACGACCCGATCGCCGAGGAGGAACACAACTGCCCACCCTAGCCATCGACGACAGCGGCGCCGGTCACGTTGCGCGCGGATGCCGACGAGAGGAGGCAAAATGATCGAATGCCATTTTTCGACGGAGCCACCGGTGCTGTCCATTACCGAAACTGGACCGTTCCCGATGCTCGTTTCGGTCTCGTGTTCCTCCATGGTCTCGGTCAGAACAGCGGTCACTATCACCGGTTCGCCCGGGTTCTGAACGGACGAGGAGTGGACGTGTGGGCGGTCGATCATGTCGGCCACGGTCTGACCGAAGGCGAGTTGACCGACGCGGCTCAGATTCCTGGCCTGGCTCAGAATGCACTTCAGCTGCTCGATATCGCCGAGGCAGAGCATCCCGAATTGTCGTTTGCGCTGATGGGGCACTCGCTGGGTGCGGCGACGGCCATTGCCGCCCTCGGCGCGCATCCGGAAGCCGTCCGGTGCGCCGTGCTGTGCGGCACCCCGAAATCCGTGACGGGTGCCTCCGACGACCTCTCCGACAACGTGATCCCGATCCTTGCGGTTCACGGTGTCGACGACCGCCTGGCTCCGATCGACGCGGTACGCGAGTGGATCGACGGCGTGCCCGACGCGTCCCTGCGCGAGTTCGACGACGGCGGTCACGACCTGCTGCACGAGAAGATTCACCTGCAGGTGACGCTGGCGGTCGCGGAGTTTCTCGACGAGCACATGTCCTGACCCGAGAGCCGAGAAAGGGCCCGACGCGAGACGATCGCGTCGGGCCCTTCCGGTATCGCTCGGCTCTACGAGTAGATGGCCTCGATGTCGCTGCCACGCTCGGAGTGGATGATGTTGCGCTTGAGCTTCATCGTCGGGGTGAGCTCCCCGGTTTCGACGGTGAAGTCGTTCTCGAGGATCGTGTACTTCTTGATCTGCTCCGGGTTCGAGACCTTCTTGTTGGCCTCGGCCACGGCCTTGTCGATTTCAGCGACGAGGTCGGCGTTCTTGGACAGTTCCGAGAACGGGATGTCGGCGGAGAGGTTGTGGCGTTCGAGCCAACCCGGCATCGCCTCGGGGTCGAGGGTGATCAGGGCACCGATGAACGGCTTGGCGTCGCCGACGACGAGGCACTGGCTGATGATCGCGTTGGCGCGCAGGGCGTCCTCGAGTACTGCGGGCGCGACGTTCTTGCCGCCTGCGGTGACGATGATTTCCTTCTTGCGGCCGGTGATCGAGACGAAGCCTTCCTGGTCGATCGCGCCGAGGTCACCGGTGTGGAACCAGCCGTCGACGATCGCTTCGGCGGTGGCCTTCTCGTTGTGCCAGTAGCCGCTGAACACCACCGGGCCCTTGAGTAGCAGTTCGCCGTCCTCGGCGACCTTCACCGAGTGGCCGTCGATGGGCTTGCCCACGGTGCCGACGCGCTGTTCCTTGGTGGTGTTGACGGTGACGGCCGCGCTGGTTTCGGTCAGTCCGTAGCCCTCGTAGACCGGGACGCCTGCGCCGCGGAAGAAGTGGCCGAGGCGAGCGCCGAGGGGGCCACCGCCCGAGACCGCACGGTCGCAGTTGCCACCGAGGGCAGCCCGCAGCTTGGAGTAGACGAGCTTGTCGAAGACGGCGTGCTTGAGGCCCAGTACCAGGCCTGCGCCGCCCTTCTCCTGGGCTTCGCTCCACTCGATGGCCGTCGCGGCGGCCTTGTCGAAGATGCTGCCCTTGCCGCCGTCGTGTGCCTTCTGCTTGGCCGAGTTGTAGACCTTCTCGAACACGCGCGGCACCGAGAGAATGAAGTTCGGCTTGAAGACGGCGAACTGATCCACCAGGGTCGATACGTCCGAGGTGTGGCCCACGGTCACCTTCGACTCGAACGAGCCGAACGACACCGCGCGGGCGAACACGTGCGCCATCGGGAGGAACATCAGGGTGCGGTTGCCCTCGCGCATGGAGTCGTGCAAGGCGATCTGGGTGGCCTGGACCTCGGCGTAGAAGTTCGCGTGCGTGAGCTGCACGCCTTTGGGGCGGCCGGTGGTGCCCGAGGTGTAGATCAGGGTGGCAGGGGACGCGGCGGTGACCTGGTGCCGACGGGTGTGCACGTCCTCGTCGCTCACTCCCGCGCCGCGGGTGGTCAGCTCGTCGATGGCACCGCCGTCGATCTGGAGTACCTCGCGCAGATCCTGGGCACCTTCGGTGACCTCTTTGAGGGCCGACGCATGCTTCGCGGTTTCGACGACGAGCAACTTCGTCGCCGAGTCCTCGAGGATCCACTGGGCCTGGTCGGCCGAGGAGGTCTCGTAGATCGCGACGGTGCATCCGCCCGCAGTCCAGATGGCGTAGTCGAGAACGACCCATTCGTATCGCGTCGCGCTGAGAATGGCGACACGGTCACCGAGTTCGATGCCCGATGCGATCAGGCCCTTGGCCACCGCGGTGACCTCGTCGGCGAACTTACCTGCGGTGATGTCGGTCCAGGTGCCGTTCACGAGGCGCTGGAACGGTACGAGGTTCGGCGATTCCTTTTGGTACCGGAAGACGGTGTCGGCCATGGAAGCGTCGTCGGGAATGGTGAACGACGCCGGCACAGAATATTCGCGCACTGCTGGACCCCTTACGGATAAATAGCGTGGTAGTTGTGCATTTCATCACATCCCGGTCCGTAACGCACCACCGAGGTTGTCCGGTTTGCGAAATTTTGGGCCAATTTCGGCGGAGGTGAGTGTGACTCGGAGTACAACATAACGGTGTGCGGTCGTACGTCTCCGTCGGGACACCGACGTGCGGCCGCTCGCACCTGTCGCTACCGCCGCTGTTTTCGTCACCTGATCAGCGCAGAAGGAGTCGTGGGGGCCGAGCAGGTACTAAACTCGGTTGTATATGAGCACTTCAGAATCTGATCAGGATGCCGCCGTGACGTCTGACGAGACGAGTTCGCCCCCTCCCGTCCCCGCAGGCGAGTCGCCTTCGACGGCGGATGACGACATCACTTTTGCCGATCTCGGTATAGACGAGCGGGTCCTGAAGGCCCTGCGGGACGTCGGCTACGAGAGCCCGTCGCCCATTCAGGCGGCCACGATCCCACCCTTGATGGCGGGTAACGACGTCGTCGGCCTGGCCCAGACCGGTACGGGTAAGACGGCCGCGTTCGCGGTGCCGATCCTGTCTCGTCTCGACGTCTCGCGTCGAACGCCGCAGGCCCTGGTGCTGGCACCGACGCGTGAGCTGGCACTGCAGGTGGCCGAGGCGTTCGGCAAGTACGCCACCCACATTCCGGGTCTGCACATCCTGCCCATCTACGGCGGTCAGGCGTACGGCATTCAGCTGTCCGGTCTGCGCAAGGGCGCGCAGATCATCGTCGGCACCCCCGGCCGCGTCATCGATCACCTCGAGAAGGGCACCCTCGACCTGTCCGGTCTCGAGTACCTGGTGCTCGACGAGGCCGACGAGATGCTCAAGATGGGTTTCCAGGAGGACGTCGAGCGCATCCTCTCCGACACTCCCGAGTACAAGCAGGTCGCGTTGTTCTCGGCCACGATGCCGGCTGCGATCCGCAAGATCTCCAAGCAGTACTTGCACGATCCGGTGGAGATCACCGTCAAGACCAAGACGTCGACGGCACCGAACATCACTCAGCGCTACGTCCAGGTGGCGCATCAGCGCAAGCTCGAGGCGCTCACTCGTATCTTCGAGGTCGAAGAGTTCGAGGCCATGATCATGTTCGTGCGCACCAAGCAGGCCACCGAAGAGCTTGCCGAGAAGCTGCGCGCACGGGGATTCTCGGCCGCCGCGATCAACGGCGACATCGTGCAGGCTCAGCGTGAGCGCACCATCGGTCAGCTCAAGAATGGTCAGATCGACATTCTGGTGGCCACCGATGTGGCGGCTCGTGGTCTCGACGTGGACCGGATCTCGCACGTCATCAACTACGACATCCCGCACGACACCGAGTCCTACGTGCACCGCATCGGACGTACCGGCCGCGCCGGCAGAGCCGGTCAGGCTCTGTTGTTCGTCGCACCGCGGGAGCGCCACCTGCTCAAGGCGATCGAACGTGCGACGCGGCAGCCGATCACCGAGATGCAGTTGCCCAGCGTCGACGACGTCAATGCGCAGCGAGTGACGAAGTTCAAGGATTCGATCACCGAGAGCCTCGGCAACGAGAATCTGGCTCTGTTCCGTCGTTTGATCGAGGACTACGAGCGCGAGCACGACGTGCCCTTGGTCGACATCGCGGCAGCGCTGGCCATCCAGTCGCGCGACGGCGAAGCCTTCCTGCTCAAGCCGGAGCCGCCTGCCCCGCCGCGGGCACCGCGCGAGCCCCGTGAGCCGCGGCCGCCGCGCACGTTCGACGAGGATGCGGCCAGCTCGCATCACCGGAAGACCGGCCAGGAGATGGCCACTTATCGCATCAGCGTCGGCAAGCGTCATCACGTGGCCCCGGGGGCCATCGTCGGTGCCATCGCCAACGAAGGTGGTCTGCGTCGAAGCGACTTCGGGCACATCAGCATTCGACCCGACCATTCGCTCGTCGAGTTGCCGGCCGATCTCGCCGATGAGACGGTCGAGGCGTTGCGACGCACCCGCATCAGTGGCGTGCTGATTCAGCTGCAACCCGACTCCGGTCCCCCCGGACGCAGTGGTGGTCCGCGCGGCGGCGGGAAGTACAAGGGCAAGCGCTGACGCACGACCCGCCGGCTCGAGCGTTTGGTGGCTCATGCCTCGGGTATGTGACCGAGCATGAGCCACGTCACACTCCGGGTCAACGGCACCGATCGTGAGATCGACTGCGACACCCGAACCACTCTGCTCGACGCACTTCGCGAAAATCTCGATCTCGTCGGGGCCAAGAAGGGGTGCGATCACGGCCAGTGCGGTGCCTGCACCGTTCTGGTCGACGGTCGCCGGATCAACAGTTGCCTCACGTTCGCCGTCGCGCAGAGCGATCGCGAGATCACCACGGTCGAGGGCCTGGCCGACGGCGACACTCTGCATCCAGTGCAGCAGGCGTTCGTCGACCGGGACGCGTTCCAGTGCGGTTACTGCACGTCGGGGCAGATCTGCTCGGCGGTCGCGGTGATCGAGGAGGCGAAACAGGGGTGGCCGAGCGCGGTGACCGAGGACCTCGAGGCCACCGATGTCGAACTCGATTCCGGCGAAGTGCGAGAGCGTATGAGCGGCAACCTGTGTCGCTGCGGTGCGTACGCGAACATCGTTCCCGCGGTGCAGGACGCGTCATGAGAACCTTCGAGTATCGGGCCGCCACTGCCATCGACGACGCTCTCGAACGTCTCGCGGGGGACGAGAACGCGATGCTGCTCGGCGGCGGTACCAATCTGGTGGATCTGATGAAGCTGGGTGTGGCCGCCCCGTCCGAGCTGATCGATGTGACCCGATTGCCGCTCCACGACATCGACGTGTCCGACGACGGGGCGCTGCGGATCGGTGCCGGAGTATCCAACAGCGACCTGGCGGTGCATCCGGTCGTCCGCCAGCGATATCCGGTGCTGTCGCGGGCGGTGCTCTCCGGGGCCTCGGGCCAGCTTCGCAACATGGCGACAACCGGCGGCAACCTGTTCCAGCGCACCCGATGCGTGTACTTCATGGACGCATCCAAGCCGTGCAACAAGCGCGAACCCGGTTCGGGTTGTCCCGCACGGGGCGGAGAGCATCGAAATCTCGCGATTCTCGGTGCGTCGGAGGCCTGCGTGGCGACGCATCCGTCGGATATGGCGGTCGCGTTGTCTGCCCTCGACGCGCGCATCGTCGTTCGTGGTGTCGACGGTGAGCGGACGCTGGAGGTGGACGAGTTCTATCGACTGCCCGGCGATGATCCGACGCGAGACAATACGATTGCTCGGGACGAAATCGTCACGGCCATCGAGATTCCGAAGCCGGCCGACGGCACTGTCTCGACGTACCGGAAGGTGCGGGACAGGCAGTCGTACGCGTTCGCGGTGGCGTCCATCGGTGCCGTGCTCGACGTCGAGGACGGAGTTGTCCGCGGCGTGTCGATCGCGTTGGGCGGCGTCGCGCACAGACCGTGGCGAGCCCGAACCGCCGAACATGCATTGCTCGGTACTGCCCCCGACGAGGCGTCGTTCCGGGCTGCGATCACCGAAGAACTGCGAGCGGCAGAGCCGTTGCGAGACAATGCCTTCAAAGTTCCACTGGTCACCAATCTGGTGACGCGCACCCTGACGGAATTGGCGACGCAGGGTACCCACGACGAACTGGGAGATCGGTCATGACTGCATCGATCGGACAGTCGATTGCGCGCACGGAGTCCGTCGACAAGGTCACCGGCCGAGCCCGCTACGCCGTGGAGCAGCCGCCGGTCACCGGGCAGTTGTACGCCTGGCATGTGCCCGCGACGGTTCCCGTCGGAACTGTCGAGCACGTCGCGCTCGACAACGGGGCCTCCAGCGATCCGTCGGTGCATGCGGTGCTGTGGCACGGCAACGCCGAAAAGTTGGGTGACGTCGAAGACGCCGAACTGCATGTGTTGCAGTCCGATTCCGTCGCCTACCGCGGCCAGGTCGTGGCCGTGGTGGTGGCAGATTCGCTGCAGGCCGCGCGAGATGCTGCCGGCCGCGTGCAGGTGCGGTACCGCGATGTGCGCGAGCCGAACAACACCTTGACGGCCGAGCTCGATTCTCTGTACGCACCGGAGACCGTCAACGCGGGGTTCCCCACCGACGTCACCGTCGGAGACGTCGATGCAGCCCTGAAAACGGCGGATTACGTTGTCGACCAGTGGTATTCGACTGCCCCCATGCACAACAGTCCGATGGAGCCTCATGCAACCACAGCGCAGTGGTCCGACGGCGTGTTGACGGTGTGGGACTCGACGCAGGCACCGTCGGGTGTGCAGTCAGATCTCGCCGCGGCGTTCGGCCTCGAGTCCGAGAACGTGCGAGTGGTGGCCGAGAACGTGGGCGGCGGCTTCGGATCGAAAGGCAGTACTCGATCCAACGCGGTGCTCGCTGCTATGGCTGCGCGGCGCACCGGCCGGACGGTCAAACTGGCCCTGCCCAGACAGGCGTTGTTCGATGTCGTCGGATACCGCACTCCGACGGTCAATCATGTTCGGCTGGGCTGTGATTCGAAGGGCATTCTGCAGGCCATCGCGCACGACTCCTTCCAGCAGACCAGCACCATCTTCGAGTTCTGCGAGCAGACTTCGGAGTCGACTCGGCACATTTACGCGTCGCCGAATCGCACTACGACGCACCGGCTCGCTCCGTTGGACGTGGGCACGCCGCGGTGGATGCGGGCCCCGGGCGAGGCACCGGGCATGTTCGTCGTCGAGACGGCGATCGACGAGTTGGCGGCCGCCACCGGAATCGACCCGATCGAGCTCCGCATCCGCAACGAACCCGATGTCGATCCCGCGAGCGGGAATCCGTTCAGCTCCCGCAGTGTGGTGCAGTGCCTCCGTGAAGGGGCAGAGAGGTTCGGCTGGGATCGTCGGGACGCCACGCCCGGCCGGCGCAGAGAGGGCAACACTCTGCTCGGAATGGGCGTTTCGACAGCGAGTTACCCGGTACTGATCTCTCCGAGTACTGCGGCTGCTCGTGTCGAACAGGACGGCACGATCACGGTCTCCGTCGCTGCGTCCGATATCGGAACGGGTGCACGCACGGTGCTGCGTCAGATCGCCGCCGATGCCCTCGAGGTCGACGCGGATGCCGTCACACTCGAACTGGGTGACAGTGCATTACCGACCGCACCCGGTGCCGGCGGCTCGTCGGGCACCTCGTCCTGGGGCTGGGCCGTCACCAAGGCGTGCCGGGCGTTGCGAGACCAGGGCGATTTCCAGCCCGGAAACGAGGCCGAGGCCGATACCACCGAGGACCTCGAGAACCAGAAAGAATTGGCGCGCATGGCTTTCGGTGCTCAGTTCGCGGAGGTGGCGGTCGATGTCGATACCGGCGAGGTACGGGTACGTCGGATGCTGGGTGTGTTCGGCATCGGCGCGGTGATGAATCCGCGGCTGGCTCGCTCTCAGCTCATCGGCGGCATGACCTTCGGGCTCGGCATGGCATTGATGGAGAAGGGCATCACCGATCACGAATTCGGCGGTTTCGCCAACCACGACCTCGCCGAATATCACATCCCGGCGTGCGCGGACGTCACCGACATCGAGGCCGTGTGGGTGGAGGAGGTCGACTCCGAGCTCGCCCCCATGGGCGGTAAGGGAATCGGCGAGATCGGAACCGTCGGGTCTCCGGCCGCGATCGGCAATGCGGTCTACAACGCCACCGGCGTGCGTGTCCGCGATCTGCCTATCACTTTGGACAAGGTGCTGCCGCACCTCTAGCGCGGCTCCGCCGCACGTGAGCGGAAACTCGACCCCTGCTACGAGTTTCCACTCACATGCCTCGACGGATTCGTTCCGCAGGCTCCACTCACATGGGGCGCAGCCCCTTTACGCCAGAATCCGCTGCAGGAACTGACGAGTGCGGGGCTCGGTCGGGTTCGCGAGAACCTGCTCGGGCGTGCCGCGTTCGACGACGACGCCGTTCTCGAGGAACAACACCTGATCGGCCACTTGTTGGGCGAAGCGGATCTCGTGGGTGACGATCACCATCGTCCAACCCTCGGCGGCAAGGCCTTTGATGACGCCGAGTACTTCGCCGACGAGTTCGGGATCGAGTGCGGAGGTCGGCTCGTCGAACAACATCAATTTGGGGTGCAAGGCGAGGGCTCGGGCGATTCCGACGCGTTGCTGTTGGCCACCGGAAAGCTGGAACGGGTACTGATCGGACTTGGCGTCGAGGCCGATCTGGTCGAGGATCGCGTGTGCGTCGCGAATCGCGTCGTCCTTGGCCCGCTTCTGCACGATCACCGGTCCCTCGATGATGTTCTGCAGTACGGTCTTGTGCGGAAACAGGTTGTGGCTCTGAAAAACCATGCCGCTCTGTGCACGGAAATGTCGCAGTCGCGCGGCGTCCACCGGCTCGGAGAAGTCGACCGAGACCTCGCCGATGCGGATCAGTCCGGCGTCGGCTCGGTCGAGGGCGTTCAGTGATCGCAACACCGTGGTCTTGCCGGAGCCGGAGGGTCCGATGATGACGGTGACGGTGCCGGACGGCACGGTGAACGAGACGTCTTTCAACACCTCGATGGGCCCGAACGATTTCTTCAGTGCGGATACTTCCAGCAGGTCTGTCATTTCGCCACGTACCTGTCGAGTCGGACTTCGAGTTTGCCTTGGAAGAACGAGAGAATGATGCAGATCACCCAGTAGTACAGGGCGGCAACGGAGTACAGCGTGAAGAAGTCGAAGGTCGGTGCCGCGGCAAGCTGCGCAACGCGCAACAGCTCGGTCACCAGGATGGTCGATGCCAGCGAGGTGTCCTTGACCAGCGAGATCAACGTGTTCGAGAGCGGGGGTACCGCGGTGCGCAGTGCCTGCGGAAGCACGATGCGCTGCAACGTGGTTCGGTATCCCATTCCGATCGTCTGCGCGGCCTCCCACTGGCCCTTCGGCACGCTCAGGATCGCAGCACGAATCACTTCGGCCGCATAGCCACCCACATTGAGCGAGAACGCGACGACCGCCGCCGGGAACGGCGAGATCACGATGCCGAACTGCGGTAGGCCGTAGAAGATGATGAACAGCTGCAGCAGCAGGGGAGTGCCGCGAATGATCGAGACGTAGAACCGGGCCACTGCGGCGAGGGGCTTGATCGACGAGATTCGGGCGAGTGCCACGGCGAGGGCGATGACAAGTCCCACAACGAAACTGATGGCGGTCAGCGGAATCGTCATGGTGACCGTCGCCTCGAGCATCGGCCACAGGTTGTCCAGTACCAACTGCATCTTCGACGGTGCAGTGGTGCCTGCGTCCTCGCTCACCGGCGCCGCGGTGTCGGCGGTGGGTGCCGCGACGTCGCTGCCGAAGTATTTCTTCGAGATCTCGGCGATGGTGCCGTTGTCACGCAGGGTGTCGATGGCGGTGTCGACCTCGTCCATCAGGCCGCTGTTCTTGCGTGCGACGAAGGACTGCAGCGTCGTGTCGCCGGTGTCGGCGGAGATCCGCACGCCCGTGTCGCCGGTCTGCTGCAGGTATTCGGCGATGGCGAGTGAATCGTTGACGGTGGCGTCCACTCGGCCGTCCTTGACGAGGGCGACGGCTTGGACGAATCCTTCGACCGCCTCGACGTTCGCGCCTGCGTTCGCGGCGACCTCGGCCCAGTTGCTCGTCGACGATTGAGCGGTCGTCTTACCGGCCAGATCGGCGGTCGAGGTGATGGTGGTGTTGTTCGCGGCGGTGAGGATCTGGCCTTCCGAGACCGTGTACGGCTTGGACAGGTCGTAGGCGGATTGCCGGGCCGGGGTGATCGAGACCTGGTTTGCGATGAGGTCGAAGCGTTGCGATTGGAGCCCGGCGAAGATCGAGTCGAAGGGGGTCTGCACGAAGTCGACGCGTACGCCCAGTTCGTCGCCGACCGCATTGATGACGTCGATGTCGTAGCCGGTGAGTTGGCCGTCCCCGCCCTGATAGCTGAACGGGCTGTACGTGCCCTCGGTACCGACCACGAGCACTCCGTCGTCGCGCACTCGGTCCAGAAGAGATTGTGATGACGAACTACACCCGGACAACCCGAGTATGCCGATCAGAATCGCGACCAGAACCAGCGTGGATCTGCGCACCATCTACGCCTGCTTTCGCTGTAATGACGAGTGGAGAAAAACCTACCCGTCGATCTCGAGTTCCGCTGACACGACGACGGTGTTGTTCATGGGCAGTGCAGCCGCTCCCAGCGCAGTGCGCGCATGCGCACCGATCTCGGGTCCGAAGATCGCCAACACCAGATCGGAGAACCCGTTGACGACGGTGGTGGTCTGGGTGAAGCCGTGGTCTGCGTTGACCGAGCCGGTGACGGTCAGCCACGCGCTGATGCGATCGAGATCGCCGATGGCGCGGGCGATGCTGCCCAGTACAGCGAGGGCGGTGTCACGTGCGGCATCGGTGGCGGCGTCGAGGTTCACCTCGGAGGGGACCGCGCCGAACGGACCGGCAAGGGTTCCGTCGGGTGCCAGCGGAGAATGGCCGGACACGAAGATCCGATTGCCACGTACCCGAACCCATTCGAAGGCGAACTCGAAACCGGGAGGCGCGGTCGGTTCCCCGGGCAACGCGAAACCGAGTTCGGTGATGCGACGTTCGATCTCCATGAAGGAAAATCCTGTCAGACCTCGACGCCGTTGATGGTGCGAACCGTCCAGCGAGAACCGTCGTGTTCGAGGGTGGAGACGCCGGCGTTGAGTATTCGGGGGGAGTGCCGCCGACGGAGGGCGTCGAAGATCGCTCGAATGACGCCCCCGTGCGCGACGGCGATCACGGCCGATTCGGGGTAGCGCGACGCGATGTCGTCGACGGCTCGCACGCCTCGCACGATCAGGTTCGATCGGGGCTCCAAACCTGGGTACATGCCGTTCGGCCAGCGTGAATACGCGTCCCAATCGGTGAATCCCTCGGCCTCACCGAAGTGCCGCTCGGCCAGATCGGGGAACTCGGCAGTGCGGGTGAGGCCGAGGTGCGCGCCGATGATGTCGGCGGTTTCCGCGGCTCGAATCAGCGGGGAGCTGACCAGGTGGTCCCACTGGCGGTACTCGAGTTCGTAGCCTGCTTCACGGGCTTGCGCGCGTCCGGTGTCGTTGAGTGGTATGTCCGATGAGCCCTGTAATCGACCGTGCAGGTTCCAGTTCGTTTCACCGTGCCGAACCAGTGCCAGAAAAGTCATAGTGAGCGGAGAATATCCCAGAGTTACCAGGGAGTACGGTCGATACCGAGATAAGCGAACGAGCACGGAGGATTGTCGATGAATCTTGCCCTGACAGAAGAAGAGGCCGCGTTCCGCGACGAGATGCGGACGTTCTTCACCACGAAGATCCCCGCCGAGATTCGCGAGAAGAACGCGACGGGTCAGGAGTTGAGCAAGGACGAAGTGGTCACGGCCATGCGAATCCTGAACGAGAACGGCCTGGCTGTGCCGCACTGGCCTGCGGAGTTCGGTGGCCGCGACTGGTCTGCGGTCCAGCGTCACATCTGGCTCGACGAGATGCAGCTGGCCTCGGTACCCGAGCCCTTGGCGTTCAACGCGTCGATGGTCGGCCCGGTCATTGCGACCTTCGGTTCGCAGGAGATCAAGGAGAAGTTCCTGCCGAAGACGGCGAACCTCGACATCTGGTGGTGTCAGGGCTTCTCCGAGCCCGAGGCCGGATCCGATCTCGCCTCGTTGCGTACCACTGCCATTCGGGACGGCGACGACTACATCGTCAACGGTCAGAAGACGTGGACCACGCTCGGCCAGTACGCCGACTGGATATTCGCACTGGTGCGCACCAATCCCGATGCGCCGAAGAAGCAGGCCGGAATCTCGTTCCTGCTCATCGATCTGAGCACCCCCGGCATCGAGATGCGGCCCATCAAGCTGATCGACGGCAGCGTCGAGGTCAACGAGGTCTTCTTCGACAACGTTCGAGTTCCCGCCGAAAACCTCGTCGGCGAAGAGAACCAGGGTTGGAGCTACGCCAAGTTCCTGCTCGGCAACGAGCGCACCGGTGTCGCCCGGGCCGGACACACAAAAGTCCACCTCGGACAAGCGAAGAAGCACGCCGCGCAGACCAAGGTCGGCACCGGAACGTTGCTCGAAGACCCACTGTTCGCCGCCAAGATGGCCGAGGTCGAGAACGAACTGCTCGCTCTCGAGCTGACTCAGCTGCGCATGGTGTCCAGCTCGGACGACGGCAAGCCGAATCCGGCCTCGTCCATTCTGAAGCTGCGCGGATCGGAATTGCAGCAGACCACAACCGAATTGCTGATGGACGTCGCCGGCCCGGACTCACTGCCCTACGAGGCGGGCGAGGACATCGAGAGCGAGGGCTGGGCACAGCGTTCGGTACCGGGGTATCTCAACTACCGCAAGGTGTCGATCTACGGCGGCTCGAACGAGGTTCAGCGCACCATCATCGCCTCTGCGATTCTCGGACTGTAAGGGAGCATCTGAAGACATGGATTTCGAACTCAACGAAGAGCAGAAGCTGCTGCGCGACACCACCCGTGAGGTGCTGTCGCGGGCCTACGACACCGAGAAGCGCAACAAGATCGTCGCCGGTGAACTCGGCTGGAGCACCGACGTCTGGAAGCAGTTGGCCGAGGTCGGCCTGCTCGGGCTGACATTCAGTGAGGACGACGGCGGAATGGATGCCGGTCCGGTCGAGATCATGGCGGTGATGACCGAGATCGGACGCCGGCTCGCGCCGGAGCCCATTCTCGACGCCGTTCTCGTGCCCGGCGGGCTGATCTCCGAGCTCGGCACGCCCGATCAGCGCAAGCGAATTCTGCCACCGGTGGCCGAGGGATCATCGATGTTGGCGTTCGCTCACAACGAATCCGGTAGCCGTTGGCCGCACGTCGAGGTCGCCACCACGGCGACCGAGGACGGTGGGTCATGGTCGATCGACGGCGTGAAGAACCCGGTTCCGCACGGCGGCAGCGCTGACGTCATCGTCGTCAGTGCCGTCCTTCCCGGCGGGGGTACCGGACTGTTCGTCGTCGACGGCGATGCCACCGGGCTCACCCGCAAGTCCTACGCCACCCACGACGGTCAGCGCGCCGCGCAGATCGAATTCGTGGACGTCGCCGCGGAGCCGCTGGGTTCGGCCGAGAACGCCGCCGCCGCGATCACTGGTGCCGAGGTGCGCGCACAGGCTGCGCTGTGCGCCGAGGCAGTGGGAGCGATGGAGGAGGCCCTGCGGCTGACCACCGATTACCTCAAGGCGCGCAAGCAGTTCGGGGTTCCGTTGGCCAAGTTCCAGGCGCTCACTTTCCGCGCGGCGGACATGTACGTGTTGCTCGAGCTGGCACGCAGCATGAGCCTCTACGCCACGATGTCGTTGGCGGACGGCAACGTCGACACCACTATCGCCTCGCGCGCGAAGCTGCAGATCTCGCGCTCCGGTCGCAAGATCGGCCAGGAGGCCATTCAGTTGCACGGCGGAATCGGCGTCACGGCCGAATATCCCGTCGGGCATTACACCAGCCGACTGGTGGCCATCGAGCACACTCTCGGTGGGGCCGACGAGCACCTGCGCATTTTGGCGGAGAAGGTAGCCGATCACGATCTCATCGAAATCTGATCCGTTACCCAGTTCTTTCCGTTGGACGAGTACGGGCCCGGCCACCTGTCTTCAGGTGTCCGGGCCCGTGCTCGTCGGCGGTGAGGTCGCGGTCGAGCTGCTGGACGCCGGAAGTTCGCGCGGTGTTCACCGCCGAAATACGACCAGCTTTTTCTCAGTGAACGCTCGTATGCTTGGGTTGTGGCAGTGGCGTTCGCCCGACCCGGGCGATCGTGAAACGGTAGGTCCGATCGTGAGCGAGAGTTCGATGAAGTCTCGGATGGCCGAGTATCCACGTCCCCATCACTGCTTGCTGCACATCAGCGACACGCATCTCGTCGACGGCGATGGCCAGTTGTACGGCGGCGTGGACAGCGAGTTGCGGCTCGAACAGGTGATGACCGATGTGCGCAACTCGGGGGTGCGACCCGATGCGTTGGTCTTCACCGGCGACCTGACGGACAAGGGTGAGGCGGGTGCCTACGAGAAGCTGCGCGCCCTGGTAGAGCCGGTGGCCGAGGAGCTCGGCGCACAGATCGTCTGGGCGATGGGCAATCACGACGACCGCGCGACGTTCCGCCGGGCCCTGCTCGACGCCGAACCGAGTGGGCAGTCCATCGATCGGGTGCACGACGTCGACGGTCTTCGGATCGTCACCCTCGATACGACGGTCCCCGGTAAGCATCACGGTGAGCTCGGCGACGAGCAATTGGGTTGGCTCGCAGACACACTCGCAACTCCCGCCGAGTTCGGCACGATTCTGGCCATGCATCACCCGCCGGTACCGACGGTGCTCGATCTAGCCGTTCTGGTCGAGCTCATCGATCAGCCGCGCCTGGCGGACGTACTCCGCGGAACCGATGTGCGATCCATTCTCGCTGGGCACCTTCACTATTCGACGACGGCAACCTTCGCGGGCATCCCCGTTTCGGTCGCGTCGGCTACGTGCTACACCCAGGACCTCAACGTCCCCGCAGGCGGATTGCGTGGTCGCGATGGTGCCCAGGGCTACAACCTGGTTCACCTCTACGACGACACCGTCGTCCACTCGGTGGTGCCGACCGGCTCGTACGACACTGTGGGGGAGGCGGTGTCGGCGGACGAGACCGCCCGGCGGCTCGACGCAGCGGGAGTGACGATCGCAGACAGTGCCCGGCGAAAGTTGTTCAGCGACGCCTAGTTCTCGGTGCGTTCCCACGGCGCGACGATGGGGAAGTACTTGTCCAGGAACTGCGTCACGGTGCGCGTACGCAGATCCAGATCGACCTCCGGGAAGCTGCCGTCGTTGAGGCAGAAGAAGTCGACCGACCGCTTGGGTAGCAGCTTCTCCATCAACTCGAGCCCTGCGACCGATGTGGTGTCGATGTAGCGAACCTTCGCGTCCTTCTGGACCACCGCACGCCCGCTCATCAGTGCGTAGTAGTGGTACAGCGAGTTCGTCACCGAGATGTTGGTACTCGCGCGGAATGCACTCGCCGCGGTGGAGGCGAACTCGTCCGGGAACTCGTTCTCCATTTCCTGCATCACGCTGCGGCGCAGGGGAGTTGCAGCATGTTCGAGGTGCCGGGTAGTGGTCATTCCGAATCTGTCCTGCAGGATGCGGCGGTTCACCCGGGCCGCATTCTCGAAGCCGCTGCGATCGGCGTCGCTGTAGCCCAACCCGATTCGCGTCGTCGCCTCGATGAACATGCTGATTCCGCCGGGGGAGAAGAACATCGACGGGCTCACCGGACGGCCGAAGAACATGTCGTCGTTGCTGTACAGGAAATGCTCGGACAAGCCGGGAATGTGGTGCAGCTGGCTCTCGACGGCTTGTGAATTGTGCGTCGGCAGAACGGATGTGTCGACGAAGAACGCTTCGCTCGGCACGAACGTCACCTTGGGATGGTCGGCGAGCCACGCCGGTCTCGGCGAGTCGGTGGCCACGAAGATGCGCCTGATCCACGGTGCGTACAGGTGAACCGACCGCAGGGCGTACTTCAGTTCGTCGATCTGCCGATAGCGGGCCGCCGAATCGTCGCCCTCGCCGACGACGTAGTTCGCCATCCGCCGCGCACGCTGAGCCTGGAACTCGGCCGACGAGCCGTCGACCCAGGAGAACACGATGTCGATGTCGAAATTGATGTCCGACGCGTGGTCGGCGAACATGTTCTCGATGGTCGGCCACCTTCTACCGAAGCGTTCGACGGTGCCGCGCACTGCCTCGTCGGGCCGGATGTTGCGCCGGGTCAGGGAGTTCTCGATCGGAAGCACGATCTCGGACGGTGAGAACGACCACAATTCGATCTGCACGGCCGTCGACGCGCCGTAATACAGCCCACTGAACGGCTCGACGCGCGGTCGGTACAGGCGCACGATCCGCGCGTTCGCGGACGGCGAGAGCGTGCCGTCGGCAACCAGCACGGCTTTGCCGCGGGCGTCGACGGTCTTGGAGTAGAACGGCTCGGCTCGGCAGGCGTGCACCAACGCTGTGGTGAGGGCTTCTCGGGCAGCCAGTTCGATGGCGATGACCGGTCGTTCGTCGTTGCCGCGGACGAGCAGGTATTTGATTCGTGCGGCGTCGAGTACGGCGCGGACGAACAGCAGGTCCTCGACCATCGCTTGATGTGGGGTGGTGGAAGTGATCGTCAGTGCGTAGCGGCCGTCGTGGCTGACCACGTCGGATCGTTCGCTCAGGCGTGCTGCGGACGCTGCTGATTCTCGGGTGACGGCATCGTTCGTCTCGTGCTCCGGTGGAACGAGGTAGATATCGTGCGGGGCAGAAGACGAGGTGATGACGTTCCTTCCTGAGTGTGCGCGCCGGCCGAGGAAACTCGGCGCGGACTCAGTCTAGTGCAGGTCCGAGGCTTTCTTGACGCGCTGCGGTAGAACCCAGTTCGCTGCGAGAAGGCCCACCACAACTCCGGCAACGTCCGCGAGAGCGTCGGTGACCGATCCGGAGCGTCCCAGAGGCAGGATCGCTTGCAGGATTTCCGACACCACCGCGAACGCCGGCACCCACAGTGCGGTTCCGGCCCAGCCGATGCCGGCGAGTCGGGACGTGTATGCGAGCGCCGCGAACAGCGTGAAGTGAATGATCTTGTCGCTGTGTTGAAATCCGGAAGGCACCCCCGACGCGGGAGTGAAGAGAACGATGAGCGCGACGACGAACGTGACGGCCAGGGGAATTCGATACGTCGACGGCGAGAACACCGTCCGAGTTTAGCGGCGCTGCAGCACCACCACCGTGTCGATGCGCTCGTCGCCGTCCGGTGTCAGGCGGGTGCGGTGCTCCGCGTGGATCACGTCGAAGCCGTCGCCTGCCGCAGCGACGACCGGTTCCGGTGCGAACAGTCGTTGCTTGGCTGGGTGCTGCGAGGCGTGGCTGTCACTCGGACTGTGCCCGACCACGAGTAGACGCCCCTTCGGCGCGACCGCCGCGGCGAACCTGCGGGTGGTCAGTTCGAGCTCATCCGGCGGCACCTGCAGAAAGTGGACCGACACCAGATCGAACGTCTCGGCCGGGGGAGTCCAGTCCAGAACGTCTTCCTGTCGCCAGTCCACCGTGAGTGTGTGCGGTTCGAGTGCCTGGTGTGCGGCGCGAGCGCGGCCCAGGGCGACGTCGGAGATATCGACGCCGGTCACGTCCCAGCCTTTTCCGGCCAGCCACAGTGAGTCGGCACCTTCTCCGCAGCCGATGTCCAGGGCGCGGCCCGGAGTCAGCGCGGATGCTTCCTGCACCAACACGGCATTGGGATTTCCGCTCCAGATGGTGGTGCGTTGGTTGTAGAGGTCGTCCCAGAATGCTTCGTCGAAGGTGCCGTTCTCGAAATCCGGCCCTGCGGGGGTGTCTTCAGCGGCATGAGTGTGAGCGTGCGTGTGGTCGGACATGGTTCGAGAATGCCCTCCTCCATGCTGGGGCGCAAATATTTTTGCTTGTTCGGCAAAAAATGAGGTGGGTAGAGTGATCCTCCATGACCGAACCGGAACGCGAAGTGCTGACGTGGGAGACCTTCGGAGACGCCTCGCGCGATCTGACCAGGAAGATCGTGGACGACGGGTTCGTTCCGGATATCGTCATCGCGATCGCTCGCGGCGGACTCATCCCCGCCGGTGCCATTTCCTACGCGATGGGCGTCAAGGCTGCGGGCACCCTCAATGTCGAGTTCTACTCCGACATCGAGGAGACTTTGCCGGATCCCGTTGTGTTGGAACCGCTTCTGGACACCGACGCGATCGTCGGCAAGAAGTTGCTCGTGGTCGACGACGTCGCCGATTCCGGCCGCACCCTGGCTCTGGTGATCGACCTACTGAAGGCGCACACGCCCGACGTGCGCTCGGCGGTGATCTACACCAAGCCCAGAACCATTGTGCAGCCGGATTACTCGTGGCGAGAGACCGACAAGTGGATCAATTTTCCATGGTCCACGTTGCCGGTCATCACCTGAGTCGTTCGCTGGAGACGATTCGGCAGTCGGGTCACGAACGGCTGAACCAGAATCTCGCATCATGAAGGGTGTTCGAGTTATGACCACCAGTAGGGGACGCGTGCGTCGATACGCAGTCGAGGAAGGCTGGGGAATTGTCGACTCGGATGACACACCCGGCGGATGCCTCGTTCAGGTCCTCGATATCCACACGCCTACCGGAACCATCAGCGCTGGAGATGAAGTCGACTTCGAGTGGGAACCGCTACCTCGTGGAGTCGACGAAGAGCTGTTTCGCTACGCCGCACTTTCCGTACGCCGAGCCGGGACTGCCAACTCGCCTCCTCCTGCTCTCGATGATGATCGCCCGAAGTTCATCGGCCAATCGTGGACCTGGAAGTCGTAGGTCTTGGCGTGTGAGTCTTCTGTGTTCGTCTGCTTTGCAGCATGTTGCATGGTCAGCCCAGGGAGCTCAGCAAGGCGGTGTCGAGTTCCCCGGCCGGCCGCATCGGCAACATGTGGTGGCTGCAGTCGTCGAGTACGACGGTGCGTGCGTTCGGGAGAGCCTTGCCGACCGCGCTGGCAGCCCGAGAACTATTGTGCACCTTGCTCGCGCCCGCAAATATGACGGTGACGTCCGCGGTCAGCGTCACCCACCGATCAGCCTTCGGGCGTCGCGGAACCACTGGCCTCACCGACGGGAAATCGGCACCTCGCTCAGTGAGATCGAGCCAGTCGGCGTCGAGCGGCGCATTCTGCGTTTCCCACCCGATCAGGGAACGCATTCGCGCGCGAGTCGGCCGCACGAGAATGGGCATCGCGTGCAGAAGATAGGCCAAGCGCATGCCGTCGAAACACGACGGGGGATCGAGTAAGGCGAGTGTGTCGACGCGCTCCGGCCGATACAGCGCGTACGCGAGTGCCCCGTACCCGTACCCGTGTCCGACCACCGAACCCTGTGTGACCTGGAGGCCGTCGAGGGTGCCATCGAGCCAGGACATCAGGTCGTCGACTGTGCGGATCGGCTTCGGACCGATCACGCTTCGTCCGGGCTCGCCTATCGGGTCGATGGCGAAGACTCGATTCTTCTGTGCCAGCGCCGCGACGTTGGCGAACCAGACGGTCGAGGTTGCTCCACCACCGGGTAACAGGACCACCGGCGGTCCATCGACAGGCCCGCAGGCGTTGACTCGAGTTGTGCCGTAATCGGATTCGACGTCGATGATCTCGATGGGTACCGGCCACTTCGCCAGCACGCGATCGTAGGCCGAAAAGAACTGTTCGACTGCGGAGCTATCGCTGGACGTGCCCACTGAACCTCCCTAATATCTCGACAATCGAGATATTAGATCATCGTGTTAATTTCCGAAAGCGCTTGTTCAGTAGGCTGACGCCGTGGACGACGAACCGCGCGACGCGCCCTCTACCGTGCACCGACTGCGCGCTCTCACCGTAGAACTCGACCTGATGGGATCGGAGTTCGGCCGTACGAACGGTCTTCACCCCACCGACGTACGCGCACTTATCTGCCTACTCGACGCGCGTCGGGGCAGCATTGCCGCAACGCCCGGCTGGCTCGGTCAGCAGCTCGGCCTCGAATCAGCGTCGATCACCGCGCTGATCGACCGCATGGAGCGGGCCGGCCACGTCAGCAGAGAACGAGACGCAGGGGATCGCCGCAGGGTGGTGTTGACAGTCACGCCTTCTGCGGTCGCTTTGGGTCAAGCGTTTTTCGGGCCGTTGATCGAGCGTGCCTCCGCAGAATTGGCACAGTTCTCCGACTCCGAACGGAAACTGATCGACCGTTTCCTCGCCCGGATGCAAGGTGCGGTCGCAATCACGCGAAACCCTGATCGGCCGTAGGGCCTTGACCGGATCCATTCGACAGACTTGGGCACCAAGGTCGATGACCGGATAGCAGTCCGAATCTCTGGGGCGTACGTCGTCCGCCGGTCGGCCCAGCATTCTCCGGTTGCCCGTGGGGGCACCTGCTCAAAACCTTTGTGCAGCCGGATTACTCGTGGCGAGAGACCGACAAGTGGATCAACTTTCCATGGTCCACGTTGCCGGTCATTACCTGAGTTACTCGCTGGAGACGTCGATCAGTACCTTGCCGACGGTTCCGTTCTCCACGGCGTCGTGTGCGGCGGCGGTCTCGCTCAGCGAGAAGCGGTGCAGGGGTAGACCGGTGGCTTCGCCTACCTCCAACACACCTGCTGCTGCCGCTGTGCTGACGTCAGCTTCTGCATTACGCAGAGCCTCGTCGCCGACGGTGTAGAGCAGCACGAACTGGTAGCGGGTGTTGAGCACCATGTTGGGTCGAATGTCGAGGGTGATGGTGTCGCCCCCGTTGTTGGCGTAGACGGCAACCGAAGCTCGGTTCGCTCCCACGGCAGCGTTGAGCGCCGCATTCTGTGCGGGAGCAACCTCGACGATCAGATCGATTCCGCCGGGAACAAGTTCGCGGATCTCGGCAGCGGCGTCGCCGGTCTTGTAGTTCACGACGTGGTGCGCGCCCGCAGCGTTGGCGAGAGCGCCCTTCTCGGGTCCGCTGACTGTCGTCACCACAGTCGCCCCGGCCCAGCGGGCCAACTGGATCGCGGCATGTCCGACGGCACCGGCACCTCCGGCAACCAGTACCGACTTACCGTCCAGCGCGCCTGGGTGCAGCCGCGTGGGTCCGTCCTCTGAGACGGTCAACGCGCGGTGGGCGGTCATCGCGGGTACGCCGAGGCTTGCGCCCACGTCGAAGCCGACACCGTCGGGCAGACGCACCACGCGGTCGGCGGGAAGATTGGTGAATTGCTGAGCGGTACCGGTCGGGCGCTGATGCTGCGCCAGGTAGACCCAGACTCGATCTCCCACGGCAAGCCCCTCGACACCGGCACCGACGGCGTCGATCACACCGGCACCGTCCTGATTCGGAACCACCTCGTCGAAGGCCAGCTTTTCGCCGGGACCGGAGCCCGTTCTGTTCTTCCAGTCGGTCGGATTGACGCCCGACACCACGATGCGAACGCGCACTTCGCCTGCGGCAGGCTCGGTCACCTCGCGATCCTTGGGCTCGAGGACGGACGAATCGCCGGTTCGGGTGTACACAATTGCTGGAGCAGTCATATTCGGTCCAACGCGCCCGGCCCGCCCCGATGTTCCCTGTGGGCGCATCGGGGTATGCATGAATGGTCATCAGTGCTGTCGACAAAGAGATGGACCATTCATGAATCACAACGACCTGCTCACCGACGCGTTCGGCCGAATCAAGGAACTCGTCCATTCGGTTCTGGACGATATTCCGGCAGATGCGCTGACGTATCGCCCGGATCCCGAAGCCAACAGCATCGCGTGGTTGCTGTGGCACCTGACGAGAGTCCAGGACGACCACATCGCGGGTGTTGCCGGGAGCGAACAGGTCTGGACCTCGGACTCGTGGTTCGAGCGGTTCGATCTGCCCTTCGACCGGTCCGACATCGGATACGGTCAGTCGTCATCCGACGTCGCCGAGGTAACCTCCAGTGCGGAGCTGCTCCGTGAATACCACGACGCCGTGCACTCGAAAACCGTTGCGTACCTGAGCAGTATCACGACCGACGATCTGGACCGGATCGTCGACGAGAACTGGGACCCGCCGGTCACCCTCGGTGCCAGGTTGATTTCGGTGGTGTCCGACGACCTCCAGCACGCCGGGCAGGCCTCATACGTTCTCGGCCTGTACTCCCGGCAGGCGTGAGCGTCAGGCGTAGAGCTTCTGCAGGTTCTCCAGCGTCTTTCGGATGTTTCGACGCTGGAACTGCGGGAACGTCTTGCCGCTGGTGACAATCTTGTCGAATATGAGGGCCAGGGCATCGGGCCACTTGGTTCGGTCGTCGGTCCACGTTTCGGTGACTTTCGTTCCGCCCGCAACCGGCTCGAAGTCGTATCGCCAGGTTGCGTTCGCGCTCTTGATCTTAGGCGCGCTCTTGCCGATCGCGTGGACGCGGAACTCGAAAGTCTTTCCCGGATCAGCGGCGGTAACAGTGCATCGAGTGATCCACTTCGCCCGGCCCCGCTTGTTGGTTCCGTCGAACACCATTCCCACGTAAGCACTCTCGCGGGGTTCGTGGACCGTGGCACCGGTGTTCTCGGGACTCCACTCCCTCGTACGGGTGGGGTCGCTGATCGCGTCGTACAGGGTGTTCGCGTCGGAGTTCACCACGATGCTGTCGGACACCGTCAATTCGCGTGTCATGACGATGCACCGTTCTTGAGGCCGGGATGAATTCGGCTGAGCATGGGCACCAACAAGGTTCGCGGAGTGATCTGGGCGAAGATCGACCCGATGCGGTTGGCGGGTCCGGGGATCGAGACCATGCGTCCCTTTGTCATGTCGTCGACGGCCGTCTTGGCCACGGTTTCTGCCGACACCCACATGATCGATGGAAGTGCCTTTTCTGCATCGTCTTTCGCGAAGCCGGCGGCCTCGCCGAATCCGGTCTGCACCGGTCCGGGGCACAAGGCGGTGGCGGTCACTCCCGTCCCTCGCAGTTCGCCGGTCAGAGACTGGGTGTAGGAGAGGACGAATGCCTTGCATGCGCCGTATCCGGCTTGGCCGGGCAACGGCTGGAACGCGGCGGTCGAGGCGACGTTGAGGAGCGCTCCGCGTCGGCGTTTCGTCATGCCGGGCAGGAAGCGCGTGCACAGATCGGCGACGGCAACCACGTCGACCTCGATCATGTTCATCTCTGCCTCCGGATCCGACTCTGCGACAGGTCCGAGGGTGGAGAGTCCGGCGTTGTTGATCAGCATGTCCGGGATCAGACCGAGATCGGTGATGCGGCCGAGCAGTTCGGCGCGCGCAGTGCGATCGGATAGGTCTGCGGCCAACACCTCGGCGCGGACGCCGCGTGCGCGAATCTCGTTCGCAAGCTCGTCCAACTTGTCGGCGCGCCGGGCGACGAGGGTGACTCCGTGGCCCCGGGAGGCGAGTTCACGAGCGATGGCGGCCCCGATTCCGGAAGACGCTCCGGTCACAACGGCAGTCCGGTCGGGTGCGGGACGAGGAAGGCTCATGTGTCCCACCGTAGCGAATGCGTGTTGTGCAGCGAATTTGAAAGGGCTTGAGAGGTTAGCCTAGACTTACTTTAACGTCTCTTTGCTTGTCGAAAGGTAACCATGTTCTTTGCTTCACCGGCCGGTCGACGGACTGCGCGCCGTGCAACCCTGCTGTCCGCGCTCACGGTGTCGGCCCTCGTGGCCGGAGCGTGTTCGAGTAGCGATACCGCTGAGGAGCCACAGGCGGGCAGCGACTTCGCGACCGTCACCATCGATTCGGCCCTGGGTCAGGCGGTCATCACCGAGAAGCCGGAACGCATCGTCACTCTCGGGCAGGGTTCGGCCGAGACGGCGATCGCGCTGGGTACCGTCCCGGTAGGTGTCGAGGAATATTCCTGGGGTGCCGATGACACCGGTTATCTGCCGTGGGTGCACGAAGCAGTCACCGAGTTGGGTGCCGAGCTTCCCCAACAATTCACCGGCGGTACAGAATTGAACATCGAGGCCGTCGCGGCGCTCGAACCGGATCTGATTCTGGCCCCGTGGTCGGGAGTGACGCAGGATCAGTTCGACAAGATGAGCGCATTCGCCCCGGTGGTCGCCTACGAGGAGCAGCCGTGGACGACGACCTGGGAAGACCAGATGACGGTGATCGGCAAGGCCATGGGTGAGGAGCAGAAGGCTGCGGAGGAAATCGGCAAGATCGAGAGCCGCTTCGCCGACGCCGCAGCCCAGCACCCCGAGTATGCGGACGTGAGCTTCTCGTACATCTACAACACCGGTCCTGGAACGCTCGGAGTGTTTCTCGCCGACGAGCAGCGAGTCGCGATGGTTCGCGGCCTCGGGTTGCAGGTTGATCCGGTGGTCAACACTCTCGACGAGACCGAAGGCACCGACTCGTCGGTCATCGGGCTGGAGAACGCGAACCTGCTGAACGATTCCGACTTGATCTTCACGTTCTACTCCGATCCGCAGAACCGCACCGACACCGAGAATCAGCCTGCGTACAAGCAGATTCCGGCCGTGTCCCGCGGTTCGGTCGTAGCGCCGACGGATCAGTCGTTCGTTACCGGATCGTCGATCATCAACCCGTTGACGGTGCCGTGGGCACTCGAGCGCTATGTACCGATGATCGACGAGGCTGTTGCGAAGGTCGACGCCGGCATGTCTTCGACCAATTGAGCGGAGCGTAGAAGAGACGGTTGATCTCGACCCCATCGAGTCGCAGACGGTGCAGAAAGCCCACGGTGGTCTACTCGAATCAATCTGTTGAGCAATCTCGTCCAGCCCCGCACCGTGTTCTCGGTGCGGGGCTGGTGTGCGTTCAGGTGGTTAGGCGATGTGGGGGCCTGCTCGGGCGTGGGATGGTCTGGGTTGTCGGTAGGGGTCGACGGTGGCCGGGGGTACGAACCAGGGGTGTTGATCGGTGCCGATGAACACTTCCCAATCCGAATGATGGATCAGCCGGTGGTGGAACCCGCAGAGCAGGACCAGGTTGTTCATGTCGGTGGGGCCACCGTCGGCCCAGTGCCAGATGTGATGGCCTTCGGTCCAGGCGGCGGGTTTGCCGCAGCCGGGGAACGCGCAACCGTGATCGCGGGCGGTCAACGCACGTTTCTGTTTCGCGGTGACGGTGCGGGCGGTGCGGGCGAGGTTTAACGGGTTGCCGTTCTCGTCCATGACGATCGCGGTGAGGACACAGTCGCAGGCGAGTTGGCGGGAGGTGTTGCGCGAGAGTGGTCCCATCCAGGGCAGCCACCCGACGGTGGTGCCATCACCGAACAGGTCCCGATACGCGCTGCGATCCTGGCTCGGTCCGGCAGCGCTGTCGGTCTCGGGTTCGTCCACCGAGTCCGACTCGGTCAGGTCGGAGTGTATTGAGTCGGAGTGGATCGGGTTGCCGGCGTCGATGTCCACCGGGTCGGCTGGATCGGCGTTGTCGGATTCTGCTGCTGCGCGGGTGGTTTCGTCGTCGGTGATGTCGTCGGTGTTCTGGCCGCTCAGGTTGTGGAGGTCCTGCAACCGGATGTGCAGGTTGATGTGCGGTCTTTCGCCGCCTTCGGTGGGGCGGTCCTTGGTAGCAAGGTAGTGGTCGAGGATCTGCCCGAATGCGTCGGCGCGGCGCCTGGCGGGGCTGCGTTCGTCTGGGGTGCCGTCGGCTGCGGGCCGGGGTTCGGTCAACGGTGAGAGTGCGGTGAATAGTTTTTCTGCGGTGACGGCATCGAAGTCGGCTTTCAGACACAGACGTTGGTTGAGCATCTTCGATGCGAACAGTTCGTTGCGGTCGGTGTCCTCAGGGGGCGGCTTGTCGCTGCCGTAGGTGTCTTTGAGTTTGGTGATCGCTTCACGGATCTTGTCGGTGCTTGCCCCGGGCCCGGTGGCGGCGGTGATCATCGCGGTGCGGGCGATGTCGCGGCCTTCTTGCGGGAGGTTTTTCGGTGGTGTTTCGGCGAAGCCGAGGATGAGGGCGGCGTGGTCGATGGTCATGACGCCGGTGTTGACGGCGTCGGCGATGTCGGGGAAGTTCTTCAACCCGCGAGCGAGGGCCACGATCTTGTTCGCTTTACTCGGGGTGAGGAGGGTGGTGGAGGTCAGCCAGCCGGCGGGTCCGGGGAAGCCGAGCTTCTCGCGGCTCACGCGGGTGTCGATTTCAGCGACGAGGGCGATGCGTCGGGCTTCGAGTAATTGGATGTCGTGGGAGACCGCGGCAGCGTCGGCGAGCAGTTCTGCTTCGCTCAGTTGCCAGATCTCGGTGGTCATGGAGGTAAGTGTATCGAACATGCGTTCGATACGCAATGATAGTCGAATTGAAAACTGTTGCTGTGCATAAGGATTCGATAATCCGAACCTGTCGGTGGCGCATGGTAGAGGCTCGATCTCTCCGGCGACCACACACGACCGCCATACTTCGACGAGAAGTACACCCGGGACCGGACCCATCGACCCCGAACGTTGCCAGAGCACCGAGCCGGAGTAAGACGTCAAATTGTGCGGCGGTGTGATCTCGCGATGACGATTCGGTGCAGAGCGCAATGCCCCCAGGGGTCCGCTCGGTATCTTCGACGGCGACGCCCGAACCTGTGCTCGAGCGATCTGCCAATTCTGCTGCTCTACTCGGTTGTTCGGGGATCCTCTGTGTGCGGCGGACTGAATGCACTGTCGGCTGCGACAGGTGGAACACGCGCGGTCCTCGTGGCAGCGTCTCAGCCGGCGTGGTGGGCGTCGCGCAGTCGGTGCTCACGACGCCGCGCAAAGCAGGGCCAATCTCACTGCCGCCGAGCTCCTCCCGAGTCGATACTCGCGATAGTCGAGGGCGCGTCAGTACACCTCGCGTTGGCGTTCCTGTTCCAACACCTGCTCGAGGTCGCTCAAGCGGTTCATCGAGGACACCTGCCGCGCGGTTCGGTGATTGAGTGCCAACATTTCTCGGTGTCGGTGCACGAAGGCCCAGTAGCCGGCGGTGTAGGGGCAGGCGTCGTCGCCCAATCGCTTTTTCGGGTTGAATTCGCATGTGCCGCAATAGTCGGTCATGCGATTCAGGTACGCGCCACCCGAGGCGTAGGGCTTGGTGGCGATCACTCCTCCGTCCGCGTGCTGGCTCATGCCGATGACGTTCACCGGCATCACCCACGCGAATCCGTCGACGAAAGCCGTTGCGAACCATTCGGTCAGCGCGCGCGGATCCCACGCATGTTGCAGACCGAAGTTGCCCAGAATCATCAAACGCGGAATGTGGTGAACCCATCCGTGATCACGCACACCGTCCACGGTACTGGACAGGCACTTCGCCACCACTGCGTCGCCGTCCAACTCGACAAGCCAATCAGGCAGTGGCTCATGGGCATCGAGTTTGTTTCGGTCGAGGTACTCCGGCCCCAGGTGCCAGTACAGATGCCACACGTATTCGCGCCAGCCGAGTATCTGGCGAACGAATCCCTCCACGCTCGCCAGCGGGGTGCCGTCGCGGTGGGCTTCCTCGGCGGCGTGCGCCACGTCCAACGGTTGCAGCAGGCCCAGATTCAGCGGCACCGACAGCAGTGAGTGCGACATCGTCCAGTCGTCGGCCATCACCGCGTCCTCGTACTTACCGAAGTCGTCCAAACGGTAATTCACGAAGTGCGCCAACGCATCCGACGCCTCGGCCGCCGTCACCGCGAACACTCGCGGCCCGTCGACTCCGACGGTGTCGAGGTCCCAGGAATCGAGATCGGCACGAACCTCGTCGTCGATGGCATCCTCGGTCGGCCACCACGGTTCCTCCACGCCCAGGGTGAGCCGCCCCTTCGGCGGCGGCGACTGGTTCTCGGCGTCGAGGTTCCATTTACCCGAGACCGGGTCGGCTCCGTCCATCAACACCGAGAATCTCTTGCGCTGTTCGCGGTAGAACGTTTCCATCCGGAACGTCCCACGGTCGGCTGCCCACTCCTCGAACTCGGCCCGGGGTAGCGCGAACATCGGCGTCGGCAGAATTTCCGAAACCAATCCCTCCTCGTGCAACGCGGCGACAAATTTCTCCGCAGCGTGTGAGGTGGGTTGGTAGACCACCACGGGTTTGCCGTACTCGGCCAACCCTTCGCGATACGTCTCGGTCTGCAGATAGGTGACGCGATTACCCAGCTCGTCGGCCAGATGACGCATTCCCGACAGCACGATATGGAGCTTCTGCCGGTGGTATCGCCGACGTCGGAACACGCGCCGGGACTCGATCATCAGCACGTCTCGCTCGGCGTGTTCGTCCACCGAGTGAAAGTGCGGGCCGAGCTGATCACCGAACAACCACAGAGCGTCCATTCTCTGAGTGTTCTCCCGCAGAGACCCGGGCAAACCAGCATCCGAAGCATGGCCGGTCGGTGAACAGGTAGGCGACCCAGGCGCGCCTTACTTGACCACCGACCATCCATCGCATGGACTGACCCGATGCCCGCTGATTCTGCGCTGTCCAGAAGAACGTTTCTTCGCTCCTCGTCGGTCGCCGTCGCGGTGGCCGGAGTCGCTACGACTTTGCCCTCGGTCGCCCACGCGCAGGGCAGCGATCGAGGCTTTCTGCACGGGGTGGCGTCGGGAGATCCGTTGCCCGACGCGATCGTCCTCTGGACCCGGATCACCCCCACGCCCGACGCCACCCCGGGCTCCGGCGTGGGCCCGCAGGTGTCGGTGACGTGGCGAATCGCCCGAAACGCAGACATGGGCGACGTCGTCGCCTCCGGAACCGTCTCCACCGGCCCCGATACCGACCACACCGTCAAGGTCGACGTCGACGGCCTCAGCGCAGGCACTATCTACTACTACGACTTCCGGACGGGCGACGCGGCATCGGCCGTCGGAACCACGCACACCGCACCGGCCAACGATGCCGACATCGATGCGATGCGCTTCGGCGTTGTCTCGTGCTCCAACTGGGAGTCGGGTTACTTCGGTGCGTACCGGCATCTGGCCGCCAGGACTGACCTCGACGCCATCGTGCACCTCGGCGATTACATCTACGAATACGAGACGGGCGGCTTCCCGGGCCGCGACGGTGTGGTGCGGCAGCATTCGCCCACCCACGAGATCGTCACGCTCGCCGATTACCGGCAGCGCCACGGGCAGTACAAGTCCGATCCCGATCTGCAGGCCGCCCACGTCGACGTGCCGTGGATCTGCACGTGGGACGACCACGAGTCCGCGAACGACGCCTACGACGGCGGTGCCGAGAACCACACTCCGGCGACCGAGGGCGATTGGTACACCCGCAAGGCCAATTCTGAGCAGGCCTACTACGAGTGGATGCCGGTGCGCGCGGCAGGTACCGCCACCAATCGTCACCTCTACCGCCGGCTGCGGTTCGGCAACCTCCTCGAACTCTCCATGCTGGATCTGCGTACCTACCGCTCGCAGCAGGTGCTGCCGTTCAACGGCCCCGAGGTCGATTCTCCGAACCGCACCATCACCGGTGCCGAGCAGATGCAGTGGCTCACCGACGGCATCGTCTCGTCGCCGACGCAGTGGAAGATCGTCGGCAATCCGGTGATGATCACGCCTACGTTGATCCCGCCGCTCGATCGGGACGCGGCCAAGGCCGTCACCTCGCTGCTCGGCATCCCCGAGGGTGGCTTGCCCTACAACGCCGATCCGTGGGACGGCTACACCGCCGACCGCAGGAAGCTCCTGAGTGCCATCGTCGATGCGCGCGTGGACAACACGGTCTTCATCACCGGTGACATCCACTCCGCTTGGGCCTGCGAGGTCCCTCTCGATGCGGCGCACTATGCAACGACCGACCAAATGGGTCGTTCCGCCGGCTCCACTCCTAGGCCCGCCGCGACCGAACTCGTGGTCACCTCGGTCAGCTCGGCCAACATCGACGATCTGACACACACCCCGCCGCACACGCTGGGCCGAGTCGCAGAGGAAGCGTTCAAGGCGCTCAACCACCACGTGAAGTTCGTGGACCTCGACAGCCACGGTTTCGGCGTCTTCGAGGTCACCCGATCTGCCGCGAGGATGGACCACTGGTTCCTCACCGCCAAGGAGGATCCGCGGACCGGTGTGTACTGGGGAGCCGGCTTCACCGTCGATTCCGGCACCCAGCGGCTCCGGGCGGCGGCACCGCCTGTCGGATAACCCGCCATACTGGACGGCGTGGCTGTACCGAAAATCGTCCTGTTCTACGTGTTCACTCCATTGCCCGATCCCGAGGCGATCCGGCTGTGGCAACAGACGCTCGCCGCGTCGAACAACCTGACCGGGCGCATCCTCATCTCCGAACACGGGATCAACGCGACGGTGGGCGGCGACGTCGACGACGTCAAACGGTACGTCCGCGGCACCCGTAGCTACCCGGCTTTCAACGCGGCCGACATCAAGTGGTCCGACGGCATCGGTAACGACTTCCCGCGATTGAGCGCGCGCGTACGGGACGAGATCGTCACCTTCGGAGCCCCCGGGGAACTGAAGGTCGACGCCGACGGGGTGGTCGGCGGTGGAACTCATCTGAGCCCGGAGCAGGTGCACGAGCTCGTCGATTCCCGCGGAGACGACGTCGTCTTCTTCGATGGTCGCAACGCGTTCGAGGCGGAGATCGGCAAATTCAAGAACGCGGTGGTACCCGACGTCGAGACGACGAGGGACTTCGTGTCCCAGCTCGATTCCGGTGCCTACGACCATCTCAAGAAATCTCCGGTGGTCACGTACTGCACCGGGGGAGTGCGGTGCGAGGTCTTGTCCTCGTTGATGGTGGCCCGCGGTTTCGAGGAGGTCTATCAGCTCGACGGCGGAATCGTCCGGTACGCAGAGACTTTCGGAGACGACGCGCTGTGGGAGGGCTCGCTGTTCGTCTTCGACAAGCGAATGGCGCAGAACTTCTCCGACCACACCGCCGTCATCGGACGGTGCAGTGCATGCGGCAACCCGACCTCGCGCTACCAGGATTTCGACGGTGATGCCGGCCGTGGTCTGCGATTGATCTGCCTCGATTGCGCCTGATCGATGCTGCCTTTTCGGGACGGTCTCGCGCCGCTGAGACTGCTTCTTCCGCACGGAGATTCGGCCGTCACCATCATGGAGTATCTCGAACGTGAGATGCCCGAAGACGACTGGCGACAAGCCATGCGCGACGCCGAAGTGGTGGATGAGAAGAGCAGACCCGTCTCCGACGCGACGCGGTACCGCGCGGGCAGTCACGTGTACTTCTATCGCGTTCCGGCGCAGGAGGTTCCGGTCCCGTTCGAGATCGGCATCCTGCACGAGAGCGAGGATCTACTGGTGGTCGACAAGCCACACTTTCTGGCCACCATCCCGCGGGGTCGGCACGTCACCGAAACGGCGACCGTCAGGCTGCGCATGCAGTTCGACTGCCCCGACCTCACACCCTCGCACCGGCTCGATCGCGCCACTGCCGGAGTGCTGCTGTTCACCAAGACCAAGCATGCCCGACGGCCGTATCAGGAACTCTTCTCCTCGCGGAACGTCATCAAGGAGTACGAGGCCGTCGCGGGATTCGATGCGGCGCTGCAGTTTCCTCGCGTAGTCCGGAGCCGAATCCTCAAGGAGCACGGCGTCATGACGGCCTACGAGGAGCCGGGGGAGCCGAACAGTGAGACGCGCATCGAACTCCTCGACACGTTCGGTGATCGCGCTCGCTATCGACTGTTCCCCACGACAGGTAAGACCCACCAGCTGCGAATTCATCTGTCCTCGTTGGGTATTCCGATCGTGAACGATCCCTACTATCCGGAGTTCACCTCGATTCCGGCCGACGATTTCACCCGGCCCCTGCAGCTCCTCGCCCGAGCACTGAACTTCACGGACCCCCTGACCGATGAGCCCCGGCGGTTCGTCAGTGCGCGGGTTCTGGAGCTCTGAGGGCAGCATCGTTCGTTCGGACGATTGTGACAATTGGGACGCACGATTAGCGTGTCGAGCGAAACCTGTCCGATGGAATCGAAGAGGAGAACAGTGTGAAGCGTCGTATTGCTGTCGTGTTGGGAGCGGCCATCATCGCCGTAGCGTCGCCGGCGGTCGCAGTGGCCGATACCGGAAGCGCGAGCACCGGTAGCTCCGACAACGTCGCGGCGTTGTTCCAGGCATTGCCCGAGATCTGGCAAGAATGTGGGTTGCTCGTTTTCACCGGCCAGTGTGGCGGTGTCGTGACCCAGCCTCCCGTGTAAAAGTCCCCCCCCGGAACCGACAAACGCGCGCGCGTTCGCCAGACGCTCGCGGAATGGGCAACCATTCCGCGAGCACCCAGCAAACGCGCGCGCGTTTGCGTTGAGCCAGAGCCCTACAGCAGCAGAGCCTTATTTCGCCAGCGACCGCGCCATTCCGCGTTCGATGGCGGCGACCAGCTGCGGGCGCAGTTCGGCGGCGGGGACGATGTGGTGCACCGATCCGACGTTCTGTGCGCGCTGGATGTTGTGGATGGCCTCGAATTCGGCTGCCACTTCACCCAATTTGGCGTTGCGGGCGTTCGCTCGCACGGTAGCGAGTTCGACGCGCAGCGCGGAGCGAGTCGCGTCGTCCTCGGCTGCGTTCAGCCGTGCTTCGAGTTCCTTGACCTCGGAGTCGGCTGCGGTGCGGGCGTTGACGTCGCGGGTGAACACCACTGCTGCGGCCGGGGCACCGCCGAGTACGGAGGCGAAGGATCCTTCGACGGCGAGGACTTCCATGTTGTCGTTGAGCGCTCCGGAGAACACCACGAAGGCGCCGCCGTGGTAGCGCGAGACGACACAGAACACGACCGGTCCGTCGAAGTTGACGATAGCGCGGCCGATTTCGGCACCGTATTCGAGCTGGATGTTGCGCAGCGATTCCGGTGATCCGTCGAATCCGGAGAGATTGGCCAGCACCACGATCGGCCGGCTTCCGCTGGCCGCGTTGATGGCTCGCGCAGTCTTCTTCGACGAATTCGGGAACAGGGTTCCCGAGGTCCACTGATCGGGTCCGTCGGAGGGGAACCAGCCCTTGCGGGGGATGGCCCGCGACTCGATACCGATGACGGACACCGGGATTCCGGCGAGGTGAGCGTCGAACACTACGGAGGTGTCGGCGTCGGCCATGTCGGCCCAGCGCTCGAGCACCGAGTGATCCTGGTCCACCACGGCGCGCATCACGGTACGAATGTCGAACGGCTTCTTGCGGTCCGGGTTGGTGACCGAGGAGAAGATGTCGCCGACGGTGGTGAAGTCGCTCGACGGGTGCACGTGCGGGTAGGTGCGCACGTCGCGCTCGGTCGGGTCGGCGGTGGCTGCTCGACGCGGGAAGCGTTCTCCCGGTGCGGCATACGCGTGGTCGTAGTGCGCGAACAGGATGTCGCACGCGGCCCGCAGGTTCGGTGCCCAGTACTGCGCCTGGCCGTTGGGGCCCATGACGCGGTCGTAGCCACCGATACCGAAGTTGTCCTCGGCCGAGACGCCGCCGGAGTAGTCCAGGGACTGCTTTCCGGTGAGCACCATCGCGCTGTCGGGGGTCATCACCAGAATGCCCTTGGTGTGGGTGAGCATCGTGGCTTCGGCGTTCCAGTACGGCTGCGCGCCGACGTTGATGCCTGCGACGACGATGTTGATCTCACCGCCGGCCTGGGTGAAGGTGATGATCCGCCGCAGGCCGCGGGAGACCCAGTCCATGTTCTCGGTGCCCGATTCCATGGAAATGGTTGCGCCGGAGGACAATGCGAACCATTCGACGGGTGCGCCCATCTGTTCGGCGAGGTCGATGGCCGCGACGATGCGCGAGCATTCCGCCTCGGCGACGGTGCCGAGCGCCTTGGTCGGGTCACCGAACAGTGCGACTCGGGTGATGCCCTCGGGGTACTTGGCGGTCGGGGTGGTCGCCACACCCACGATGACGCCCGCCGAGTTGCGGCCGTACGGACGGTCGACGGGTGCGAGCACGCCGTCGCCGTCGAAGTCGTACTCCGTGAACGTGCCGCCGTTACTGCTCAGCAGCGGGATGAGCTCGTACGGGTACACGGTGCCGCGGGCCTGAGAGCGCTGCACCTTCTGGGTGTACTCGTCGAGTGGACGCATCGGCTCGGTCGGCGGCGGGGTCACCTTGGCGACGATGCCTGCACCGGAGCGGTACGACAGACGCAACGCGACCTCACGCGGTGTCGCACCTGGAGTTTCGGCCAGGCGAGCGATCAGAGTGATCTCCTCGAGGCCGGCACCGATGGTCAGCGGCGCGATGTGCCGAGCGATGGTGGCGATGCGGTCGGCGGGCACGTTCAGTACGGGCCAGACGTAGAGCACCACGCGGTTGGCGTCGAGGCGCTTCTTGCCGCGTCCGGCCTGGGCGCGGCGGATGCCGTCGAGGCAGGCCGCGACGGTTCGTTCGATCTCCGGTACCGCGACGATGTTGCCGGCATCGTCCAACTGTGTTGTGACACCGCGGATCTCGGCCAGAGCAACGAGTCGCTCGTCGGAGGGGTTGGCCTTCGACGTCAGGTGGAACAGGTACGTTCCGGCGCTGGCGGGCAGGCGCACGCCGTCGAAGTTCTTCAGTCGCCACAGATCCAGTCGCTGACCGGTCAGCGGGTGCATGTCCCGGATGATCGTGTCCTCGGCGAGGGGCTCGGATCCCTCGACGGTGGTGCGCCGGTAGGTCATCTTCCGGGTGACTGCACCGAACACGGTCACGGTGACTCGTCGCCAGCGTCCGGAGCCGGAGTGGGCGGTCAGAACTTCTCGAAGCTGGGCCGAGAGCGTATCGCCGTCGGCGGGGGCGTCCGGCCAGGACAGATACAGGTCCACGGCCAGGTTCTCGGGCGCTGGGCCGGCGATGTCGTCGACTGCGTCGAGAGTTGCTGCGAGCGAATCGAAGTCGGTTGCGGTGGAGATGAGATGCAGTTGCTCACCCGAGAGCTCGAAGGTGCCGGTGACGAATTGCTTTCCGTCGCGGTCGAAGGCCTTGACGTCCTCGAGAGTGCGAATCTCGTAGTACTGGCGGGTGATCACCTCGAGCAGGGCCCCGGGATCGGTGATCCGTTGTGCCAGTAGCTCGATCAGCGGCTCCGGGGTGGCGACCAGTGCGGCGACGCGGGCCGAGTAATCGGCGGCGTCGGGGTTCTCGGCGAGGTACTGCAGGCTGCCGCGAACGCCGTCGTAGATCTTCTCTCGGGCGATGCGGATCTGTGGTTCGTCGAACAGTCGGAAGCGCAGGTTGCGGGCGACGTCGCCGATGACGGGGTAGCGGGCCTGGGTGGCACCGATGAGGCGTTCGAGCACCTCGGCCAGGGCGGGGGTGGCATCGGGCTGCTGCGAGCTGTCGCTGAGCCAGTGGCCGAGCAGGGCAGCGATGACCGGAACCTGGTTCTCCATGCGCTGCAAGGCCAGGAACACTCGATAGACCGCTTCTTCGAGCTCGGGTGTGCGGCCTTCGTCGATGGCGGCATCGTAATGCGTCAGAGCGCGAGTGAGCTTGCCCCGGAACGATTCCGGCAGTCCCTGCACATCGGCGTCCAGCGACTGCATGAACGAGTGGAAGTGCTCGCGGGGGGAGTGGACGCGCTCGTCGGTGCTCTCTTCGTCCATCGTCGGCCGGTTGCGCGAGAGTTCGCAGATGTCGGCGAACGTGTTCAGCAGCGCCAGTTCGGCACCGACGAGTTCGGAGTCGTTCCGCGGCACGTCGGCGCGCAGAGCCTCGTAGGTGGACAACAGGTTTCGAGCGCGGGCTCCGCTGACGTCGAAGCCGGTGATGAGGGCAGCGAGTTCGTCGAGGCGGTCCAGGGCGCGGCGCTGCGGCGAGCGCTGCGCGGCGTCGTCGATACCGCGGAACTGCACGCGCGGTGCCTGCTCGGACACCTTCTGCTCACCGGCCTGATCGACGCGCAGCAGGGCAGCTCCGGCGTCGACCTGTCCGTTGACGGAGGCGAGCACCTCACGCACGGTGCCCGCGTACGGGGACCGAACGGCGGTTTCCATCTTCATCGACTCGAGAACGACGAGCGTCTGCCCTGCTTCGACCTCGTCGCCGACGGCAACCGGGACGGCGACGACGACGGCGGGAGCGGGCGCGCGGACCAGGCCTGCCTCGTCCTGGGAGATCTGGTGGCTGATGCCGTCGACCTCGACGAGGAAGTGAGCGGCTCCGGCGACGGTGACGACCTGGTAGCGGTGATCTCCGATGACCAGTCGGCTCTCGTAGGTGCCGAGGCGTTCGACGTCGACCTGCAGGTTTCCGATGCCGTCGCCTCGGAGTCCGTCGCTGTCGATGCTGTAGCGATGCGTGCCGGTCTGGCCGACCTCGAGCTTGTAGGCCTGACCCTGATAGTTCAGTTCAACGGTGCGGCCGATGGCGTGCGTGGCGCGCGGACGACCGCCGCGAGCGGAATTGAGGAACGCGGTGCGCTCGCGGCCTTCCTCGGCGTCGTAGGCGTCGATGGCTGCGGCGATGATGGCGATGTCGGCGACGGCCGTCGGGCCCACCTGCGAGCCGGCCTCGGTGCGGTCGAGCCAGCCGGTGTCGGCGGAAGCGGAGATGACTTCCTCGCGGTCGAGCAGACTGAGCAGGAACGATTTGGTGGTCGTGCCGCCGTCGATGACCACCGTGGTCTCGCGCAGTGCGTTACGCAGTCGCGCAAGAGCTTCGCTGCGGTCGCGGCCCCAGGCGATGACCTTGGCGACCATCGAGTCGTAGTCGGGCGGAATCACGTCGCCCTGGGCGATGCCGGTGTCGACTCGGATGCCGGTGCCGAGCGGGAACTTGAGCAGTTCGACGGTGCCCGGCGCGGGCGCGAAGCCGTTGTCCGCGTCCTCGGCGTTGAGGCGAGCCTCGACGGCGTGTCCGAACTCGGCGGGGCACTCGCCCGGCAGTGCCTGACCGTCGGCGACGAGGATCTGCAGCTTCACCAGGTCGATGCCGGTGGTGTACTCGGTGATGGGGTGCTCGACCTGCAGGCGGGTGTTGACCTCGAGGAACGTGAAGATCTTCTGCTCGGGCTGGTACAGGTATTCGACGGTGCCTGCGCCCTGGTAGCCGGCAGCCTTGACGAGTTCGGCCGAGGCTGTGCGGAGCTGGTCGGCCTGCTCTTTGGTCAGCAGCGGCGAGCTGGATTCCTCGATGACCTTCTGGTTGCGACGCTGGATCGAGCAGTCGCGCACACCGGGGGCCCAGACGTTTCCGTGACTGTCGGCGATGACCTGGACCTCGACGTGGCGCGCATCGGTGACCAGACGCTCGAGGAAGACGACGGGATCGCCGAACGAGCGCTCGGCCTCACCCTGGGTGCGCTCGAGGGACAGCTCGAGCTCGTCTTCGTGGAAGACCTTGCGGATACCGCGGCCACCGCCGCCGGAGCGGGCCTTGATGATCAGCGGGTAGCCGATCGCCGCTGCGTGGCGACGGGCGTCCGCGCGGGTCTCGACCGGGCCGCCGGACCACGGTGCGACGGGGACGCCGACCTTCTCAGCGAGGATCTTGGCCTCGACCTTGTCGCCCAGCAGACGCATCGCGTCGGCAGACGGGCCGATGAAGGTGATGTTCAATCGAGCGACGAGGTCAGCGAACGTCGGGTCCTCGGCCACGAAGCCCCAGCCGACCCACACCGCGTCGGCACCGGACTCCACCAGCGCCGCCTCGAGCACGCCGTAGTCGAGGTACGCGGAACCGGACGCGGGCTTGCGTAGCGTGACTGCTTCGTCGGCTTGGCGGACGAACATCGCGCGCTTCTCGGCCTCGGTGTGCAGCGCTACGGTGCGGATGCCGTAATCGTGTTCGGCGTTGAGCTCTCGGACGGCTCGGATCAGCCGTACTGCTGCCTCGCCTCGGTTGACTACTGCAATCCGCTTGAACAACGTATCTCTCTTCGCTCGGTATGGGCGCACTTCGTCGGTGCACTCTCGATGGCACGTGGATCAGTGCTCGGCATGGTCGACTTGCAGCGCTCATGCAGCACTCCGATCGACCTATTCTAACGGCAATGTGCCCCCATGCATCGCCAACGACGTTCGGCGTGAGTGTGATTGATCACGAAAATGTGAAAAGCTCTCTGTGACAATAGGTTTGGTCTCAGCAAACGAAGCCCTACCCAGCGGTAACATGGTTGTACCGGCGAGTAACGTTGCTGTACCGGCTATTTCGCCATTCTGCCACCCGGGTCACTACCGGCGAGTACATTACCGGTGGGTACAACTCTGTCGAGTCCTCCTCGCACGATTCGAACCGTCGCGCGGCCGGCCCTCATCAGGTATCCCCGTCGTCGGTACGCCGCAGCCGCAGCGCGTTGACCCACAACCTCGTCGCGGTATCGAGCAGGTCCTCGTAGTCCCCGGTTTCCGTGCCTTCCGCGGCGTCGACGACGAAATGGTTGAACGCGAGGCGGCTGATCATCGACGACAGAGCGCGGGAGGCGAGCAGGGGGTCGAGTTCGGCGTCGGCCAGGCCGCGGCTCTGCAGACTCTCGATACTGCGAGCATTGCGCCTGACGAAGGCATCGGCGCGCGCGCGGCGCAGCCGACGAAACTCGGGATCGATGTTCGAGACCTGCTCCAGCAGGGCCATCAGCTTCGCGTTGCGCCGGTACGCCTCGAAGTAGGCGCGGTTGCTCGCCGCGACAACGGCCACGGGGTTCTCGTGCGGATCCACCCGTTCGGTTCCGGGGTGCAGCATGTCGTCTCTGGCCTGCTCGAGAACCGCAGCCAAGATCTCTTCCTTGCTGGTGAAGTACGTATAGAAGGTGCCGGCGGAGCATCGTGCGGCGCGGGTGATGTCGATCAGCCGGGAGTCGAGGTAACCGCTGTCCTCGAAGACGCGTCGTGCAGCCGCTACGAGCGAGGATCGAGTGCGCAGACCGCGTGGGGTGGTCGGCAGCTCCCTGATCGGCAGCTCCCGATTCGGCAGCTCGCGATCGGACTCCGGTACAGCAGGCATCCAGTCTTTATACGTCATCGTTCGCGCGGTTCCGGGTGAATCCGACCCCGAGGCGGAACTCGCTTCACGACGCGGGTCGAACCGGTACGAAGGATGCCGAATCGAGTCGGCCGGCTGTGGTCGTCACAGCCACCCGAGAGGGACTTTGTGACCCAGCACTAGAACGCTTTCGTAGTGCTCAGGACGCGGTGAACAAGTGCTTTTCAGCGGCTACTGTGGCCGGGGTCAGCACTGTCCCGCAAGAGGACGACCAATCGAGTATGTGTGGGGAAACTGTGACGGCTGCAGCGGCTACCGGTCGTGAACACGACGACGAGCTCAAGAGCAGGGTTCAACGCCTGCTCCGCTTTCTGCGCGAGATCGTCGAGGCGAGATCCAACCCTGTGCTGCGGTACGACGACCACGTCCAGGTCGAGTGGGTGCATTCCGGTGACGTGCCCGTGCAGCTCGATCCGCGTGCCGAACAGGGTGGCGTCGTGCTCCGTGCGCCGCGCATCGCAGTCGACGACCCTCCCGCGCCGCCCGAGCTGCTGTCCGGGTGGCTCGATCCTCAGATCGTCGCCGACAGCCGCTATCGGGAGCTGGAACTGGCCGACGCGTCCTCGGTGACGTCCCGCCGTCGGGCAGAGGCGCAGGAGTCCGATTCCGACTTCGACATCCGCAAGGCCTACGAGATCAAGAAGGTCTTCGAGGAGTACTCGCAGTCGTGGAAGGCGTGGGCGCAGGAGGATCGCGATCGGCGTCCGCAGGCCGCGCTCTACCAGGCCCTTCAGTTGATGATGCAGGAGCTCGCGTCGCGGCCCGAGTCGATCGAACTCGTGGTGGCGTCGGGGCTGCTGACGTCGAGCAACACCGATCCCCAGCGCAGCGTGCGTACCCATCTGATCACGCAGCCGGCCAATATCGAGAGAGACATCCGTACCGGTGACCTGCTGGTCCGTCTCGCAGCGAACACCACCCCGAGGCTCGAGGACGGTCGGCTGCTGACGGGCTCGAGCGAGTTCGATACTTCCGGCTCGATGGACCTGGCTCGGCAACTGCACGACACGGTCACCTCGCCCATCGGAGCCGGGGTCGAACAGTTCCTCCGAAGCTGGGCTGAGCGAGTTCCTCGGCATCCGATCGAGGTGCTCGATCGAATCGGGCCGCCCGGAGCTCTGGCCTACATCGACGACGACCGAACGCTCACCATCTCACCTGCCCTCGTGCTCCGTACCCGCGACTCGTTTGCGCTGGTCGAGTACTACGAGAAGATGATCGCCGATCTCGAGTTCGCGGACTCCCCGGTGCCGCTGGGGCTCGCACAGCTCGTCGACGCCATAGAACCGGCAGATCGGCTGGCGTGGCTCGAACGCACCGGAGCAGGCGAGTCTGCAGTATTGGCGGAGGATCCGCTGTTTCCGCTGCCGGCGAATGCGGAGCAGTCTCAGATCATCGAACGCCTCGGACGTGACAGCGGGGTCGTGGTCGAAGGCCCACCCGGTACGGGCAAGACCCACACCATCGCGAACCTGATGTCGGGACTGCTGGCGCGCGGTCAGCGGGTTCTCGTCACTAGTGAAAAGTCACAAGCTTTGCGGGTGCTCCGCGACAAGCTGCCGCCGGAGCTGCAAGAGCTCTGTGTGTCCATCACCGACCTCTCTCGTGGTGGTTCGGACGAGCTCAACCGCAGCGTCGCGAAGATTGCCGAACGCAAGACCTCGTTCGACGAGGCCAGCGAGGTGCGCAAGATCGAGGCACTGACAACGCAGCGAGCGGCTGCTCTCGCGCGCCGAGCCGATCTGCTGAACCGCGTCAGTGAGCTCCGTGAATCCGAAACTGTTGTGCACGAGAATGTTTCGGACGGATACGACGGCACGGTGTCCTCCATCGTCCGCAAGGTGAAAGCGGCCGAGAGCTCACACGAGTGGCTGCCGGGCCCACTGTTGGCCGACCGGCCACCACTCGACGGTGCCCAGGTCGACCGTCTGCGCCAGTTGATAGCCAACTCGGACGAGAACCGGGCACTGCGCTCCCGGCAAGTGCTGCCACGGCCGGAGACGATGCTGCCGAATTCTGCCGAACTGGCGGCGCTCTGCCGTCGCGCGGGCACACAGGTCGACGCAGTCTCGCCGCAGGCCGAGTCCCTCATCGCCCTGCTCGACGGCGTGCAGCCGGCGGTGTCGGCAGAGATCCGGCAACTGTGCGACGAGCTTGCCGCCCGAGTTCGAGCAGTCGTCGAACTCGACGGATCGTATTCGCGACTGACCGATTCGGTGCTGTCCGGCGAAGCCGCGCACCTGTGGTCCCGGGTCGACGGACTCGACATGATGGTCGAGACGGCAGCTGCGTCGGATCGCTACGTCGGTGCGCACGACGTGCAGTGTTCGTCGGTTTCCGGAGCGGCTCTGGCCGCGATGGACGAGTTCGCCGCGGCGCTCGAGTCGGGTGTCGAGTGGAAGCCGCGGTTCCGTCGCAGCGAGGAACAGAAGGCCGTCGAGGCGCTCGACATCGTGGCCACGGTGGATGGACAACCCGCGACGACGGCGATGTCCGCTCGTCTGGTGGCCGAGCACCTGCGTGCGCTGGACACCGTGCAGACCGCAGCGGTACTTCTGGCCGACCTCGCGATCATCGTTCCGCTCGACGGGACGCGTTCGATTCGTGTCAACAACCTGGCGCGTATCTCCGATCGGCTGGGCCTGGTGGCGTCGGTCGTGTCCGCACGAGACGCACTCGTACACCGTCTCTACGCCATTTCGCCTGCGGCACCGTGGATTCGGAGCTTGGCCGAAGCTCAGGAGATCGCGGGAGCCGCTGCTGCCATCGCCGCGCGAATGGACATCGATACCGCGCGTACCGAACTCGACGCCCTGCAGTTCTCGGTCGCCACTCGTATCGACGGCGGGATGTCACCGGAGGGCTCGACGCTGGTGACTGCGTTGAGCACCGCCGATCCGGAGGAATTGGCCGCGGCCGTCGCGGCGTACTCGCAGGCCTGTGCCGAGCAGGAAGATCAACTGCTCCTCGAGTCGATGTCGGCGTCGCTGGCCGCGGTGGCACCTGCTCTGTTCGACCTGGTCGAGGAGACCGCCGCCGACGTCGAGTGGGACGAACTCAGTTGGCAGATGTCGAAGGCCTGGGCGTGGCGTCGTGCTCGCGAGTGGGTCGGCGAACAGCATCACGGTGGTCTCGAACAGCAACTCGAGTCGGATTTGGCCGCTACCGACACCGATATCGCGTACCTCACCACACGGCTCGCTGCCGCAAGTGCGTGGCGCAACAGCCTCGAGCGAATGACCGCCGTCGAGGTGCGTGCGTTGCAGACGTACCGGGAGCACATCTCGAGCATCGGATCCGGGGCCGGCAAATACGCCGAAACGTACCGCAGCGCAGCACGATCGGCGATGCGTGAGGCGCAGAGTGCAGTGCCGGCATGGGTCATGCCGCTCTCACAGGTACTAGCGTCGATTCCGCCGGTGCCGGGTAGCTTCGACGTCGTCATAGTCGACGAGGCCAGTCAGGCCGACATCACCAGTCTCTTCCTGTTGTATCTCGCGCCGCGCGTGATCGTGGTGGGTGACGACCGTCAGTGTGCACCGGCCGATGTCATGCAGACGGGCACCCTCGAGGACGTGTTCGATCGGTTGGATGTCTATCTACCCGATCTGCCCGAACACGTACGGGCGACGCTGACACCCCGGTCGAGTCTTTTCTCCATGTTGCGCACCAGGTTCGGTCAGGTGGTGCGGTTACGCGAGCACTTCCGATCGATGCCCGAGATCATCAATTGGTCGAGCCAGCAGTTCTACGGAGATTCCCCGCTCGTTCCCGTGCGGCAGTTCGGGTCCGATCGGCTACCGCCGTTGCGACACACGTACGTTCGCGGTGCGACGGTGACCGGAAAGAATGCGTCGCTCGTCAATCGTACCGAGGCCGTTGCGATTGCCGAACAGATTGCCGAGTGTCTCGAGGATTCGTCATACGACAACCTGACCTTCGGAGTCGTTGTGCTGCAGGGGCAGTCGCAGGTCGACGAGATTCGCAACGAGTTGATCAAGCGCATCGGCATCGAGCAGTGGGAACAACGGCGGCTGCGTGTGGGAACCCCGCCGGACTTTCAGGGCGACGAACGGAACGTCGTGTTTCTGTCGATGGTGGTGGCACCGGATCAGAATTTCGCCACCCTCACCGCCAACCAGTACAAGCGGCGATTCAACGTGGCGGCCTCGCGGGCGCAGGATCAGTTGTGGCTCTTTCACTCGGTCACGGTCGACCGCCTCAAGCGAGCGGATCTACGTAACTCGTTGCTGAGCTACGTCACCTCCGTCTCGCCCGCCCCTGCCGACCCGATGCCGGTGAACGTCTCGCGTGAGGTCAGGACGGCTCCGTTCGAGACCCTGCTCGAACAGCAGCTCTGGAACGACCTCGTCGACCGTGGATTCCACGTCAATCCCGGTGTGGAGGTGAACAATCGCCGCCTCGCCCTCGTGGTCACCGGGGAATCGTCGCGGCTGGCGGTGGAGTGCGACGGCGACACCTTCCTGTCCACCTCGTCGCAGCGGTTGGCCGACCTGCAGCGTGAGCAGGAGCTCAAGCGCTGCGGTTGGACGTTCTGGCGCGTGCGCGAATCGGAGTACTACCTCGACCGCGATGCCGCATTGGAAAGCCTGTGGGCTTTGCTGGCCCAGCTGGGTATAAAGCCCAACAGCGTTGTGGTGGAGGGCGTTACTTCTTCCGATGAGATGTGGACGCCGGTGCCGCTCGAGGTCTCGCAGTTCGACGATTCCGGTGCCTTCGATACCTCGTCGACCGAGGAGCCATCGGTGCGCCACGGCTCGGTGCTGTCCCTGTGGACGATGCCGCGTATCGACATCCCGGCCCAGTCCGATCCCGGGGACCGGGAGACATCGACTCCGGCGTCGACCAACGGCACACGAAACGCCGACGACTCCGGGACGGCCAACGGTTCGGGCTCAAACGGCTCGGGCTCCAACGGCTCGGGCACCAACGGTGCCCACGCGACCAACGGGACCAACGGATCGAATGGGTCCAATGGATCCGCTACCTCCCGTGGCTCTGCGGACCCGAATGGGTCTTCGGCACCGAGTCGATCCTCGATGACGAACGGATCCACACCCGCCAAAGCCGCGAAGCCGGACACTGCCGCTTCGGAATCCCCGGCTAAGAAGGACGCGACAGCCCCCGCCCCGGCAGAGGAGGCGGCTGCGGTCGAGATCGACACAACGTCGAGTGCCGAGGCTTCCGAGCCGGCCGGCACCGTGCCGGACGAGGCCGAGGAAAGTTCTGTGGTGTCCGACGAGACAGAAGCCGAGACGAGTACCGGTCTCGACGAACCGGAGGACGAGCAGATCGCCGAACACGAACTCCCGCTCAACGGACTCCGCGGTTACACCACTCGGCGTCGAACCTAGAGCCTGCCGATGACAGATCGCTCGACGCAGCACCCCGACCGCTCGGCCTCGCCTCAGGCTTCGCGTCGCCGTCGGATCATGGTTCCCGCCATCGTGTTCGTGGTCTGCGCTGTGCTTTTCGCGTTGCCCTCCTGGACAGTCGTGTTCGCGGGCGCGCAGTGGGTATCGGCTGCGCAGGTCGTCGGGACCTCGATTGCAGTCGTCGCGTTCCTCGCGCTGCCCACGTCGATGTATCTGGGCCACCGGCCAGGTCCCGGGGGACGGCACAAGGATGCCTGGGCGCGCGTCGGGGACGTTTTGCTCGGTCTTGTCTGGATCTCGTTCGTGTGGTCGGCGCTGTCGCTGCTGCTGCGGCTGGCCCTGTGGCTCGCGCGTGTCGACGACCCGATGCGGTCGAGAATCGTGTCGGTGACGACGGTGCTGGTCGTCGTCATCCTTGCACTGTGGGGTCACTACGAGGCAATGCGCACACCGCGAGTTCGGCATACCACCGTGCGGATCGACCGGCTCGGTGCTGCATTCGATGGTCTGCGCGTCGTCCTGATCACCGATACGCACTTCGGCCCGCTCGACCGGACAACGTGGTCGCACCGGTTGACCGATGCCGTCAATGCGCTCGAGGCCGATGTGGTGGCCCACGTCGGAGACATTGCCGACGGTTCGGTCGATCAGCGTCGACGACAGGCCGCGCCGCTCGAGTCCATCCTCGCGACCTCGGCGCGCGTGTACGTCACCGGAAACCACGAATACTTCGGGCAGGCCCAGGAGTGGCTCGATCACATGGAGAACATCGGGTGGAACTCTCTGCACAATCGACACGTGGTACTCCACCGAGGTGATGACGCGCTGATCATCGCCGGAGTCGACGACGCCACTGCGAAGGGGTCCGGTGCGCCGGGCCACGGTGCCGATCTTCCTCGGGCACTTGCCGGCTCCGATCCCTCGGTACCGGTGTTGTTGTTGGCCCATCAGCCCAAACAGATCGGCGACGCCGTCCGGGCGGGTGTCGATCTGCAGGTGTCCGGTCACACGCACGGCGGCCAGATATGGCCGTTCGCGGCGTTGGTTCGTCTCGACCAGCCGGTGGTTCACGGGCTGAGCAGTCACGGCGAGCGAACTCAGCTCTACACCAGCCGCGGGTCTGGATTCTGGGGCCCTCCGTTCCGGGTGTTCGCACCGAGCGAGATCTCCGTTCTGACGTTGGTCGCTGGCTGAGACACAGTCACCTGGCAGTATCGGTGGGGTGAAGAGAGCCGAAGAGGTCGTCGTCGTCGCAACAGATCTCGACGGCACGTTGTTGCGTTCGGACCGAACGATTTCGGCGCGCACGGCCGACGCGATGGCCGGGGCCGACGCCGCCGGAATCAGAGTGGTGTGGGCGAGCGCACGGGCGCGTCATTCCATCGACGAGCTCGCTGCATCGTGTGGGTTCCGCGGGACGGCAATCGGGGCCAACGGGGCCGTTGTTCTTGATCTCGCCGACGGCACCCCGAACATCGTGGCGACCAGGTCGGTACCGGCCGAAACGGTCGCGTCGGTCAAGACGTTCGTTCGGTCCCTCGTGCCCGGTGTGGCATTCGCGACCGTCGGTGCCACCCGATTCGTGGCAGAGGCCGGGTATGCGGAACTGTGTGTGTTCGCCGACCATCATCGGCAACCACACGAGATGGAACTCTCGGATCTCGGCCTGTCGATCGACGTCGAGCCGACAGTCAAAATTGTTGCCCGGCACAGGGATACGACGAGCGAGGACCTGTACGATCTGGTCGCTGCGGCCGGCCTGAACGGCGTGGAGTTGACGCATTCCGGTGCACCGTACATCGAGATGTCTGCGTCGGGAGTCTCGAAGGCCAGCGCGCTGCAGGAATTGTGTGAGCAGTGGGGTGTATCGCCGGATTCGGTTGCTGCAGTAGGAGATGCGCGCAATGATTTGCCCATGCTCGCATGGGCCGGTACGGCGTTGTGTCCGTCGAATGCTGCGGCTCCCGTGCGTGCGGTCGTAGATCGTGTCCTGGGATCCAACGACGACGACGCCGTCGCGCGGTACCTGGAGGAGCTGACCGCACGCCGGGCCGAACTGTAACGTCCGGTCTGGCTCACTGCTGATCGTGTGTGAGAGGCTGGCCCCATCATCGGCAGAAGGACACCATGAGCTATCCAGGTTCGGGGGACCCGTCGGAGCGCGCCTATGGACAGTACGGCGCGCAGCCGAATCCGTCCGACCGAGTGATTCCGCCGCCGGGCTATGCACCGGACGCCGCAGACCCCCGGCCTGCCGGTCACCCGCCGGCCTCCGGTCGGCCTTTGCGCGGACCCCGCCCGGCCGGGCAGCCCAATGCCGCCGCGCAGCCGAATGCCGCCGCGCAACCACATGGCCCAGCGCAGCGGGAAGCGTTCGGAGCGGTCGCACCACCCCCGGTGTTCACGGGTGGTCCGCCGCCGCAGAAGGAAAACGGTGGTCTGTGGATCGTCGTGGCCGTTCTGGTGGCGGTGGCCGTGATTCTTGGTGGCGTGTTCGCGTGGCTGACGTTGCGCGGCGACGCCGACCCCTCGATCGGCAGCGTCCCCGCGATCGAGGGCAGCGCTTCGAGCGCGGTGCCCAATTCCTCGTCGACCAGTGGACAGGTGCCGGGCGTCACCACGCTGCCTGCGGGTGCACAGACCTGTCCGGCGACCGTCGCGTCGACGAGCGGCCTTCGGGGTTCGGCAGTGGGGTCGAATGCCACGTCGTGCCCGTTCGCCGAGGAGGTGCGGTTGGCGTACACGCGAGGCGGGTCGGATCGGAATTCCAGAACGGTGGTGGCCAGCAGTCCGGTCACCGGCAAGCGGTACGAGATGAACTGTGTGTCGTCGGCCCAGTTGGTGACGTGTACCGGTGGCGAGAACGCTGTTGTCTACCTCTTCTAGTTCGGTTCGCCGATGTGCCGGAAGCATCGGTGCGGCGTCTCTTTCGCTGACCATTCTGGTCTCCGGATGCACCATTGCCACCGGCGACGACACTGCGACGCGTACGTCGAGCGTCTCCGAGTCGACGCCTGGGCCACCGCCCAGCGCGGCCGTGCCACCATCGAACACGCCCACGTCGGAACCCGGTGTGTGGAGTTCCGCGGCTCCCGTCGAGCCGCTGCCGGTCGCCGATCTGGCTGCGGAGTTCGGTGTACTCGAATCCGCAGCGGGCGGACCCATCGGCCTTGCTCTGGTTCCGGTCGGCGGCGGTCCGGCCACAGTGCTCGGAACATGGACCTCGGGTGTCGCATGGTCGACGGCCAAGGTGCCACTGGCGGTGGCTGCCCTGCGTCACGGCGGCGAGGCGACGCTGGCCGACGCCACGGCGGCGATCGAAAGCTCCGACAATGCAGCGGCCGAGGCGCTGTGGGTATCGCTGGGTGATGCCGCTGCTGCGGGTGCCGCGGTCGAGTCGGTCCTGCGGCAAGGTGGTGACCCGGCCACGACGATCCAGAGGGAGCGGATCCGTCCCGATTTCAGCGCGTTCGGGCAGACCGAGTGGTCGACGCACGACCAGGCGACGTTCGCGGCCGGCTTGTCGTGTATCCCTGATGCTGCACCGGTGGTCGAGATGATGAACAACGTTGTGTCCGATCAACAATGGGGCCTGGGGCAGCTGTCGGATGCAGCGTTCAAGGGCGGCTGGGGGCCCGGAGTCGACGGTGGCTACGCGGTACGCCAAGTCGGAATCGTCACCACCGTCGCGGGGCGTGTCGGGGTAGCCATTGCGGCGCAACCGGATTCGGGCTCGTTCGCCGACGGAACTGCCATGCTCGACGCGGTCGGTGACTGGCTGGAGTTGCGCAGTACTCGGCTTCCCGCGGGGCACTGCCTCTAGCGAAGTGTCGAGGTCCGGAGCAGCGCAGGTAGCCTCTGGCGTGCCCAGTGAATCGTCTGCCACCGAAAGGCCCATGCTGTGAACGACGCCCAGCCGACCGAACCGACCACGATCGCCGAGTATCTGAACGCTCACGCGTTGCGGGTGTCGCCGCTCGACGGTGCCGCGGCGAGCGAGCTGGGCATCACCGTGCCGATGCCTGCAGGCTGGCAGACGCTCGATCCGGCTCAGTTTCCCGGGGCCACTCAGGTCATCGTGGAACCGAATCTCGTGGAGAACGGGTTCGCTCCCAATGCTGTACTTCTCGTCGGTGCACTCTCGCGCGCGGTCGATCCGGAAGCGTTGATGGCGTTGGGTTTCGGAGACGGGCGAGCGATGCCCGGATGGGTGGAGCGCGAGGCGAGTGCGGCGGCGTGGCTCGGTTGGCCGTCGCGATTCATTCGGGGTAGCTACGTCGCGCAACAACTCGAAGCAGCAGTGACGACCCGATACGTGTTGGTAGGGGTAGATACCCAGTACTTGGTGCAATTGACGGTGACGACGTTGGCATCACAGCTCGACGCGTTGGCCTTCGATGTCGCAGCCATCAACGACGGTTTGACGACACCCGAGAAGTAGGCATCGATATTTTCTATGTCAGCAGTCGGTAATTACGATTGCCCGACGGTGAACTCTTCGCTTGGCTGGTGAGGTACCAATCGAGCGAAAGGGTGAACCACCATGCGAGTGCTGCTGATAGGCGGGGCGTCGGGAATCGGGCGGGCCGTAGCCGCCCACATCGTCGATGGTGGAGGCGAGGTGATCCTGGCCGGACGACGTGCGGATGTGTTGAACGACGCGGCGGCGACGCTGGGTCCGCGGGCGAGTTCGGTGCTCGTCGATCTGACCGACGAGGAATCCATTGCCGCGGCGGCGGTGGCGGTCGGATCGGTCGACCACGTGGTGAGTCTGGCGGCCGACCACGCGAACGGTCCGGTCGCTGACCTCGACGTGGCCGATGTTCGAAAGGCTTTCGACGCAAAGGTGATCGGGCCGATTCTGCTGGCCAAGCATTTTGCATCGAATATTGCGGAGGGTGGCTCTCTGCTGTTCTTCTCCGGCGTGGCCGCGTGGAAGCCGGCACCTGGACTGACGGTGATGGCGACGACCAACGGTGCAGTGGCGTACTTGGCGACGGCGCTTGCGGTGGAACTGGCTCCGATCCGGGTCAACGCGGTGTCGCCGGGCATCGTCGATTCCGGTGCATGGGATTCGATGGGGGAGGGGAAGGAATCGTTCTTCGCCGACACCGCGCGGGCGAATCCGGTAGGTCGCGTCGGGCGCCCCGACGACGTGGTGGCGGCAGTGCTCTACGCGCTGACCAATACCTTCGTCACCGGCACCACTCTTCATGTCGACGGGGGAGGGCAGCTCGCATGAGGCGAGTGTCGGTCGCCCTGCTTCCGGTGTTGTTCGTTGCCGCCTGCAGTTCCACCGCGACCGCCGATTCCACCGCGCCCGCCGATTCGTCCGTGCTCGACGCCTCGGCCGATCTGATTCAGCCGGGGGCGGTACATCTGGGTGACGCTCCGGTCACCGATCGAACTCGTCAGGTGGTGTCGGTGGCGCAGAACCTGTACACGTTCTGGGACACGGGCGATCGCATGTACCTCGAGCACGCGGTGGATGAGTCTTTCGTGGACAACACGCTGCCGGCAGGACGTCCCCAGGGGCCGAGTGGGCCCTTGGTGGCCTCGGCCGGTTTCCGAACCGCAATTCCCGACCTGTCGTGCGAACTGGCCGACCTGTACGTCACAGGGGATTCGTTCACGGCCCGGCTGATCTTCCGTGGGCACTTCACGGGGACATCCGGTTCGACGGCTGGTAGCGGACAATCGGTCGAGTTCGGTGCGATCGACATCCAGCACGTGGGGGAGGATCGCATCGTCGAGGACTGGCATCTCGAAGACAACCTGACGTTCATGCAGCAGGCAGGTCTCGTGGGTGCGAGTTGAGGCGTCTCACCGCGTCCGACCGGCCGGAATCCCGCGGCGGAGCAGGTCGGCGACGAACCGCTGAACCAGGGCGTCGCTCGGAGATCCCACCATCGCAACCACGGTGCGACGCAGTTCCGGTTCCAGCGGCTTGACGACGCCGTCGAATCGTGGCGGGAGCGCAGACGTCGGCACCAGCGCAATCCCCAATCCTGCGCGGGCCAATTGTGCTGCAGTAGTGGCACTTCGAGTGCGCGTGCTGACCGTCGGGAAGATATCTCGCGCTGCAGCCTCGGCGTCTATCCATGCTCCGAGTCCATTCGACGGGTGGTAGTGGACCATCGGCCTTCCGCGGAGATCGTTCCACGAGACTGCCGGCTGATCGGTGAGGTCGAGGCCCTCGGGTATCACCGCGACGACATCCTCGGTGCCGATCTCGATGACCTGCCCGGTGAATCGGTCCGACGCAGGGCCGACGGCGAGGTCGGACACGCCGCCGGTCACGGAATCGGCCATCGCGTCGGCGCTGCTGTGTTCGGCCAGTTCCACGTCGACGTTGCGATACTTTCGCGCCCACGTGCGCACTATCGGAGCGACCACGGGAACTGTCATCGTTTCGACGCAGGCCAGCCGAAGTCGTCCGCGCGAGCCGTCCGCCACGGCTCGTCCGGTCTGGACCACCCGAGCTGCTGCGGCCAGTGCGGCTTCGGCGTCGGCCAGTATCGCCACCCCGGTCGGGGTCGGACGAACACCGCGAGGCAGTCGCTCGAGTAGCGATGTGCCGATCTCGGTCTCCAAGGCGGCCAACTGATGCGACAGAGCAGGTTGCGAGAGGTGCAGGCGAACCGACGCTGCGGTGACGGAGCCGCACTCGACGACAGTGACGAAGCATTCGAGAGCACGCAGGGTCGGCACCGTCCGAGGGTATGTGACGTCGTGCGCTCACGGGCGGGCTCGATCACCCTCACGGCACATGCGACACCTGTGTCCGACGGATCGATCCGGCTAAGGTCGACCGCATGTCGATCAGAACCGGCCGGGTCCGGCACCTGTCGGTGGTCCCGGATCTGCCCGATCCCGAGGAGTCATCCGACGGCGGCTCGACAGCGGCCCGGGGGCGAAGTCTGGTCAACCTGGTGCTCGGCGTGACCATCGATCACACACAACCCCAGATTTGGCGTCGGGTACGGGTGCGCTCGGACCTGCTGTTGTCCGAATTGCACTCGGTGTTGCAGTGCGCCCTGGGTTGGCAAGACCAGCACCTGCACGCCTTCAGCGTCAGAATCGCCGGTGCGACGCGGCGATTCGAGATGGCCGAAACCCTCCACGACGGACCGGACGACCAGGCAGAGAGCGAAGATCGGGTTCGGATCGACGAGGTACTCACGGTGCGCGGATCGGTGCTGACCTACGCCTACGACTTCGGCGACGGATGGACACACACCGTCGTACTGGAGCAGATCGATGCCGATATCGACGACCTGCGATCGGTCTGCCTCGACGGAGGTCGCGCGTGCCCACCCGAGGATTGCGGCGGGCCGTCGAACTATGCGCAGGACCTGGAGATCGCAGCCGATCCGGCCGATCCCCAGTTTCCCGCCGTGCTCACGAGGTGGGGTCCGACATTCGACCCGGCTCGGTTTGACATCGATTCGGTCAACAAGGTGTTGCACGCGCTGGACACGGGACGGTCGGTTCTGGCCGAAGCAGTTGCGACGGCACCCGCCATCGGAAGGCTCTTCGATCGGGTGCGTCCCACGGAGGTGCCGTCACTGATGGCGCTCCTGCCCCGATGCGAACTCACCATCGAGAGTTCGGTGGATCTGCCGGTAGCCGAGATCGCGATGGCGAAGTTGACCTGGTTACTCGGCCGCCTCGGCGACGACGGAGTTCCTCTCACCCATGCCGGCTATCTCGAGCCCGCCCTGATTGCCGCGATCCGCGAAGAACTCGATTGGGGGTTGGGCTGGGTAGGGACGAGTAATCGCGAGATCGACCACCATCAGGTCACCGACCTACGCGAAGCGATGAGGCACCTCGGATTGACCCGCGTCACCAAGGGCAGACTGCTTCGGACGAAGCTCGGTGCGAGCTTGGCAGGCGACCCGGTAGGGCTGTGGCGACACGCGGCCTCGAGACTCCCGTTGGGTAAGGAGTCGTACGAGACCGACGCCGCGACCCTCTTTCTCGTTTCCCTCGCTGCATCTGCGTCCGCAACCCATCGCAACGCCATGCTGATCGAGACAGTGGCCGAGCTGGGTTGGGCGAGTGAGGATTCCGGGGTGTTCGACGCGCAGTTCGCAGCTCAGGCCACGGTGAGCTTCCTCGACCTCATCGGTGCTCACGGTCCGCGCTTCTACTTCCGTCAGGATGTCTCGGAGTCGCCGAGCTGGTCGCGGAGATTCGCACGCGATGCACTGTTGACCTGATCCGCATTGACCTGATTCGAGGACGTCATTGGGCTCGATCGGGTGTCAGACCCTCGTGACCTGCCGATTTGCGTTGGTGGGGTTGGTGGCGTAA
>NZ_JBHNYO010000011.1:0-215073 GCF_054960675.1 Rhodococcus sp. PSi06
CGACGAGCAACACCGGCCCCGGCCCGGTGCCGCAGCCCGTCACTGCCACCGTCGTCCGAGTTCCGGGAGCCACCATGAAGTCACTCACTGCGCGTGTTCTCTCCTTTGTTCGTGATCCCGACAGCATTCGCCTGGGCGACAACAGCCTCTTCGCCGAGATCGCCGCCGAATCCCCAGCCATCCACGCCGGGAGCACCTGGATACTGGGCTCGAACGCTCTCATCCGCGAGGCGCTGACCTCACGCTGCCTGCAGTTGCCTTCCCTCGACCGCCTCGGCGATTCCGACAGCGCACGGATCGCCCGCGCGCTTCTCCCCGCACAACCCGATGACGCCCATCGCCGGATCCGCACAGTACTGGGGCCGGCATTCGGCCGCCGCGGTATCGACGGTTTCCGACCCACGATCGACGCCGTGATCGCCGAACTGGTCTCCACCGAGGTCGCTGCACTCGATGCCACCGCGGAGATGGAAATTGTCGAAGGGATATGCCGTCGCATCCCCGTGTACAGCCTCTGCGCACTGCTCGGTGTGCCGCGGTCGGACTGGGACCATCTGCTCGACTGCGCGCGGCACATCAACCATGCCATCGTTGCCTCGATCCACGGTGCCGATCACCCGTCCATCGAATCGCTCGCCCATGTCCACGGCTACATCGACGGCCGACTCGACGACCCCGACGGCATCATGTCGCACCCGGTCCTTCGGGAGGCGTACGAAAGCGGTGATCTGTCACGCTCAGAACTCACCGCTGTCGTTCTGACCCTTTTCACCGGCGGCATCGACACCATCGGTGGGGCAATCGCGAACACGCTGTTGGCCCTCGAGGACCATCCCGAGATCCGCGCCCGCCTGCTCGCCGACCCGACCATCGCCGCCGACGTGTTCCGGGAGGCGAGCCGCCTCCGCACCCCCTTGCCCATGATCGGTCGCACGGTCACCGAAGAAACCACTCTGGCCGACGGCGCAGTGGTCCTCGCTCCCGGCGACACGGTCCTGCTCGTATTCGCCGCAGGTAATCTCGATCCCCTGGCGATCGACGATCCGCTCGCATTCCGTCTCGGTCGAGACCATCGCGCCGACCTCACCTACGGTCGCGGTTCCCACTACTGCCTCGGTTCCAACATCGCCGACGCCGAGGGTGCCGCGCTGCTCGCTCAGTTCGTGCATCACTGCCCGCGGTGGCGGGTGGCGCGGCAGACCGAGGTGATCCGCGCCGAGGGGCGTGCGTTCAACAGTCCCCGCGAACTCCACGTGGCGATGTCATGATCACGAGTCGAGTGCCGCACTACCAACGCACCGCCGACGACTGCGGTGTCGCGTGCATCGAACACGTCGCGCGCCTGCACCGAGTGATCCTCGGCTCCGACGAGATCGAAGGACTTCGGCGGGCGGCACACGAGCGCGGGGCTCTCACCCTCGCCGATCTGTATCGAGTCCTGCTGCGCCACGAATTCTCTCCGCGACCGCTCGCAGTGCGCAATTGGGGCGACTACCTCGGCGCGCAGGCAGCGCAGGGACGAGCACATGTGGCCGTCGCCGGTGGCCATCATTTCGTCGTCGCCACCCCTCGGCCGCACGGCGTCCGCATCGACGATCCCGCCCGCGGCATCATCGACATCGCGAACGACACCTGCGCCGCACTTCTGGATCCCGCGGTCGTGCGGATCGATGCCGAGCCGCGTGGCCTCCGATTCCGAGCACTGAGACCAGCCATGGTTCGGTCCGAACTCCTCGACATTCATTCCGCCGCAACAGCATCGGCCACTCGAATCAGGTCGCAGCGTGCACACGGGAGAGCGCCTGCTCCCGTCGTCGATCCACCGAACGACGTCGACCGGATCGTTGTGCGCCGCTCGATCCGCCTGCTCGCCGCGTTGTCGATCGCCGCCGTTGCCACCTGCATCGCCCGGAAACGGGCTGTACCCGTCGGTGCTCTCGTCGCCATGACAGGGGTCATCACGTACGCCTACAACGGTTCCGTGCGCGATGCGCGAGCCGTTCGCTACCAGAAGCGGGTGGTCCGCGCGTGTTTTGCAGGTCGAGACCGCACCGCCGAGCAATTGATCCTGCGGGATCTGGACACGACGCGGAGGCGTTCGACGAGGTTCCGCGTACTGGCTTCGATGGCCGCGACCGCCGCTGCGACGCCCCGCACCGATCACCCGATGCTCTTCGTCGTCATCGCGTCAGCGGCGGCGACCACGGTCGCCGAGTTCGTCGCGACCGTCGACACGCTGCGCCGCAGCCACGTTGCTCTCGCCCACCGAAAGGACCACCCGTGACCACCCTCGCTGACAGCGCCGCAGGCATCACCGCAGCCCCCGCTGGGGCCGGTTCCCCCGACACCACCGCGCCCATCCGGTACCGCTACCTCGGATCGCTGCACGTCGAACCCGTCGCCGACGAGGGCGTGTTCCTGTTGGGCGAGGAGGGCGGCGCGGTTCGCATCGCAGGATCGGTGATCTCCGCGATCGATCCCTTGCTCCGTCATTCCGGTGCCACTCTGACCGAATTGCGTTCCGCTGTCGGTACCGTGCCTTCCGACCGACTCGACGCTGCCCTCGACGCCCTGATCCGTCGGGGTGTCGTCACCACCGCACCGGCCGACGAGGAACGAAGGCTCTGGGAGCATCGCCCGTCAGGCGACGATTCGTCGGCCCTCCTCACCGACACCCGAGTCGTCGTCGCCACGACCGACCCGGCAGCGGTCGGTGACCTGCCCGACGCCCTCACCGACGCCGGATTCGGAGGTGTCGCGATCTCCGATTGGATCTCACCCGACCCCGACGCGATCACCGTCTACTGCGTGGAGGACTACCAGGACCCCCGGCTCGACGCGATCAACCGCTCGGCCCTGCAATCCGGCGCACGGTGGTATCTGACGAAGCCGGCAGGCAAGTCCGGATGGTTCGGCCCGCTTTTCGACCCTCAGGAGGAGACACCTTGCTGGGGGTGCCTCGAAATTCGGTTGAACTCCAACCGGCTGATCCGGAACTACCTGGTTCAGCGAAACGGCTCGTTCGTCCCTGCCCCCGCGAGTTCCCGATTGTCGCGCTCTCTCGGTGCACGTATTGCCGCACAGCACTTGGCCGATCTCGTCACCACGAAGGAGTCCGCGCGGGAAATCGACATCGTCACGTTCGATTACCTGGACATCTCGACGATCCGCCACCCGGTGGACAAGCGCCCACAATGTTCGGTCTGCGGTGACCCCGGACTCCAAGCTGCCCTGCAGAATCAACCCGTCCGGATAGTCCGTCGCCAGAAGGTCGGCGACGGTGACGGCGGTGACCGCGCAGTGCGCGCAGAGGATCTGGTGAACCGCTTCACGCCGCGCATCAGCCCGATCACCGGCATCATCAAGCAACTCACCCCCATGCCGAGCGCACCGGGCCTGCACGCGTATCAATCCGGACAGAACTTCGCCATCACGATGTCTGCAGTCACGCATCTCAGATCCGGTCTGCGAAGCGCAGCCGCAGGCAAGGGGCGTTCGGCAATCCAGGCCAAGGCCTCGGCCATCGGTGAAGCGATCGAGCGTTCCTCCGGCCGATTCTTCGGCGACGAAGCGCGGATCCGTTGTCGCGCAGATGAACTCGACGAGATGCCGATCATGCCCAACGAGATCGCGCTCTACAGTGATCGGCAGATCGAACGCCGCGCGGAGTGGAACGCCCGAGAGATCGGCTTCCAAGCGGTGTGCGACCCGTTCGACTCCGCCACCGCCATCGACTGGACGCCCGTGTGGTCGCTCACGAGCAACTCGTTCCGGTACGCCCCTACCGCAAATCTCTTCTACAGCTATCCCTATGTGCCCGGCCACCGATACGCGGCCGGCGACTCCAACGGCTGCGCGGCGGGCGCGTCCCTGGAGGACGCCGTCCTGCAGGGCTTCTTCGAGCTCGTCGAACGCGACAGTGTCGCCATCTGGTGGTACAACATGCTGCGCCGACCGTCCATCGACCTCGACAGCTTCGACAACCCCTACTTCGACGTCTGGCGGCGTCGATACCGGGCACAGAACCGCGAGACTTGGGTCCTCGACCTCACCACCGACCTCGAGATCCCCGCTGTGGTCGCGATCTCGCGCCGCACCGACAAGCGGCACGAAGACATCCTGATGGCATTCGGGGCACATTTCGATGTCGAGACCGCCATCTCACGCGCGATGACCGAGATGAACCAGTTCCTTCCCGCAGTGATCGGGTCGCTGACAGACGACGACGGGTACAGCTACAACGATCCCGAACAAGTGCACTGGTGGCGAACAGCGACCCTGGCCAACCAGCCGTATCTCGCGCCCGGCGAGACCGTGCGGACCTCCGCGGAGTTTCCTCGGCGCACCGCATCTTCGCTCGACGAGGACGTCCATGAGGCGCGCCGGCGAGTGGAAGCTGCGGGAATGCAATTCCTCGTCCTCGATCAGACCCGGCCGGACGCCGGTCTGCCGGTGGCCCGTGTCCTGGTGCCGGGGATGCGGCACTTCTGGACCAGATTCGCTCCCGGACGCCTGTACGACGTTCCGGTGGCGGCCGGCGACCTGTCGGTGCCGACGCCCGAGGAACAACTGAACCCGATCGGCATGTTCCTGTGACCGGCGTACCGAGGGCGGTCGCACTCGAACTGTCCGTGATTCGGCGGAACTCGTTGTCGCCGAGCGTCCTCGACTGTTTCGTCGATCCCGATTCGATGGCGTCTCTCGGCGTACTGCGGTATCGCCGGGCCTCGGTGATCAAACGGATCGGAGAGCTCTGCGACCGCATCCACGATGCGGTACCCGGCAAGGACACGAGCGCAGAGCGTGGCCGACTTCTTCGAGCGCGGCGCACGCTGTACGCCTTCCGCGGTGACGACACCGCTGCAGTCCACCGGGCGCTCGCATCCCTGGAACGAGAGCCGGAACTCGCTGACGTGGTGACCGATGTGCGAGACGAGATCGCCGAACTGATCACCGCGTACCGCGATGTGCGGGACTCGGTCGTCCGGCACACGGAGGAGCTCGCCCACCACGCAACCGAGGTCCTGCGGACCGAACCTTTGGCGTCCACCCTTGCGGTCTCGTCGCCGGCGTTCACCTCGGCACTACTGCGGGCACCGATACCGGCCGATGTCGACGACCGTGCGTTTCGAACGGCGACATCGTTTCTCAAGCGCGCGGCCATGAAGACGAGCCCGTTCGGTCGGTTCACCGATGTCGGGTTCGTCACCTCCGACCGGTGCGAACCCGTCGGGCCCACCCGGGTACTGCAGCCTCGAACCCTGTCGACTCGGCTGCTCTTCGCCGCCGTCGCCGATCTGGAGATCGATTCCGCTGCGGTGGTGATGAACTCGATCATCGACACCGATTCCGGAAAGGACTGGATCGTGTGCGCCTATCGCTCGGTGGTCGACGGCGTGGCCGTCCGCTTCGAGGAAATCGGTCCGCGCGACGCGGTGATCGGCCAACCCGACTCCGCCGCCGATGCCGTCGCGCTCGGATACGCCGTTCCCGCCCTGACCTTCGGCGACGGCGACGGCCCCGAGGATCTGCGGGCGATCGCCGATCATCTGCGCGCGCACGCCCGCGGCGGAAACCGACTCGACACGTGGATCGAGGTACTCGAGTCGACATCTCGGATGGTGCGCGCGATGTCGGACGCCGACGCGGCACGCCGATGCGCCGTGCAGCGCAGATTCGATTCCCAGATCCGCCGCGTGCTCCCCGACCACACCGGCACCCGGTTCTTCGAGGCACCCGGCGGCCACACTGCCCGGCCCGGACCTCAGCCCGCCATCGTCGATGCAGTCGGCGAGCTCGCCGCCAACGCCATTGTCTTCGATGCCGAGTATTGTTCTCTCGCAGAGTTTCTCGTGCGGCTCTCCGTCCGGAACTGCGACGGCAGGCGAGGTGGGATTCGGCTCGACACAGCGCTTGCGGCCTACCTCGATGCGTTCGGACATGCTCGCGCACGCCGTACCATGTCCGTCGAACGCTGGAAATCACGCCCGCGCGAGACCGCGAACCACACCGCTCCGACACTCGCATCGCCGATCACCACGACATTCATCCAGACTCAGGGTGAGGATTTCGTCGTCAACGGACTGCACACCTCGGGGATCGGTCTGATCGCGCGACACGCCGACCGGACCTCCACGACTTCGACGACATCGGCCCTGTCGGAGTTCGTGCGCTCCGCGGCCCCGGACACGGTGACGCATCAGTTCACGTGCTGGGACGACTGGTCGTCGATGCAGTCGGTCGGTCTTGCCGACCTTCCTGCCGTTCGGTTGCCTGGAGACCTGACGGGACCCGCAGACCCGCGTAGACCGCTGTCGGACTTCGTGGTGTCGGTCTGCCCGGACGGCACGATCGACGCCCGTACGGCCGACGACCAGACGCCGGTGTCTTTCATCTACACGGGCGTGATGCCCTACCCGATGCTCAGCGGTATCCCTCGACTCCTCGCCCTGATCTCCAGTCCGTGGTTGTGCCGACGAGAAGCTGCCGCGCGTGTTCGCGGCGAGGTGGTCCGCGAGCGCACGACGCCGATCCGACCCACCGACGACTTGGTCCGTCCCGACCCCGTCGACACCGCGCTCGCAACCATGGATTGGCTCACGGATTCGGGAGTGGATCGGGAGTTCTTCGCCCAGGTCGTTTCCGTCGACGGCACGCGCTCGAAGCCTCAGTGGTACTCGCAGGACTCGCCGACCTGTCTGCGTGAGCTGGCCCGCTTGGTCGACGCGCCGACCTCCGCAGCCGTCGACATCGTCGAATGCTTCCCGCGCCGCACGGCCGAGCCGGTCGCCGAACACGTTCTCGCACATCGGATCGAGGGAGTTCGATGAGCGGGGGAGCCCTCCTACAACAGAAGTCGACAGGGGCCGACGGTCGCGCATGGGTCACCCACTACGCCTACCCGCGTGCCGGCGACACCGCCGCGGTGAGTGCGGCGCTCGACGGTGTGCGCGACGTGGTCGACTCCGCACCGTCGTGGCACTACCTGCACTTCGTCAATGCTGCAGGCTTCCACCTGCGGGTCCGGGTGCGGGCTGTCGATCCGGCAGGTCGGAACGACCTGGCCATCGCGGTCCGCGACGTCCTGTCACCCGTGTCCGCGGCACTTGTCCGGACCACCTACTTTCCCGAGACACGCAAGTACGGAACGGGTGATTCGTTGGCTGCCTCGGAGGACTTGTTCTGTGCGAGCAGCAGATTCGCCAGAGAACACCTCCACGAGGGGCTCACCGCACGGGTGGGTGTCGCGGCAAACCTGATGTACGCGACGATCCGGGCTTTCCCGACCATCGACGCGACCTCCTTCTGTCACCACTACGCCTGGTATTGGAACGGCGGTGTTCCGCCTGTTCGCCACCGAGGGGTCACGATCGCCGCCGGCGCGTCGGAGGGCGTTTCACGAGTCGACGAACTCGTCGAGTCATCCCAGAAACTGTTCGCAAAGGTAAAGATGAGTCCGTACGCGTATGTGTTCCACCATCTGCATCTGACGAACAACAGACTCGGTCTGTCGCGGCAACTCGAGGTCTTGGTCGCGCAAATCGTCCGCCACGCAATCGATCAGGGCGTCGGCTCACACGACCGACCGAGCGCAAGAAGCGCCCGGTAACCCACAGAAGGGAATGCAGAACGATGTCGAAGACAACAAGCAGAACGATGGCGAACTCGACCGGCAGAACGGTGTCGAAGACAACCATGAGAATCATCGCCTACATAGCACTGATCATCGGTGTCATAGGAATCGTGGTGGGGAGTGTAGTGCACGTGACCCTTGCGCTCATCGCAGGCGTAGTTCTCGTCGCTGCCGCCTTCGGCCTGTTGGTGATGCGTCGTGTCGAGCGCTGAACGCGACGCTCCGCTGGAGGAACCGGCGATCCGCTTCTCCGGGGTGAGCAAGAACTACGGCGACTTCGCAGCGTTGAAAGATGTCTCGTTCGACGTCCCGCACGGGGAGGTCACTGCGTTGCTGGGACCCAACGGTGCCGGTAAGTCGTCCCTGATCGACATCCTCGGAGGAGTCCTCACACCGACCGCCGGTGAGGTGACCGTCCTCGGCGCACCCGTCCGCGGTCCCGGTAGCGTCCCGCCCGGAACGATGGGGATCATGCTGCAGGACGCCGGTTTCATCCCGGAGCTGACCGTGGAGCAGACGGTGAGGAGTTGGTCGGCTTTCCATCGTGGTTCGCCGGGCGACGTCCTCGATCGGGTCGACCTGGCCGACAAGGCCGGCACACGCGTCGGAACCCTCTCGGGCGGCGAGAAGCGGCGTCTCGAACTCGCACTTGCCATCATGGGCCCACCCGACATCGTCGTTCTCGACGAGCCGACCACTGGAATGGACCTGGACAGTCGCCATCACGCGGTCGCGCTCATCGGCGAACTCGTGCGCACCGGGACGACTGTGATCCTGACGACTCACCTGCTCGAGGAGGCGCAGCAACTCGCAGACTCGGTCGTGATCCTCCGCAATGGATCGGTGGCACTGCAGTGCCGCTCGGCCGATCAGACCGGCTCGGAGACGCACATCCAGTTCCTGGTGCGCCGCGACGACCGGCAGCGACTCGCCGACAGCCTCCCCGACGTCGTGATCACGGCCGACAGAAAGGCGAACGACACGGCAACGCCCGCCGATCGCACCCTCGCGACGATCGTCACGGCCGACTCGCAGCAGACGCTCTACCGGCTTCTGTCCGAGGCGCACGCCATCGATGCACCGATCGAATCTCTCCGCGTCCGTCCACAGACGATCGAGGACTTGTATATCGCCGCGACACTTGATGATTCGGAGGAATCATGGTCACGCTGACCACCACACGACCACGCATTCCGATGCATCAGGCCTACGCGCACCTGAAAATGGTGCAGTTGGCGTTCTGGCGCAGACCTGGACTGGCGGTGGTGAGCGTCTCGCTACCGTTGTTCTTCGGGATCTTCCTACCGTGGAGGATCGCCGGGTCCGGCGACGTCGACCACGAGCACAAGGCCATGATGAGCGTGGTCGGATTCATGTGTTTCGCGTTCTTCTTCGCCACCTACAACCTCGTCCAGTCGATGGCGGCACGACGCGACGCGTTGATCTTCAAACGGGAACTGTGCACCGGTGTCCGACCGTCGGCGATATTCATCGGTGAAATGCTCGGCGGTGTGTTGCCTGCAGTTGCCGTGTTCGCGGTCCTGTGGATCTACGGGGCGATCGCCCTGCACCTGGGGATCCCCGAGAATCCCGCAGCCTTCGTGTCGGCAATTCTGTTGGGTGCCCTCATCTTCAGCGCACTAGGGGTGCTCATCGCCGGCATCGTCCCCGTGGCCGAACTGGGCATGCTCGTGGCGGCACCACTGATGCTTGCCTTCTTCTACCTGTCCGGCCTCCTCGTTCCCATCGACGACCTTCCGCACGCGGTGGCGATGTGGGTGCGGTGGCTGCCACTGTCGCTGATGGTGTCGGTGCTGCGTGATGCCTTCGGGTTGGAGTCCTCCGTCCCTGCCGTGCCCTTGGCCTTGCTCGCCATGATCGCCTGGGCCGGAGTCCTGTTCGTACTCGCACTGCGGTTTTTCCGCTGGAATCCACGGAGGCGTTGACCATGACGACCACACTCACGGCTACCACCTCGGCGACAGAGCTGTCGAAATGCGCGATGATGCTGCGCGCCGACGTGCAGGTCATCGACAAACGCGCCGGGCGCGACAGGTCCGATCGCCCCGGTGCGGTGCTCGTCATCGGCCCCACGGCGCGCGTCGCCCTCCCCGGACTCGACGACGCCGACCTGGCCCTGCTGACCTCGGCCTGCACGCGATGGCACGAGTTCGATTCCGCCGGTGGGGTTCTGGGATCGATCTACGCTCGCCACCCGGCACTGTTCTCGGTCCGGATCGATGGGCCAGGCGGGGCGCGATTCGTCATCGATGCCCTCACCGACGAACCGGTCGGCACCCTCACATCGACGGATTCGACCGCGTCGTTGTGTCGTTTCACGTTCATGCGTTCGGCGTCCGGGGAGACGGTGGTGGAGAATCCGCGGTCGTCGTTCCGACTGCGCCTCTCCGATCTTCGATCGCTCCACACGTTCGCGGACATATCGTGCGGCCGACACGACGGTTCGCCGATCGCACAGGAGATCCAGGGCGCGTTGACGGCGCTCGGCTTCATCGCCGCCGATCCCGAGCCGACCGAACTCGAGCAGTGGGAGTTCCATGATCTGCTGTTCCACACGCGCAGTCGGACAGGCAATACCGATGCACCTTTCGGAGGTATCTTCCCGTACCGCGGCGTGATCGAGCCGGAGCCCGCGGTGAAGGCCCCGCCGAGCGGGGTGTCGATAGCCCTGCCGACCCGTGCCGATCTCACCTACGATCCGCTGTCGGACATGTCGATCGGAGAGACTCTGGCGCGCCGCCGATCGATCCGACGTCATGGGTCGGCACTTCTGGATCTCGCGACGCTCGGGGCCTTCCTCGACGTCACCCTGCGTGTCACCGAACAACACGACCGCGGTCCGCGCATCCCGTACGACTGGACTCGGCGTCCGTATCCGTGTGGAGGTGCCTCGTACGAGCTGGAGTTCTATCTCACTGTCGCCCGCTGCGCCGACCTCGATCCGGGGACCTACTACTACGAGCCGGTCGGTCACCGGCTGATCCGTTGCTCGACGGACGAATCCTTCACGGCACACGTCGTCGACCGCGCTCGGATGTCGACAGCATGGGAGGCCGACCCCGACATCGTGATCAGCATGACCGCGCGGTTCCGTCGGATGACCTGGAAATATCGTGGTCTCGCGTACTCCGCGATCCTCAAGCACGTCGGGGTCGTCTATCAGAGCTTCTATCTGGCCGCGACCGCGTTGGGGATGGGGCCGTGTGCGCTGGGTAGCGGAGACGCGCGGTCCATCAGCGATCACCTCGGACTGGACTACCACTCGGAATCCGCTGTGGGCGAGTTCCTGCTCAGCGCCGTCGACAGCTCCAATCAAGTTACTTCGGCTAACATGATCACATGACCGTCAGCGGTGTCGACTCTGTGTTCAGCGCGAACCTCCGGATTCTGTTCGTCGCTGCCGGAGATCCGACGCTGAAGAGCTGCGCGCGTGCAATCTCGGGTCGCCGGGGGGCGGTGTCTGCGCAACGCGTCAGTGACTGGCGCACCGGTCGCCACAGGCCGAAGGACTTCGCCACCGTGGAGCCGCTGCTGCAATGGCTCACCGAGCGGGCCGTCGAACTCGGCGCGGACGACTCTCTGCTCACCGCTGAGCAGTGGAAGGCGCTGTGGGCCGCCGAGGACCTCGCAGGCGGAGATGATGCGACGACGCGGTCCGCTGCGGTCGAGCCCGTGCGTCGACCATTTCACGGACTACAGACACTGGGTGCCGAGGACAGCGACATCTTCTTCGGTCGCACCGAGATGGTCGACACCCTCGTGTCGGTCATCGCGGCGACCGCAGCGGGGGACCGCGGTCGGATCGTGGTGGTGACCGGGCCGTCCGGGGCCGGCAAGTCGTCATTACTCGGGGCGGGCCTCGCGACCAGTGCCGACGTCACCGTGGTGACGCACCATCGCCCCGACTCGGTGCCGCCCGCCGATCTCATCGACCCCGCCGCCGTCGCGGCCGTCGCGCCGGGGGCGATTCCGGTCGCCGTGCTCGATCAGTTCGAGGAGTTGTTCGCCGGTGATGCCGCCGACGCCGCGGACTATGTCCGCGCTCTCGACGAGAGCATCTCCGCCCACGCAGTAGTGGCCGTGATCGGGGTTCGTGCCGACTTCTTCGACCGGTGTGTCGAGATCCCGGCGCTTGCGCAGGCCTGGCAACACGCCTGCGTGATCGTTCCGGCAATGAGCGAACGGCAACTGCGCGAGGTCATCACCGGCCCAGCGCGGCTCGCCGGCTGTCGGGTCGACACCGGACTCGCCGATCTCATCATCGGCGACGTGAACAGGTCGGCCTGCGGCCAGGACACGGCTGGCCGGCTCCCCCTGTTGGCCCATGTGCTGCAGGCGACCTGGGCTCGTCGAACCAACGGCAGGATGACGGTGTCGGGGTATCGCGCCACCGGAGGCGTGTCGACGGCCGTGGCCGATACGGCCGAACGTGCGTGGGAACAGGTCGCCGAGTCCGATCATGCGCTTGCGCGAAACCTGTTGCTGTCGTTGACCTATGCGGGGCCGGATGGGCGGGCCGTCCGCTCATCGCTGTCACCGGCCGACGTCGGTCGCCGCTTCGGCCGCAGGATGGATCCCGTGATCGATGTGTTCGTCGCCGAGCGTCTCCTCGTCGCCGACAACGATCGCATCGAATTCGCCCACGAGATCGTGCTGGAGGCATGGCCGCGGTTGCGTCGATGGATCAACGAAGATCGCGGTGCCGCGGTCATCCGACAAGAGATCGACACGGCGGTGCGGGCGTGGATCGGAGCCGATCGGCACAACGACTTCCTTTATACCGCAGGCCAACTCGAGATGGCCGCTGTCGCCGACACATCGACGGCCGACGGCTCCAGTCTGCTCTCCGACGAGGCGACTCAGTTTCTCCGCACCTCCAGCCGACACGAGCGCAGGCGTCGTCGGGCTCGCCGATCGGCCGTCGCGTCGGTAGTGGTTCTCGCCGTCGCTGCACTGGTGGCCGCGTCGATCGCGATGGTGCAGACCCACACGGCCGCGGCCGAACGAAACGACGCCGAGTTCCGCTCGATGACCTCGCAGCTGCCGAATCTGCGCACCGAGAATCCCTCCCTCGCAGCAGAACTCGCGATGATTGCGCAGCAGGAGCGACCCGATGACCCGGCCGTGATGGGCGATGTCCTCGCCGCCGCGGGGGTGCCGTTGCAGTCGACCCTCCCGGGTCACCGCGGTGCCGTGTACGGAGTGGCCTACAGCCGCGACAGCACGCTGCTCGCCTCGGCGGGCGAGGACCGCACCGTGCAGTTGTGGCGGATGACAACCGAATCGCCGACGCAGGCGGCGACCCTGAGCGGCTTCGACAACTACGTCACGTCGGTCGCGTTCGACCCTAGTGCTCCGGTACTCGCCACCGGCAGTGGCGACGGCACCGCGCGACTGTGGGATGTGGCCGATCCAGACCATCCCCGCCAGATCGGTCCGTCGTTGAGTCCGGGCCACGGGACCGTCTACAACGTCGCGTTCTCACCCGACGGCCGGACACTGGCCGCACCGTCGGACGACGGCACGGTGACGCTGTTCGACGTCGCCGACCCGACCCGACCCGTCCAGCGCTCGCAGCTGTCCGGACACGCCGGTGCCGTACGCACGGTGGCCTTCTCACCGGACGGCAGACTGGCCGCAACCGGTAGCGACGACCAGACAACCCGTCTGTGGGACGTGACCGACCCGGCCCATCCCGTCGCATTCCCTCGACCCATCCGCGGATTGTCGTCCATCAACCATTCCGTCTCGTTCGACGCCACCGGAACCCGACTGGCGATCGCCGGAGACACAGTGAACGCCCAGATCTGGGATGTGGCCGATCCGGCAGATCCCCGGTCGCTGACCCTCGATGTGCACGGCACGACCGCGAAATCGTGGTCGATCGCCTTCGGGCCACGGCGCGGATGGCTGGCATCAGCGGGACTCGACGGGGTGATCCACACCTGGAACGCCGACGATCCCGCACAGGTCACCGAAACTGCCACCCTCTCGGCCGTCTCGACCCAAGAACCCGGTGCCTTCGGCCTGCAATACAGCCCTGACGGCACCCAGCTGGCCGGTGGATACGCCGACGGCAACGTTCGCATCTGGCATTTCCCCACCGGCGACCTCACCGACCGGGCCGGGGCCGTCGGGACGATCGCCGCCGACGCCGGCCGCCGGATTCTCGCAACCACGGGCACCGACGGGACATTGCACCTCCTCGGTCTCGATCCGTCCATGACCGAGCCACCGACCCCGCTGTCGTCGATCGGGATCGACCACCGTGTGAACGATCGCGCATGGGTTGCAGTGGCGGCCGACGGCACGCAAGTCGCCACCGAGAACAACAACGGCGGGCGAGTGCAGATCTGGGACAGCTCCGACCCGAGATCACCCCGCGAAGTAGCCGACCTCGCCACCGAAACCCGCTACACCGACGCGCTCGCCTACAGCTCCTCCGGCCACATACTGGCTACCGGGCAGACCGACACCACCGTTCAGGTCTGGGATCTCACGGACCCACAGGCACCGGTACGCACGCGGTCGGTGTTGGTGGGGCCGACCGATCTCGTCTCCGGACTGTCCTTCGACCGCACCGGTCGACTTCTGGCCGTGTCGAGCGATGACGGGTCCGTACGCATCTACGACGTCACCCGCCCCGATCCCGGTCCTGTCGCCACCATCGTGACGGGCACGAAGACGCCGCCGATGTTCGAGGCGGATTCCGACGTTCTCGTCGTCGGCACCCCTGACGGCTTGCAGCTCTGGGACGTACACGATCCTGCTGTGCCGGCACTGCTGTCTTCGGTCGACGAGTCGGCACCGGCACCGGTGTCGATCTCTCCCGACGGCACCCGACTGGCGCTGGCCACGTCCGATGCACGCCTGGTAGTCGAGGACATCTCCGACCCCCGGCACCCGAGTCCGGTCACCGGTTCGGTGGTGCAACCGATGTCGTCGAGTGCCGCGTCCGAGGACACCCGGTGGCAGGCGGTCATCGGAGCGCACAACACCGGCCTCGTCGCGGCGATCTCGACCGAGCCGACCCTGCGGGAGCGGACCCTCGACGTCGAGTCCGCCATGAGCGCGATCTGCCACCGCATCGGCGTCCCCCCGAGCCACGACGAGTGGGACCGAGCCATCACCGGTGTCGATTACCAGACTCCGTGCGCCTCATGACAGTGCCGGAGCGACAGCGCCCACGCGTGTGCATCGTCTCGCATCGATTCGGTGGCTTCGACGGAGTCAGTGTGGAGGCCGCAAAATGGATCGACGCCCTGGAATCGTTGGGCTGGAACGTGACCCGGGCTGCCGGGCACATCGAGGGCGAACCTCGGCAGGGCGACGAGATCGTGGGCGGGATGTGGTCGACCAATTTCGGTGATCCACCGCCACCGCCCGATGCGCGCCATATCCGCGCGCTCTGTGCCGACGCCGATCTGGTGGTGCTCGACAACGCCGCCACCCTGTGGACCCTCCCGCACGCGGCGGCGGTGTGGGAGGCCGAGATCAGAGCGGCGGGGGTACCCGCTATCGTTCGGCACCACGATCCTCCGTGGCAGACACCACATACGCCCACCCGCGACGAACATCTGCTTCCTCTGCGCGATCCGTCGATGCTGCACGTGACGATAAATTCGCTGACCCGCGACCAATTCGCCGCCCGCTGGCCGTACCTTGTCGACGCCGACGCGTTGACGGTCGTGCACAACACCGTCGACGTCGTCGGTGCCCGTGGCGGCGACCGGCGCGGCACGCGGGAGCGGCTGGGTATCGCCGAAGCCGAGCTCCTGGTGGTGCAGCCGGCCCGCAACATCGCACGGAAACGAACGAGGATGGGACTCGCCGTGGCCGAGGCACTCGACCGCCCCGGCCGTCGGGCGCACTACTGGTTGACCGATCCGTCGGGACCGATCGGTAATCACCAGTGCGACGGACCGCCCCGGGTACCGATCCATCGTGGGTTCAGCGACTGTTCCGCTGATCTTTACGCCGCCGCCGATCTCGTGGTGTTGCCGTCGTCGTGGGAGGGTTGGGGGCTGCCGGTACTCGAGGCCGCCGCGGCCGGGAAGCCGGTTGCGGCGGGACCCTATCCGGTGCTGAGCGAGATCCGCGCACTCGGCGTGACGGTGTTCGATCCCTCCGACATCTCATCGATTCGGGCACTGCTCGATGACCCCGATGCGCTGCGCTCGATGGCAGCCCGCAACGTCACGGCCGCCTCGGCCCACTCGACCGCGACCCTCCCCGACGTACTGTCGGATCTCATCGATGCCGCACGAGCCTTGAAGCGTGCGCTGCGGCCCGAGGAACCCTGCGCAGTCGCCGCCGCGACGTCGGAACTCTTGATCCCGAATACGTACCAGCAGGAGATCTGAGTCAGGCCGCGCGCGCTCGTAGTTCGGTCACGGTCGAGGCGAAGATGCCGGTGGGTTCGACGGTTGTGCCGTCGGACACCTGGCTGTACTCGCCATCTCGCCAGAAGAACACCGAACGCGACAGTGGACTCGGAGTACTGCGAGAAAACACGTCCGCCAGCTCGGCGAGTGCGGCGGCTGCCGCGACTGCGTCGTCGGCGTCCCGGGGCCGGTGAAACGCGAATTCGTAGGCATTGGGGACGATGAACAGCACTCCGTACAGGCACTCACCCAGGTGCGTCGAGATCAACGCGGTCATATCGGCAATCTTCGATGCGAGGTAAATGGAATCGCCGTCGAGCACCTCGATACGGACGCCGTCTCGATCGAGGACCTGTCCTCCCTCGAACCTGATCGCCGCGGTGTTCTTCCTGCCTGCGGCCCACGCGGCGTCCATGTTGCGTCCCTCGAAGTGGCTGTCGGACAACGTCAGAGCTCGATTGGGAGACGACAGATTCAACACCCGTCTCGGTGCGCCGGGCATCGCGAGCAGCGGGACCGAGTAGTCGTAGGACCCCATCGACTCCAACACGCACGGGGCGACGACGCGTTCGCGCAACTTCGAGTAGAACTCGTCGTCGGACAGGGCTGCGATGAACGCCGGGTCGGACTCGCGCATCGCCTCGATCATGACCTGGACATGGGCGCCGATGATGCCATCCCATGCTGATCGTGGCGCACTCGAACAGCGGGCGAACACGTTGTCGAGCGGAAAATGTGCACCCGAATCGGCGGCCAGTGTGGTTGCGTCCTCGCGGTGCACCACCAGTCCGCGGGTGCGGAAAGCTTCGATCGTCTTCATCCGAACCATTGCGAGTGTGGTTGCGCGAACTGCGTGTTGGTTCGGAATCGGCTGAATTCTCATGATGTTCCCCCGGGTCGTTGTGTGCTCTCGGGGTGTTCGACGCGGCAGCTGCAACAATGGTTCCCATGTCGACTCACGCTTCTGCAACAGGTCTCTGCAACTTCGTCGACGTGTCGCCGTCGCCGTTCCACGTCTGCAACACGGTCTCGGTGCAGCTCGAGGACGCCGGATTCGTGCGTCTGGACGAGACCGCTGCCTGGCCGGCGGAGCCGGGCCGCTACTACCTCGTTCGCGGCGGATCGCTCGTCGCCTGGAGTACCGAGACGGTCAATTCGGGTCGTTCCGCAGGCTCCACTCCTCAGGGCCCCTTCCGCATCGTCGGCGGACACACCGACAGCCCGAACCTTCGGGTGAAGCAACATCCCGATCTCGAATCCGCAGGCTGGCAGATGGTGGGCCTCGAACCGTACGGCGGTGCCTGGCTCAACTCCTGGCTCGATCGCGATCTGGGCATCTCCGGCCGGTTGAGCGTGCGCGACGGCAACGCAGCTCGCGAGGTGCTCGTCAAGGTGGATGAGCCGATCCTGCGAGTTCCGCAGCTCGCGATCCACCTGTCCGAGGACCGCAAGGGCGTCACCCTCGATCCGCAGCGACACGTCAATGCCATTTGGGGCGTGGGGAATTCGCCGAAGTCGTTCATCGCCTACGTCGCCGAGCGAGAAGGCGTCGACCCCCGGTCCGTCCTCGGTTGGGAGCTCATGACGCACGATCTCGCGCCCAGTGCTGTCGTGGGCGTCGAATCCGAGTTGGTCAGTGCGCCGCGTCTGGACAATCAGGGCACCTGTTACGCTGGAACTCAGGCTTTGCTTGCGGCAGTGGAGAATCCGACTGCTGTGACGCCGGTGCTGGCGTTGTTCGATCACGAGGAAGTCGGCAGCATGTCCGATCGTGGTGCGTTCTCGGATCTGCTGAACACCGTGCTCGAGCGTATCGTTCTGGGACGCGGCGGTGGCCGTGAGGAGTTCCTGCGCACGATGGCCGGATCCATCTGCGCTTCCGGCGATATGGCACACGCGACGCATCCCAACTACCCGGACCGGCATGAGCCCGCGCATCGCATCGAGCTCGGCGGGGGACCGGTACTCAAGGTCAACCAGAACCTGCGCTACGCAACCGATTCCGCCGGCGCTGGCGCATTCGCGCTCGCGTGCGATCAGGCCGGAGTTCCGTTGCAGCGGTACGTGCATCGTGCAGACCTGCCCTGTGGATCGACCATCGGGCCGATCACCGCGTCGCGCACCGGGTTGTCGACGGTCGACGTCGGCGCAGCGCAACTGGCGATGCACTCCTCGCGAGAGTTGATGGGTGCAGCAGACGTGAAGTCCTACGCCGACGCCTTGGCGGCATTTCTCGCCCCAGCCTGAGTCCATCGGCGGCGCAAACGCGCGCGGCATTCGTCAGGCGCGCGCGGATTCGCCGACAATTTCGCTCGCGTCTGGCAAACGCGCGCGCGTTTGCCAGGTCCCGGAGCCGAGGGTGAGGCGCGCGCCGAATCCGGGTACGTGAAGCCGTTCATCGGTCGGCGAGTCGCACACGCGCGCGCCTTCGTCAGGTGCGCGCGGATTCGCCGGCTATTCCGCTCGCGTCTGGCAAACGCGCGCGCGTTTGCCAGATCCGGGGGGTGAACCGAAGACCCGGCTACCCGACGACCTATAGCGGATCGAGTTGCAAGCACGCGTCCGCAGCGAGCCAGAACAATTGTTCGCGTATCGTCGTCGCCTTGGTCCAACCTCGGTGATCCCAGTCGGCGGCCAGGGAATCACCCGCGTACAGCAGTTGCGCGAATCGCACTCCGCGGAACTGGGCCACCGCACAGAAGGCCGATGCCTCCATGTCGACGGTTCGGCAGCCCTCCTCGACGCGCCGGGAGACACGGGCACGCGTTTCGCGGTAGAGCGCATCCGTCGTCCAGGAACGCCCGGTGACGAAGTCGATTCCGGCATCGGTCAACACCGACTGAAGTACGGCCACCCCTGCCGGATCGGCGTCGACCACTCGGCCCGGCGGCAGATAGTGGAACGAGGTGCCCTCGTCGCGAAGGGCGCTGTCGACCACCATCACGTGTCCCAAGCCGAGGTCGTCGGACAGGGCTCCGGCACCGCCGACGGCCACGAATTGCGTGCAGCCCATGGCGATGGCCTCTTCGAGGAACAGTGCAGCCAACGGAGCGCCCACGCCCGGGTGAAACACCGCAAGTTTCTGCCCGCCTCGTTCTATTTCGTAGACCGGGTGTTCGCCGTGCTCGGAGCGCATGATCGAGACGACTCTGGCGTCGCCTTTCGCGCAGATACTCTCGATCACCTCGGAGAAGAAGCAGACGATTGCCTTCGCAGGCACGTCGACCCCCTTGGCCACCATGGACGGGTCGATGACGCCCGTTTCGTCCAGATCGTCCTCGGTCAGTGCGATGTCCATCAGGTGATGTTCGCACGAGGCCGATACGTCCGATGCCGTAGATGTCGGTGGCACCTTATAGACTCCCCCTGGCATTTCGCTCCATCGAAGGGACCTATTCCTCGTGTCCGCTAGCTCTGTACCCTCAGGCAGCTCTGTACCCACAGACACTGTCTCCAACGCCGTCGCCACCCCCGACGTTGCGCAGCCGTACAAGGAACTCGGACTCAAGGACGACGAATACGTCCGCATCAAGGAAATCCTCGGCCGGCGTCCCACCGATGCCGAGTTGGCGATGTACTCCGTCATGTGGAGCGAGCACTGCTCGTACAAGTCCTCGAAGGTGCACCTGAAGTACTTCGGCGAGACCACCACCGACGAGATGCGCAAGCCGATGCTCGCCGGTATCGGCGAGAACGCGGGCGTCGTCGACGTCGGCGACGGTTGGGCCGTCACGTTCAAGGTCGAGAGCCACAATCACCCGTCGTACGTCGAGCCCTATCAGGGTGCGGCGACGGGCGTCGGCGGCATCGTGCGCGACATCATGGCCATGGGTGCGCGTCCGATCGCCGTCATGGACCAGCTGCGATTCGGTGCCGCTGATGCACCCGATACGCGCCGCGTCCTGAGCGGCATCGTCGCAGGTGTCGGCGGCTACGGAAACTCTCTGGGCCTGCCTAACATCGGCGGCGAGACGGTGTTCGACTCCTCCTACGCTGGTAACCCTCTGCTCAACGCGCTGTGTGCCGGCGTCATGCGGGTCGAGGACATGCACTTGGCGTTCGCGTCGGGCCTGGGTAACAAGATCATTCTGTTCGGAGCCCGAACCGGTCTCGACGGCATCGGCGGCGTGTCCGTGCTGGCCTCGGAGACCTTCGACGGTGACGAGACCGGTGGGGGCCGCAAGAAGCTCCCTGCGGTGCAGGTGGGCGATCCGTTCACCGAGAAGGTGCTCATCGAAGCCTGCCTCGAGCTGTACTCCAACAAGCTGGTTGTCGGCATCCAGGACCTCGGCGGTGCCGGATTGTCCTGTGCCACTTCGGAACTCGCCTCGGCGGGTAGCGGCGGCATGCACATCGAGCTGGAGAAGGTGCCGATGCGCGCCACCGGCATGACGCCCGCGGAGGTGCTCTCGAGCGAGTCCCAGGAGCGCATGTGCGCCGTGGTGACGCCCGAGAACGTCGATGCATTCATGGCGGTCTGCACGAAGTGGGACGTGCTGGCGACGGTGATCGGTGAGGTCACCGACGGCGAGCACCTGCAGATCACCTGGCACGGCGACACTGTCGTGGACGTTCCGCCGAAAACCGTTGCGCACGAAGGCCCGGTGTACAACCGTCCGGTCCAGCGCCCGGACACCCAGGACACACTGATCGCGAACACCACGGCGTCGCTGCAGCGCCCGGAGACCGGCGACGAGCTGAAGGCGACGCTGCTCAAGATGATCGGCTCGCCGCAGCTGTGCAGCCGACGTTTCATCACCGAGCAGTACGACCGCTACGTCCGCGGCAACACCGTCCTGGCCGAGAACGCCGATGCCGGCGTCATCCGCATCGACGAGAAGACCGGTCGCGGAATCGCTTTGGCCACCGATGCTTCGGGTCGCTACACCGCACTCGATCCCTACCGGGGTGCGCAGCTCGCCCTCGCCGAGGCGTTCCGCAACGTCGCGGTCACCGGGGCGACGCCCAAGGCCGTCACCAACTGCCTGAACTTCGGCTCGCCCGAGGATCCGGGCGTCATGTGGCAGTTCCAGCAGGCCGTACGCGGACTGGCGGACGGCTGTGTGACCCTCGGCATTCCGGTCACCGGAGGCAACGTCAGCTTCTACAACCAGACCGGTTCCGAGCCGATCCTGCCGACACCCGTCGTCGGCGTGCTCGGTGTGATCGACGATGTGCATCGCCGTATCCCCACCGGCCTGGGACTCGAGCCCGGCGAGACGCTGATCCTGCTGGGCGATACCCACGACGAGTTCGACGGGTCCATCTGGGCGCAGGTGGAGCACGATCACCTCGGCGGCGTCCCGCCCGAGGTCGATCTGGCGCGCGAGCAGTTGCTGGCCGACATCCTGCTCTCGTCCTCACGCGACGGACTGGTCTCGGCGGCCCACGACCTCTCCGAGGGCGGCCTTGCGCAGGCCGTCGTCGAAGCTGCGTTGGCCGGTGAAACCGGTTGCCGCATCATCGTTCCCGAGGGTGCCGACCCGTTCGTCACGCTGTTCTCCGAGTCCTCGGGACGCGTCCTGGTCGCGGTGCCGCGTACGGAAGAGACGCGATTCACCGGTATGTGCACCGCTCGCGGTCTGCCGTGGACGCGCATCGGCGTCGTCGACGAGGGTTCGGATTCGATCGAGGTACAAGGGCAGTTCTCCGTCCCGATGGCGGAACTGCGCGAGACGTTCGAGGGCACTCTTCCCAGACTCTTCGGCTGATCGACGTGGGGGGACAGACATCCGTCGGGGAAGAAGAGCGGCAGGACAGAGGCGCCGACGCCTCGTTCGAGCAGCACGAGCATCACCGATACCACCTGCCGACGCTCGAATTCACGGCTCCCACACCCGACAAGCACCCGTTCGTCATGTGGGCGTGGGGCCTGCTGCGACTGGACTTCACCGGAATCGCGTTCAGCGCGTTGTTCTTCTGCTGGTCGCTGACACCGTCGCTGCTCCCTCGCGGGTGGCTGTTCCAGGGCATCATCGGCGGTATCAACGCGGCCATCGGCTACGCATTCGGCGTGGCGGTGGGATGGGCCGTCACCCGATGGTGGCTCTCGTCCCGATCGTGGTGGCCGCTGCCCCGTAGGGTCGAACTCGCGATCAAGGTCGCGGTACCCGTCCTGGCAATCACGGCATCGATGATCATGCTGGCAGTCTCGGCGGAATGGCAGCGTGAGCTCGCGTCATTGATGGACGCCGAAGGCACCACCACCACTGGCTACTTCCGAACCGGAGCACTCAGTATTGCCATTGCGGCGCTGCTGATTTCGGTGTGGCGAGTGTTGCGCGACGTCGTTCGACTGCTGGCTCGCCAGATCAATCGCGTCGTGAAGATGCCACGGGAAGTGGCCAATGCGCTCGGGGTCGTGCTGCTCGTGGTGCTCTCCGTCGCACTGGTTCAGGGTGTGCTGCTGCGGGCAGTCTCTGAGGTCACCAACTCGGTGTTCAGTCTGCAGAACGACGAAACGCGCGAGGGCGCAGAACAACCCGTTGCCGACGAGCGATCCGGCAGCGCGAACTCCCTGGCCCCCTGGGACACCCTGGGCTTCGAGGGTCGCAACTTCGTCTCCAGCGGTCTACGCGCCGACGAGATGGAACGCGCAACGGGCCGTCCCAGCCTCGAACCGATCCGGGCCTACGCAGGACTGGAAACCGCGGAAACCCAGGACGAACGACTCGATATCGTGGTCGCCGAACTCGAACGCACCGGAGCCTTCCAGCGCCAGGCCCTCGTCGTCGTTCCGACCACGGGCACCGGGTGGGTCAATCCCACTGCCATCGAAGCCGAAGAGCTCATGTTCGACGGCGACGTCGCCACCGTCGCATCGCAGTACTCGTATCTGCCCAGCTGGATCTCGTTCATCGCAGAGGGCGACAAGGCCGCTCAGGCCGGTAAGGCGTTGATCGACAAGGTCCACGATCGCTGGCTGCAGGAACCCGAGGCCACCCGCCCCAAGTTCTACGTCTACGGCGAAAGTCTCGGTACTCAGGCCGGGGAGGGCGCGTTCGACGGGTTGGCCGACATCAGGGCCACCACCGACGGCGTTCTGTGGGTGGGGCCGCCGAACAACAATCGGATCTGGAGTCAGTTCGTCAGCCGCCGCGACCCGGGAAGTCCCCAGGTTCGGCCGGTGTACTCCGAGGGCCTGACGGTTCGCTTCGCCGACAACTCGTCGGGCATCCCGCCGGAGGATCAGCCCTGGTACGAGCCGCGGATCCTGTACGTCCAGCACGCGTCGGATCCGGTGGTCTGGTGGTCGCCCGATCTGCTCTTCGAACGTCCCGACTGGCTCGCCGAACCGCCCGGACCGGACAGGTTGCCGAGCATGCGGTGGTTCCCTGTGGTCACGTTCTGGCAGGTGGCAGCCGACCTGACCAACGCCGCGGGTGTTCCCGACGGTCACGGTCACAACTACGGAACCCTGGTGCTCGACGGCTGGGTGGCCGTGGCGGCACCCGACGGCTGGACCGACCGCGACACCGAACGTGTCCGCGGAGTCATGGAAGCTTTCGCCGGCCGAGACGGTCCCGAGAAGTGACAGCCGCCCTGGCAGTAGGAGTGGAGCCCGCGGAACGACCAGTGCTGACCGGACTCGCGACCACGGCGTGGAGTACCTATCTCCTTCCCGCGCTCGGCTTGGGTGCGCGTGGGCGGGCGGTGGCGAATGCGTCGTTCGCCATCGGGGTGGCTGCGCTGTCTCGAACGAGCGCCGACCGACTGGGCCTGCGCAACACGGCCGACGGACTGAAGTGGGGCGCTGCGGCGTCGGCGATTCCTGTCCTCGGGTCCGCCGTCGTCGCGGTGATTCCCGCGCTGCGGCGTCGGGTCCGGCCGTCGGAGGACGACCTGGCCGAGTGGGTACTGTTTCGGATTCCCGTGGGAACGGTGCTCACCGAGGAGCTGTTGTTCCGCGGCGTGCTTCACGCCGCGTCGCCTGTCCTGTCGCCCGTCTTCTTCGGCCTGTGGCACATACACCCGGCCCGCGCCGCCGGAGACACCGTGATCGGAACGGTGCTGGCAACGACCGCGGCCGGCGTGGTCTTCTCCTGGCTGAGGGCCCGAAGCGGGAGTGTGCTCGCCCCGGCGCTGCTGCACTATTTCCTCAACGCGAGTGGCGCGGTCCTGGCGCATCTCGGTGCGAACGACAGGAGTCGGTAGCAGTGCCACCACACAAGGAAGTCAGCCCCGCCGAGGTCCGGGACGCAGTGCTGGCAGTGGGGGAATGGATCAGGGGAGAGGCGGACAAGCCGGCCCGGGCCCAGATTGCCGCGGCCGTGCGCACCACCGCCAGAACTCTCGGCCAGAACGCGCCCGGGTCCTCGGTGGAGGTGCGAGTGCCGCCGTTCGTCGCGGTGCAGTGCATCGTCGGGCCTCGGCACACTCGTGGAACACCGCCGAACGTGGTCGAAACCGACGCTCTGACGTGGCTGCAGGTGGTCACCGGAATTCGGGATTTCGCCGACGCCCTCGCCGACGGTTCCATCGATGCGTCCGGAAGCCGGGCACCCGAGGTGGGCCGCTGGCTGCCACTGCTCTCCATCCGATGACGTCGCGAATTCCGGTGCCCGTTCACCTGGTGGGAATGTGCCGTCCACACGATGCGTTGACTCGGGCCATGTGCCCGTAGACTCGGGCACGGCCCCCCGCCCCGTCCCCCAAGGGAGCAATGCCCGTGACCAACGCCGATTTGTCGGTCGACAGTCCGAATCTTCTGGTAAGCAAACCCCTCGACGAACCGGAGAACGAGCCCCGCGAAGAGTGCGGAGTGTTCGGAGTATGGGCACCGGGCGAGGATGTGGCCAAGCTCTCTTACTACGGCCTCTATGCGCTGCAGCACCGCGGCCAGGAAGCGGCCGGCATCGCAGTGTCCGACGGTTCGCAGGTATTGGTGTTCAAGGATCTGGGCCTGGTCAGTCAGGTGTTCGACGAGCAGACGCTGGGCGCGATGCCCGGGCATGTCGCCATCGGGCACTGCCGGTACTCCACCAGCGGCTCGGTCACGTGGGAGAACGCCCAGCCGATCTTCCGCACCACCACGGCGGGCACCGGAATTGCGCTCGGCCACAACGGAAATCTGGTGAACTTCGCCGAACTTGCCACCAAGGCGCGTGAGGCCGGCCTGATCAGCGATCGTTTGCAGGGCAACGGCACCTCGGATTCCGACGTGGTGACGGCATTGATGGCGCACAAGGCCGCCGATTGCACCGTCGAACAGGCCGCGATGGAGCTGTTGCCGCAGCTCAAAGGCGCGTTCTGCTTGACGTTCATGGACGAGCACACGCTCTACGCTGCTCGTGACCCGCACGGCGTCCGGCCGCTGTGTCTCGGCCGCCTCGATCGTGGCTGGGTGGTGGCCAGTGAAACGGCCGCACTCGACATCGTCGGTGCCGCGTTCGTTCGAGACATCGAGCCCGGTGAGCTGCTCGCAATCGACGCCGACGGCGTGCGTTCGTCGCGCTTCGCGGCCCCCGAGCCCAAGGGCTGCGTGTTCGAGTACGTGTACCTCGCGCGTCCCGACAGCGTGATCGGTGGCCGCTCGGTGCACTCGACGCGCGTCGAGATCGGACGACGGCTCGCCAAGGAGCATCCGGCCGAGGGCGACCTGGTGATTCCGGTGCCCGAGAGCGGAACTCCCGCCGCAGTCGGCTTCGCTCAGGGCTCGGGAATCCCCTACGGCCAAGGGCTGATGAAGAACGCCTACGTGGGCCGCACGTTCATTCAGCCGTCGCAGACCATTCGTCAGCTCGGTATTCGGCTCAAACTCAATCCACTCAAAGAGGTCATTCGCGGCAAAAGGCTGGTGGTGGTGGACGATTCGATCGTCCGCGGCAACACCCAGCGCGCGCTGATCAGGATGCTGCGAGAAGCCGGTGCGCTCGAAATTCACGTTCGCATCGCGTCGCCGCCGGTACGGTGGCCCTGCTTCTACGGCATCGACTTCGCTTCTCCTGCAGAGCTGATCGCCAACGGCGTCGACTCGGAGGACGGGATTCTCGAAGGCGTCCGCCAGGCCATCGGTGCCGATTCTCTGGGGTACATCTCCATCGACGGCATGATCGCGGCGTCCGAGCAGCCCGAATCGCGGTTGTGTGCAGCATGTTTCACCGGCAAGTACCCGATCGATCTGCCCGCCGACAACGCGCTCGGTAAGCACGTCCTCGAGGGGCTGCTGGCGTCGGCGGCCGGCCAGCCGGTAGCCAACGACGCAAATGTGAGCGCTCTCAGCCGTCCTTGACCTGGTCTTTTCCTCCAGGGAACAGCAGGGTTTTCTCAATGCCACATATTGGAAACAGTCCATCGGTACTGTCCCGAGTTACATAGGACACACCGATTTGGATAGAGGCTCAGATGACCCTGTCGCCCGACGACGGACGCATGCAGCGCTACAGCGCGGCATCACGAACAGTTGTGCGCAAGCACGGTAAGAAGACCGCTGCAGTGGCAGCACTGTCGGTACTCGCATTGACGGCCGCAGCCTGCGGCTCGGGACGCACCGACGCCGGTGGATCCGGCGATGGCGGCGGCGGTGAGACCATCACGGTCGGCACCACCGACCAGGTGACCTCGCTCGACCCGGCGGGCTCGTACGACAACGGCTCGTTCATGGTGATGAACCAGACGTACCCCTTCCTGATGAACTTCGCTCCCGGTAGCTCCGAGCTCGAGCCCGACGCCGCGGAGAGCTGCGACTTCGCCGAGCCGACCGTCTACACGTGCACGCTCAAGGACGACCTGAAGTTCGCGAACGGCAATCCGCTGACGAGCGAGAGCGTCAAGTACTCGTTCGACCGGATCGTCGCGATCAACGATCCCAACGGGCCCGCGTCGCTGCTGACGGGCCTCGACAGCATTGCGACACCCGACGAGAAGACCGTCGAGTTCACGTTGAAGGCCGCGAACGATCAGACGTTCCCGCAGATCCTGGCAACACCGGCAGGTCCGATCGTCGACCAGACGGTGTTCCCGGCCGACAAGGTTCTCGACGACGACGCCATCGTGGCCGGTACCCCCTTCGCCGGTCCGTACTCGATCTCGAGCTACGCCAAGAACTCCCTCGTCAGCTTCACCGCGAACGGTGACTACAAGGGCATCCTCGGCACGCCGAAGACGTCGTCGATCAACACGAAGTACTACACCAGCTCCGACAACCTCAAGCTCGACGTGCAGAACAAGGCCATCGACGTCGCGTGGCGCTCGTTGACCCCGACCGACGTCGAATCGCTCGGTGCCGTCGACGGTCTGACGGTGCACGAGGGGCCCGGTGGCGAATCGCGCTACATGGTGTTCAACATGAACACGATGCCCGGCAATACTCCGGATCAGAAACTGGCCGTGCGTAAGGCAATTGCGGCCTCGGTGGATCGTCAGGCATTGTCCGACGGCGTCTACAAGGGCACCTACACTCCGCTGTACTCCGTGGTTCCGGCCGGTCTCGAAGGCTCCAACAAGGCCTTCTCCGACGTCTACGGCACCACGCCGAACCGCGACGAGGCAGCCGGATTCCTCTCTGCTGCAGGCGTTGCCACCCCGGTGCAGCTCAATCTGCAGTACAACCCGGACCACTACGGTTCGTCCTCGAGCGAGGAATACGCCGCGATCAAGAGTCAGCTCGACGCGACGGGCCTGTTCAACGTCAACCTGCAGTCCACCGAGTGGAGCACGTACACCAAGGAACGCGTCGCCGACGCCTACCCGGTGTACCAGCTCGGTTGGTTCCCGGACTTCCCGGATGCAGACAACTACCTGACGCCGTTCTTCGCGCCGGACAACTTCCTGCAGTCGCACTTCGAGAGCCCGGCCATCACGTCACTGCTCGATCTCGAGCGCACGACGGCCGACGAGAATGCTCGGATGCAGATCATCGGCCAGATTCAGACCGAGCTCGCAACGAACTACCTGCCGACGCTTCCGCTGTTGGAGGGCAAGCAGATCGCCGTCGCCACCGATGCGATCAGCGGCGTGGACGAGACGCTCGACGCCTCGTTCAAGTTCCGGTTCGTCACGCTCGCCAAGAGCTGACGCCGTGCCCACTACCGACAGCACGGCGGTAGCGGGCGAGAAGCAAGCACAGCAGGCGAGCGCGCCCTCAAGAAAACGCGCGCTCGCCCCTTATCTCGGGGTCAGATTTCTGCTGATCATTCCGACTGCCTGGATTCTCGTCACCGTCGTTTTCTTTCTGATGCGCGTGATCGGTGATCCGATCACGGCGGCCCTCGGTGGCCGCCTCCCTGCCGAACAGATTGCTCAACGCAAGGCCGAGGCCGGTTACGACCGGCCGATTCTGACGCAGTACTGGGAGTACCTGACCGGTCTGCTGCGCGGCGACTTCGGCCGTTCCGCGACCGACAACCGCGCGATCAGCGATGTGTTGCTCGTCAACGGTGCAGCCACTCTGGAATTGGCGTTCTGGGCGTTGCTGGTGGCGTTCGCCGTCGGCATCCCGCTCGGTTTCTTCGCCGCCACCCATCGAGACCGGTTCGGCGACGCCTCGTTGCGCATCTTCGCGATCCTGGCGTACGCGGCACCGGTGTTCTTCGTCGGCATGCTGCTCAAGCTGCTGTTCGCCGTCAAGCTCGGCTGGCTGCCGGTCGCCGGGCGGGCCAGTACCAATGTGGAACTGGCACTGCAGAACGTCTCTCCCAAGACCAACATTCTGATCGTCGATTCGTTCCTGTACGGCGACACGGGCTACACCGTCGACGTGCTCGAGCACGCGGTGCTGCCTGCGCTCGCCCTCGGCCTGTTGACGGCCGGCGTGTTCCTACGGCTGGTGCGCGTCAACCTGATCCAGACGTTGCAGGCACCGTTCGTCGATGCCGCTCGCGCGCGCGGGTTGAGTGAGGGCACCGTGACGAGGCGTCATGCCTTCCGCAACGCGATGATTCCCATCGTCACCGTCATCGGCCTGCAGATCGCAGTACTGCTCGGCGGCGCGGTGCTCACCGAGACCACCTTCGAGTGGCAGGGCCTGGGATACGAACTCGCCCGGTACCTGCAGCAGCGCGATTTCGTTGCGGTGCAGGGCATCGTGACGTTCCTGGCCGTGGTGGTCGCCGTCGTCAGTTTCGTCACCGACGCGATCGTTGCCCTCATCGACCCGAGAGTGAGGTTCTGATGAGCACCGAAGTCGTGCTGTCCGACGTACCTCCCACCCGTCCACACCGTCGAGGAATTCCCGGCGTCGCGTTCGTGAAATCGACCTCGGGGCTGCAGCGTGTGACGCTGATCGTCGGGCTCGCGCTGATGGTGGCGTTCGTTCTCGCAGCACTGTTCGCTCCGCTGCTCGCGCCGTACGCTTTCTCGCAGACCAGCGACGGTGGTGCGGATTTCGCACGCCAGGCAGCGCCGTCCGCCGAGCACTGGTTCGGCACCTCGGTGCGCGGTGAGGACGTGTTCTCTCGCGTGATCTACGGTGCCAGAACGGCATTGATGGTGATCGCCTCGTCGCTGATTCTCTCGCTCGTCATCGGCGTTCCTCTCGGGCTCGCCTCGGGTTACATCGGCCGCTGGTTCGACCGCGTGCTCGTGCTGTTCATGGATGCGATGTACGCGTTCCCATCCCTGCTGCTGGCGGTCGTCATCTCGATCGTCGTCGCAGGCGGCCAGTCGTCGAGTTTCGGCGGCATCGCATCCGCGGCCATCGCCATCACGGCCATCTTCGTGCCGCAGTACTTCCGCGTGGTCCGCAACGCCACGGTGGCGGTCAAGACCGAACCGTATGTCGATGCCGCTCGAGTCACCGGAGCGGGCACACCGCGAATTCTGTTCCGCCACATCCTCGCCAACGTGGTGCAGACACTGCCGGTCATCATCACGCTCAACGGGGCCGAGGCCATTCTGACCCTGGCCGGGCTCGGGTTCCTCGGATTCGGCATCGAACCGACGTCCGCCTCGGAATGGGGCTACGACATCAACAAGGCGCTGCCCGATATCTCCAACGGCATCTGGTGGACGTCGGTGTTCCCGGGCCTCGGCATCGTGCTGGTGGTACTCGGTCTGACCATGGTGGGCGAAAGTGCCAGCGAGACAATGAATCCGTTGCTGCGCACCCGCAAGAAGTTCAAGAAGGCGGTGAAGGTATGACATCGAGCGTTGTGACTCCACGAGAGTCCGCACTGTCGGTGACGTCGTTGTCGGTCACGTTTCTCACCGATGCCGGTGAAGTCGACGCCGTCACCGAGGTCTCGTTCGAGGTGTATCCAGGCGAAGTACTCGCCGTGGTGGGGGAGTCCGGCTCGGGTAAATCCGTCAGCGTGCGATCCGCGATCGGCCTGCTCCCCGACACCGCCCGCGTCGACGGACACGTGGTGCTCGGTGGCCAGGACGTGACGAGGCTGAGCAGCAAGGCGTGGGCGCAATTGCGCGGCAACAAGATTTCGATGGTGTTCCAGGAACCGGGCAGTGCGCTGGATCCGCTGTTCACCATCGGGTATCAGATCGTCGAAGCACTCCGGGCGCACTCGCGCGACGACGGTAAGCGAATGTCTGCCAAGGATGCCAAGTCCCGGGCAATCGAATTGTTGACGATGGTGGGGCTGCCCAGCCCCGAGCAGCGCTTCTCGTACTACCCGCACGAACTCTCGGGTGGGCAGAAGCAACGCGTCATGATCGCGATCGCCATTTCGTGCGAGGCCAAGGTCATCATCGCCGACGAGCCGACCACCGCCCTCGACGTCACGGTGCAGGCCGAGATCCTCGAGCTGCTGCGTGATCTCAAGGACCGGTTGGGCTGCGCCATCGTGCTGATCACCCACAGCATGGGAGTCGTATCCGACCTGGCGGATCGCGTCGTCGTGATGCAGAACGGCCGAGTCGTCGAGGAAGCGCCGGTGGAGCAATTGTTCGACGCCCCCGCCGACGACTACACCAAGAAACTGCTGGCCGCGGTTCCGACTCTCGCTGCGGTGGAGTCGGACAAGACCGTCGACACCTCCGGCGAACCGGTGCTCGAGGTCTCGCGGCTGGTGGTGCAGTTCTCCGGTGGAGTCGGCTCGCCGGCATTCCGGGCAGTCGACGACGTCTCGCTCACCATCCACCGGGGCGAAACCCTCGGCCTGGTGGGTGAATCCGGCTCGGGCAAATCGACCATCGGCAGATGTGTTGCCGCGCTGCAGAAGCCGACCAGCGGCAGCGTGACGGTGATGGGAACCGGCATCGCCGGGGTCAGCGAACGCAAGCTCAAGCCCCTGCGCAAACGGTTCGGCTTCGTCTTCCAGGACCCGTCGGCGTCACTGAATCCGCGGCTGACCGTCGGGCAGTGCATCGCCGAGCCGATGATCGTGCACAAGTACGGCTCCAAGGACGCGATCGCGGCCCGAACGACCGAGCTTCTCGACGCCGTGCAACTGCCCTCGGGCACCGACAAGCGGTACCCGCACGAGCTGTCCGGTGGGCAGCGGCAGCGCGTGAGCCTGGCGCGCGCCCTGGTGCTGGGCCCGGATCTGGTGGTGGCGGACGAGCCGACCAGCGCGCTCGACGTCTCGGTGCAGGCCGCAGTGCTGGACCTGTTCGAGGCGCTGCAGCAGGAGTTCGGTTTCGCATGCCTGTTCATCAGCCACGACCTCGCCGTGGTGGATCGCGTCGCGCATCGGGTGGTCGTGCTGCGCAACGGCGGAATAGTCGAGGAGGGAACGCCATGGAAGATTCTGCGATCCCCGGAGGCGGACTACACCAAGAAACTGTTGGCGGCGATTCCCGGTAAGCGGCTGCACACGTGAGTTCTTCTCCTGACCGGGCACTCCGGTACCGTTAGGGCGCTATCTGCGCTCTGAACGGGCGCTGACATGAACGAGTACACAGGCTGGAGCCGAATGACCGAGGAATCCCAACCCACGAGCGCAACTCACTCGGGCGGTGCCTCCTACGCGGCGGCCGGGGTCGACATCGCCGCAGGAGACCGAGCAGTGCAGCTGTTCGCGCCGCTCGCCAAGAAGGCCAGCAGGCCCGAGGTGATGGGCGGTCTCGGCGGTTTCGCCGGTCTCTTCGCGCTCAAGGGTGACTACCGTGAGCCGGTCCTGGCGGCCTCGACCGACGGCGTCGGTACCAAGGTCGCCGTGGCGCAGGCCCTCGGCAAGCACGACACACTCGGCCTCGATCTGGTGGCGATGGTCGTCGACGACCTCGTCGTCTGTGGAGCCGAACCGCTGTTCCTGCAGGACTACATCGCCGTGGGCCGCGTGGTTCCCGAGCAGGTCGCAGAACTGGTCAAGGGCATCGCCGAGGGTTGCATCATCGCCGGTTGCGCACTCCTCGGAGGCGAGACCGCCGAGCACCCGGGACTGATGGCCGACGGCGATTACGATCTCTCGGCCACCGGCATCGGCGTCGTCGAAGCCGATTCGGTCCTCGGCCCCGACCGCGTGCGTCCCGGTGACGTGGTCATCGCCATGGGCTCGTCCGGTCTGCACTCCAACGGCTACTCCCTGGCCCGCAAGGTGCTCCTCGAGATCAACCACATGGACCTCGGCGGACACGTCGAGGAGTTCGGTCGCACACTGGGCGAAGAACTGCTCGAGCCCACCAAGATCTACGCCAAGGATTGCCTCGCGCTCGCAGCCGAGACCGACGTGCGCACGTTCTGCCACGTCACCGGCGGCGGACTGGCCAACAACCTCTCCCGGGTGATGCCCGAGGGTCTGGTGGCCGAGCTCGACCGCACCACGTGGAGCCCGGCTCCGATCTTCTCGCTCATCGCTCAGCGCGGCCGCGTCGAGCGGGCCGAGATGGAGCAGACGTTCAACATGGGTGTCGGCATGGTCGCGATCGTGGCACCCGAGGACGTCGACCGAGCGCTGGCCGTACTGACCGCACGTCACATCGATTGCTGGACTCTGGGCACGGTCAAGAAAGCCAACGGCAAGGACGTCGCCGCAGAGCGTGCTCTGCTTCAGGGCAACCACCCGAGGTTCTGAACGGCAGGGTTCTGACTCGGCGCGATATCAATCGCCCGAGCAGTGAACGAACAAGTGAGGGGGAGCCGCAGAGCGGCTCCCCCTCAGTCGTTCAGTGCACAAAACTAGCGTCGCCAGTCCTCGTACTCGTCTTCCTCGACTCGGGAATGCACATCCGAGTCCGAGTGGATGCCACGATGGGAGTTGGACGAACCACCGGAGAGTTCTTTCTGCAGACTCTCCAAGTCCGTTGTCGGCGAGCTGTACTTGAGCTCACGAGCGACTTTTGTCTGCTTTGCCTTAGCCCTGCCTCGGCCCATGGCGGTGCCCCCTCGCGGACTTGCGGGGCGGCCTGGGGAAATTTGGCGGCCCCGTTAGAGTTGGTATTTCTTCCTGGCACACACTCTAGCGCGCGAATCGCCGCGATGCGCATACGGTGCCACGTGTCGGTGATGGGTCCCATGGCGCGACACGCCCGGGACACGTGCCCGCGCTGCCTGTACCTGCACATATCCGTGCACAGGCAAACTATCTTCGCGATTCGACACGAAAACTACGTGCTGCGCGTCATGGCCTCCGCGACACTTTCAGCGCCGCTGCCGCGTCGCGATAGACCTTCGGTGCCAAACCGGGCTCGTCGAGCAGAGTGGCCATCGCGGTCGCGTCGCTGCCTCGGAACAACTCGCGAACCGTCACCCCGTGCTGCGGCACCGACTCCACCGCCACGGCGTCGCCGCTGCGGAAGACACCAGGTTCGACAACCCGGAGATACGCGCCCACATCACCTCGATCCGCGAAACGACGGATCCACTTCGGCTCGTCCATCCACCGCGCGAACGTTCCACAGGGCTTGCGGGCGATCGTCACCTCCAGGGCCACCGTTCCGACGCGCCACCTGGACCCGATCACTGCATCGGTCACCGCTACACCTTCGGTGCGAAGGTTCTCGCCGAATCGACCCGGCGGAACCGGCACGCCGAGCTCGTCGGCCCAGTACCTCGCTTCGGCCTCGTCGTAGGCATACACCGCCTGATCGAGACCGCCGTGGAACTTCGTGTCCCGGCAGTGGTCCCCGCCGATGCCGAGCTCGTGCACATCCACCGGGCCGTCGACGGGCCTCTTGTCGATGCCGCTGGCCACGACCCCGCGACGTCCGAACGGAACATCGGCGTGCACGACGCAGACAGCGAGAACGGTCCCGGTCACCGGCCGCGCAGGCGGTCGACAGCCGCGCGGCCGGCCTGAACGTCGTCGTAGGCCGGAATCGAATCCGGATCGATCGACGCCGCACACGGACCCGCGTCGAGTGCGGTGTCCACCGGAATCGTTCTCTTGAGCAGAGCCAGGGCGATCGGGCCGAGCTCGAAGTGGTCGATGACGGTACCCAGACGCCCCACCGACCGTCCGCCTGCGGTGACCGGATCGCCCGTACTGGGCCGGCCGTCCGCGGAACCGTCGAGATGCAGCAGTACCAGGTGACGCGGCGGCCGACCGAGGTTGTGCACCCGCGAGACCGTCTCCTGGCCGCGGTAGCAGCCCTTCTCCAGATGCACGGCACCGAACTCGGCGGCACTGCCGATCCAGCGAACCTCGTGCGGAATGGTCTTCTCGTCGGTGTCCACGCCCACGCGGGGACGCAACGACTCCACCCGCAACGCGTCGAACGCCCAGGTTCCGGCCGGGGCGGCACCGGCGTCGCGAAGACGGAGGAACCACTCGGTCAGGTTCGCGCGGGGGATCACCACGTCGTACGAGTTGCGGCCGGGCCACGGCATCCGCCTGACGAAGCCACCACCGTCGATCGCCGCTGCCCCGTAGATCTCGCTCGGAGCCGGTACACCGGCCTTGTCGAGAACCGTCGCCGCGTCGGATCCGAGGACGGTGAGAACGGCCAATTCGTCGGCCTCGCGGGGTTCGGCCTTGGCCCAGAACACCATCTTCTTCAGAAACGACAGCAGATCCGGTCCGGCCGCGCGTTCGGTGTCGATGTACGTCACGCCGTCGAGATCGGTCTGGACGAAGTGGTGCTCGATGCGGCCGTTGACGTCCAGGCTGAGGTTCTCGGCCGAGCTGCCGTCGGGCAAGGTGGAGACGAGTTGACTCGAGATGGTGTTCAACCAGCTCAGACGTTCGTCGCCGCTGATGGCGAGAACGAAGCGGTGGGATCGATCGATGACTGCGGCCGCGCTGACGGCGTCGCGCTGTTCGCCGAACGGGTTGCCGTAGTGCCAGGCCACCCCGGCGTCGACGCTGTCGTCCGGAGAAGGAACTGCACCGGGAAGAGTGAGAAGAGGGCTGGGACTGATCGTCACGGAATCGGACACCACCCCATAGTAGGAGCCTGCGACGCTCGACGTTCTACCCACGGTCACCGCGTTCGATACCGCGGTGCCGAACCCGTTGTTGTCGAGGGCTTCGACCCCGGTGCGATGGCGCAGGCCGATCGAGCCGACTGACCGCCTGCTCTACAGTGACGGCCATGCCCGAATCGGTAGTGGTGACGTTGGACGGCCGAGTGCACGATGCCGGACAACCGTTGTTGTTCGCCGACGACCTGGCCGCCGTACGCGGCGATGGGGTATTCGAGACTCTGCTCGTGCGCGGCGGCGCAGCCTGCTCGGTGGAGAGGCATCTGGCCCGTCTGGCAGCGTCGGCGAAGGCCCTGGATCTGCCTGCTCCCGACCTCGGCGAGTGGCGAACGGTGATCGCCACGTCCGTCGGCCTCTGGGCAGAGAGCACGCCGGACGAGGGCGTACTACGGCTGGTGCTCAGTCGCGGACGCGAGAGTGGCGGCGAGCCGACGGCATTCGCCACGGTGGGGCCGTTGCCCCCGCGAGTACGCACAGCACGAGCGGACGGGGTATCGGTGATCACGCTCGATCGAGGCTATTCGGTGAATTTTTCGGCTACTGCCCCGTGGCAGCTCGCCGGCGCGAAAACCCTGTCCTACGCGACCAACATGGCTGCTCTGCGACACGCGGTGACGCAAGGCGCGGACGACGTGATCTACCTCAGCAGCGAAGGCCGGGTGTTGGAAGGCCCGCGGTCGACCGTGGTGCTGGCGCGAGGTAAGACACTCATCACACCGTCGGTGGAGCAAGGCATCCTGGCCGGCACCACCGTCGACGCGTTGTTCGAGGTAGCCGAGACTGCCGGCTGGACCTGCGAGCGCGGTCACGTCTATCCGGCGGATCTCATTGCCGCAGATAGTGTTTGGCTAGTTTCGAGTGTCACTCTCGCGGCTCGGGTCACCACGATGAACGGCGTCGTTCTGGGGCGTCCGGGGAGCGGCGAACAGGTGTCCGAGATGGTCGATCGAGCTGTGGACGTCGCCTCGACGCGCTAGGTGACCGACGACCCTGCGAGCGAACTCTTCCCTACTACTACTCGTAGTAGTACATTCGAATCAGTCGCGGGCAAATGCCCTGACCTGCGGTGTTGCCCGTCACAGCTCGGGTGGAAGAGTTCGGAGTAGCGATGGACGCGTTGGATGTCTCGCGGTGGCAGTTCGGTATCACCACCGTTTACCACTTCATTCTCGTACCTCTCACGATCGGCCTCGCGCCGATGGTGGCCGCCATGCAGACCATGTGGGTGATCACCGGCAAGGACTCCTGGTACCGACTGACCAAATTCTTCGGCAAGCTGTTCCTCATCAACTTCGCACTCGGGGTTGCCACCGGCATCGTGCAGGAGTTCCAGTTCGGGATGAACTGGAGTGAATACTCCCGCTTCGTCGGTGACGTGTTCGGCGCGCCCCTGGCGCTCGAAGGGCTGGTCGCCTTCTTCCTGGAGTCCACGTTCCTCGGGTTGTGGATCTTCGGGTGGAGCAGACTCCCCAAAGTCGTTCACCTGGCGACCATTTGGCTCGTCGCCATCGGCGTCAACGCCTCGGCCTACTTCATCATCGCGGCCAACTCCTGGATGCAACATCCCGTCGGCGCGATCTACAACGAGGCAACCGGTCGCGCCGAGCTGACCGACATCTGGGCACTGCTCACCAACAACACTGCGCTGGCGGCATTTCCGCACGCCGTGGCAGGCGCATTCCTCACCGCAGCGACATTCGTCGCCGGAATCTCGGGCTGGTGGATGGTCCGCGAGAACCGAAAGAAGAAGCTGGACAACTCTGCCCATGATTCACGCACGATGTTTCGATCGGCAGCACGGATGTCCTTCATCGTCATGATCGCTGCAGGAGGTGCGCTCGCGGTCACCGGAGACATTCAGGGCAAGCTCATGTTCGAGCAGCAACCGATGAAGATGGCATCCGCGGAATCGTTGTGCGACACCGAAACCGGAGCTAGCTTTTCTCTCCTGACCGTGGGAACCCACAACAACTGCGAATCCGTGGTGCACCTGATTTCGATCCCCGGCCTCACGTCGTTCCTGGCGGAGAACGACTTCGGTGCCACCGTGCAGGGCGTCAACCAACTACAGGCTCAGTACGAGCAGCAATTCGGTCCGGGCAACTACAGGCCCAACCTGTTCGTCACCTACTGGGCATTCCGGATGATGATCGGTCTGGCCGCAGGCTCGGCCCTGCTCGCCGTGGCGGGACTGTGGGTCACCCGAGGTGGCCGTATTCCCGACCAGAAATGGTTCTCGTGGCTGTCACTGCTGGCCATTCCGACCCCGTTCCTGGCCAACAGCGCCGGCTGGATATTCACCGAAATGGGTCGTCAGCCATGGGTTGTCGCGCCCAACCTGTCGGGAGTGGACCAGATCCGGCTCACCGTCGATCAGGGTGTATCCGACCATCCCGTCGGCCTCGTTCTCGCCTCGTTGGTGACGTTCACGGTGCTCTACGCCGCGCTCGGCGGCGTGTGGTTCTACCTGCTTCGTCGCTACGTGATCGAAGGGCCGCTCGACCACGACGCGCATCCGCACGTCGAACCGCCGGAATCGGAAGACGATGAGCCCAAACAGCTCTCGTTCGCGTACTAGGGGATAGCCATGTCACTGCCCGAAGTCTGGTTTCTGCTCATCGCGTTCTTCTTCGTCGGCTACTTCGTGCTCGAAGGCTTCGACTTCGGCGTCGGCATGCTCATGCCCCTACTGGGACGGCATCCCGATCCCGAGACGGGGGAGAAGCGCAGGCGCGCCGTCCTGAACACCATCGGCCCGGTCTGGGACGGCAACGAAGTTTGGCTCATCACCGCCGGCGGCGCTCTGTTCGCAGCGTTCCCGGAGTGGTACGCCACGCTGTTCTCGGGCTTCTACCTGCCCCTGCTGTTGATCCTGGTGGCCTTGATCCTGCGCATCTGCGCCATCGAATGGCGCGGCAAGATCGACGACCCGGTGTGGCGTCGACGCTGCGACATCGGTATCGGCATCGGCTCGTGGGTTCCGGCAGTGCTGTGGGGCGTCGCGTTCGCCAATATCGTGCGCGGAGTCGCGATCGACGCGAACAAGAAGGTCACCGCAGGTTTCTTCGATCTGATCAACCCGTACGCAGTGCTCGGGGGAGTAACGATGGCGGCGGTGTTCGCACTGCACGGTGCGGTCTTCATCGCGCTCAAGACCTCGGGGGACGTCCACGAGGACGCGGTGAAAATGGCCGTGCGACTGTCGGTTCCGGCAGCACTCATCGGTGGAGCATTCGCGCTGTGGACACAGCTCGCGTACGGCAAGACCTGGACCTGGGTGCTCATCGCGGTGGCAGCAGTGGCACTGCTGCTCGTCGTCGCGCTGACGGCGAAGGTACGCGAAGGCTGGGCCTTCGTCTTCACCTGCATTGCCATCGTTGCCGTCGTGGTGCTGCTGTTCGCATCACTGTTCCCCAACGTCATGCCGTCGAGCACCGATGCCGCCTTCGATCTCACCATCGCGAACGCGTCGTCCAGCCCGTACACGTTGAAGGTGATGACCTGGGCCGCAGCCTTCGCAGCACCCGTCGTCATCGGCTACCAGGCATGGACGTACTGGGTCTTCCGGCAACGCATTTCGAGTGCTCAGATACCCGATTCGATCGGACTGTCGGTGAAATCGTGAGTGCGCCCACTCGACCGAGAGGGCCGATCGATCCCAGACTGTGGAAGTACTCCCGCTCGGCCCGCGGCTACCTCGTCGCGACAGTCGCGCTGTCGACCGTGGGCACTCTGTGCATCGTCGTGAGCGCGCTCGAGATCGGCCGCGTTCTGGCCGGCGTCATCACCGACCCGGCGGCCAGGTCGGTGTCCGACTGGACGGCGGAGCTGGCGGTGCTGGCATGTGCGACGGCAGTTCGCGTGCTCGCCACGGCAGCTCAGTCTCGATACGCGCACCGCTCGGCATCTCGGGTGGTGGCCGAGCTCGAACTCGAGGTACTCACCGCTGCAACCGCGTTCGATCCTCGGGAGCTCGACGCCGAACGTGACGAGTTGGCGGTCGTCGTGACCCGCGCCATCGGTGGATTACGTGCGTACCTGACCGGCTACGTACCGGCTCTGGTGTCTGCCGTTATCGTCACCCCAGCGGTGCTGATCGTCATCTTCGCCCAGGACATCACGTCGGCGGTGATCATTGCAGTGACTCTCCCGCTGATTCCGATCTTCATGATCCTGATCGGCCTGCTGACCAAGGGGCGTGCGGCTGCGACACTCGCCACGATGACTCGGCTGACGGCTCAGTTGCTCGATCTGTTGGCGGGTTTGCCGACGCTGCGCGCGCTGAGGCGCGAACACGGCCCCGCGGCTCGTGTGCGGGCACTGGGCGACGCGCATCGACGAACGACGATGCGCGCGTTGAAGGTTGCCTTCCTGTCGTCCATGGTTCTGGAACTTCTCGCGACCCTGTGTGTCGCGCTGGTGGCCGTCGGTATCGGACTGCGGCTGGTGTTCGGGGAGATGACACTCGAAGCAGGACTCGTCGCGTTGATCCTCGCACCCGAGGTCTACCTCCCGCTTCGGGCCGTGGGCACCCAGTTCCACGCGGCCGAGGACGGCGTCGAGGCCGCGAGTCGAGCCTTTCGAGTACTGGATCGGAGCACGGTTCGGCCGAACGGGGGCAGAACCGTCGACGCCTGGGCCGCGGACATCGAACTCGACGGGCTCAGCGTTGCCAGTCGGGACGGCGAGGCTCCGGCCGGGCTGAGCGCGGTATGCCGTGCGGGGACCGTCACGGTGTTGACCGGACCGAACGGTGCAGGTAAAACGACTGCGCTACAGGCGATCCTGGGACTGACCTCGCCGTCGAGTGGATCGGTGAAGATCGGCGGAGTGCCGGTGGCCGACCTCGACCTCGCCCAGTGGTGGGCACAGGTGGCGTGGCTCCCACAGCGGCCGGTGTTGTTGCCCGGCACCCTCTACGAGAACGTCACCCTGCACGGTCTGCCCGATTCGGATGCCTTGGACGCGGCGTGCCTTTCGGCCGGCTTCGACGAGGTTCTCCGAGATCATCCCGACGGCTGGAACACTCGTATCGGGCAGGGCGGAGTGGGTCTCTCGCTCGGCGAACTGCAGCGTCTGGCGCTCACCCGCACCCTCGTCTCGACTGCGCCGGTGATGATCCTGGACGAGCCGACTGCGCATCTCGATGCAGTGCGCGAAAAGACTGTGCTGCAGGCTGTTCGAGACGCGGCCGACCGGGGTGTCACCGTGGTCGTGGTCGGTCATCGGCGGTCGGTTCTGCACGCCGCCGACCGAGTGGTCGACGTGCGCCGTGACGCCGCCCGGCAACCGGAGTTCGATCATGTCTGACCTGCGCCGAGCCTTGACATTGTTGGGGCTCTCGCCGCGGCGCGTGGCGGTGGCAGTGGCTGCCGGAGTGGCGACGCTCGGTAGTGCGCTGGCTCTGGCCGCGCTGTCTGCGTGGCTGATCACCCGAGCCTGGCAGATGCCGCCGGTGCTGGACCTGTCGGTAGCCGTCGTAGCCGTTCGGGCACTGGGTATTTCGCGTGGCGTGTTCAGGTATCTCGAACGTTTGACCACCCACGACGCGGCGCTGCGCGGAACGACGGCAGCCCGCACGGGAATCTACGAGAGATTGGCGAACGGGAACGGCGCGATCGCTCTGCGACGTGGAGACGTGCTCGCTCGCACCGGGGCGGACGTGGACGTGCTCGGCGACGTCGTGGTGCGGGCCATCGTGCCCATCTGTGTCAGCGTCGTGATGATGCTCGCGGCGGTGGGTCTGCTCGCCAGTATCGCGCCTGCTGCCGCCGCGATCCTGGCCGTGGCACTGCTTGTCGCCGGAGTGGGCGCTCCGATGCTGGCAGCGCAGTCGGCACGGATGGCCGAGGAATCCGGTGCCGAGGCAGACGCGCGGTTCGCCGAGACGGCCGTCCGCGCACTCGACCATGCGGCGGAACTACGAGTGGCCCGGCGATTGGACGCGACACTCGCCGAAGCCGATGTCGCAGCCCGGGATTCGGTGGTGGCACGCGACCGCGCCGCCCGTCCGTCGGCCCTGGCCGATGCCGCTGGGCCGTTGTCGATCGGAGCGTCGGTGATCGGATCGTTGCTCGTCGGAATCGGCCTGTACGGACCGGACGGCGGTACCTCGGGCGGGATGACGCCGATGGCCCTGGCGATCGTCGTCTTGGTTCCACTGGCTGCATTCGAGGCGACCGCAGCGCTCCCCGGGGCGGCGATCGCACTGATGCGCGGACGAATCGCGGCTACCCGAATCATGACCATGCTCGATGCGGCTCCGCCCCATGTGACCAGAAGCTCGACCCCTGCTACGAACGTCCGCGCACATGCGCGAAGCGCTCTCATCGGGCCCAGCGGATCGGGAAAGACGACGATGTTGCGCGCACTCGCCGAGGAATACGGCTCGGAGGCAGCGCTGTTCGCGGAGGACGCGCATCTGTTCGACACGTCGATTCTCGAGAATCTGCGGGTGGTGCGGGGCGATGTGGACGAACACCAGGCAACGCAGGCACTGCGACGAGCGGGTCTCGGCCCGTGGCTCGACGCATTGCCCCGCGGCGTGCACACGAGGTTGGTCGGCGGCGCGCAGGCGGTGTCGGGTGGAGAGCGCCGTCGACTGCTGCTCGCCCGTGCACTGTTGAGTACCGCGCCCGTCGTGCTGTTGGACGAGCCGACCGAGCACCTCGACCGACACTCCGGCGAACAGATACTGCGAGAACTCCTCACCACCGACGGCGGGCTGTTCGGAGCCGAGCGAACAGTGGTGGTCGTCACCCATCAGTTGCCCGAGAACACCGACGCCGACCAGGTGATCGACCTCGGAAAACGGACTGCGAAAAAACCCTTTGCCGACTCCGGATCTCCGGCGTACGTTGGGAGTACACGAGAGAGGAGGTGGTCTGAAGTTGATGAACTCTAGGACGCGTGAGGTGGCTGTCAGCTAGCCGCTATCGCTGACGGATTCACTGCGAAGACCGCGCGAGCGGCAAGCGAATCCCAGGCAGCTACCCGGCCCCCGAGCCCCCGACCTGTCCGGTCGGGACCTGAAATCAGGTATGGCTCGGGGGCCGTTCGCATGCAACGAGCAGAAAGAAAGTCAGCCGATGTAGCGCGACAGACGTGCAGACAACCGCGGTGCGAGTGGGCCATCGGCGACGACACGTTCCTCGACGTACGCCAGATCGCCTCCCTCGACGATTCCGTACAGTCGGCGTGCACCGCCGACCAAGGCACCCGAGGTACTGCGGATGACGACGTCGGTGGCGAGTTCCCAGGACGACTTGGTGAGCGCGTGTCCGTAATAGAGTTCAACGACCCCGGTGCTGTGGCTGAGCAGGAGTTCGATGACCTCTTCGTCCTCGGAACCCTTGAATCCATTGCCACCGCTGACCCGCCAGAATCCGCTCTCGCGGAGGTCGGGGTGCGCGTAGTTTCCGTCCGAATCCAGCCGCCAGGAGCGCGACTCCCAGCTCAAGTAGCTACCACCGTCATGGGTGATCACGATCTGCTGCCCGAAGGGGTAGTCGGTACCCAGCTCGGGATCGTGCCCCTCGCCTTCGCCGCGCCACACTCCGACGAGCGGCAGCAGGGCCAACATCGACGGGTGCAGGTCGGGCCCGAGGCGGAGATTCGCCGTGTCGTCGGGGTGCGGGATGTCCGGTAGCACCGGGACGTTGCGCGTCGACGCCTCGGCGAACTTCTGTTCGGCCGCCGCTATCGCTTCGTCCCCGCTGGTGACGGTGGCGTCGCGACTCTCGTCGCCCCTGCCTTCGTCAGCACTGCCGGGTTGCCCCGCAACCGGATCCGTCACGATTCGTCGTTGACCAGTCGGTAGACGACGTAGAGCGAGAAGGCGATGATGGCTATTGCCGCAAGGACCAGCAACAACTCGAAGAAGATGACCACGGTACGGAGTTTAACCCGCGACCGGCTCGATCGATGACAACGGCCCTTCCGGTGGGCTGTGGCATTGGTGACACACCACGCTCGCGGTGGCGCGTAGTGCTCTGTATCACTCGTAGTGATGGCGAAATCGGCGCGAGCATGTACCTTCTTCCCGGGGGCGTCGGGCTCTTGTGCGCCATTGCCGACGTATCCACCGTCTGGTGAAGGCTGTTGGGTTGAAAGCTGGGGAGGTCTCTGCAGAAATGCTGCGTCGTAAGCGTGTTCTGACATCGTCGTTCGGTTCCGTGTTGCTCCGATCGGCGGTCGTCTCACTGGCGTTAGCGCTTGCAGCTCCCGCTGCTGCGCTGGCCGCGCCGGATTCGGGCTCATCGGATTCTGGCTCGTCGGAGTCGGGTTCGTCGGACTCCGGTTCCGCCGATTTCGGTTCGTCTCGGGGGCCGAACATCGATCCCAACAACTACGCGCAGGACTGCCCGGACGTGCTGCTGTTGGCAGTGTCCGGAGCCACCGACTCGGCCTCGGATCGTAATCCGCTCAACGAAGAAGCTCAGACGATCGCGTCGAACTGGGTCGGTAACGTCACCGTTCCTGTCGGTGAGGCGAATGCGGACAGCCCCGGTTCCGTCGGCTGGCTCTACGTGCCGTATTCCTCGACGTACGGCTTCGATGTGCTCGACAACGTGCCCACCTACCAGGAGTCGATCGCCGACGGCATCGCCTCGACCAATCGCCTGATGGACGAGTACAAGACCAAGTGCGGTGAGAAGACCAAGTTCGCACTGCTCGGGTACAGCGTCGGCGGTGAGGTGCTCGATCGAGTGTCGGTCGACCTCGGACATCGTGATCGAAACGCACTGGTCACGTCCGACGACGTCGTCGGCGTCATCATGGTCGGGTCGCCCTACCGCCCCGCCGGTGTACCGAACTTCGGGGACGAGCCGGGCCAGTCGCTCGGCGGCTTCATGGACCAGTCGCCCCGGGACTACGGTTCGATGACCGACAAGATGACGTGGTCGTGCCGGCCCTACGACCTTGCGTGCGACGCGCCGGACAAGATCGAATTACTTCAGCTGGCGCTCGGCGTGCTGGGTCAGATGCGGTTGACCCTGCTCAACCCGGTACAGACCGTCTCCGATTTCGGACGGACGGTCGCCACCATCGCCACCCGCGCGATCATCGACATCGCCACGAACAAGTCTTGGCTCGAATCGGACGAGACGCTCCTACAGGTCCTGGTCAAGGTGTCCGACCGGCAGTATCAGGTGGACGACGCGCAGGCCGTCGCGGCGCTGTCACCCGACCAGCTCCTGGCCGATCTCAACTGGGCGCTCGGCCCGGGAGCGGAGACCGTGAAGGCGAAGTTGCGCGCCGAGGGCGAAGGCCTGGTGGACAACAACAAGGGCATCGTCGACGTCGTCCTCGGTCCGTACCTGGCGATCGGCTTCCTGCAGCACCTGTCCTACTGGTACAACGATCCCAACGACGGCGTCGAATGGGAGAGCGAGAAAATGGTCGCGTGGGTGACCGATCTCGCGCGCACCGAACGGGAAAAGAAGAACACTCCGCCGGCCGAGGCCCCGGCTGTTCCATCGGCACCCGAAGCACCCGAAGCACCAGCGCCGGCCCCGGAGCCACGATTGCTGCCGGAACCTGGAACGCAGACCCGCGTCAGTGACCTCGGTGCTTTCCTCGAGTCGCAGGGCATCCCGCTTCCGGAGGGACTGTTCCCGCCGCAGTACTCCACCGTTCCCGAACCGGTACCGGCCACCGGCTAGGACCCAACAAAAGAACCCCGCACCTGCCGAGCAGGTGCGGGGTTCTTCTCTTGTACGAGCGGTGAATCAGACTCCGACGGTGACGTCGGCCGAGTGCACGCCTGCGCCCTCGGGCGCTATGACGGTGTCTCCGTTGCCCGACGCGGACAGCGCACGCAGCGTCCACTGACCGGGCGCGGCGAAGAAGCGGAAGTCTCCGGTGCCCGACGCGACGACCTCGGCGGTGAATTCGCCGGTGCCGTCGAGCAGGCGCACGAACGCGCCGGCTACCGGCTCACCGTCGCCGGCGAGGACGCGACCGGTGATGACCGTTTCCTTCTCCACGTCGACGCCTGCGGGGATGGTCTGGCCCTGAACGGGTGCTCCACACATATCAGTGAACCTCCAACTCGATGGGTGCTCCGACGAGGGAGCCGTACTCGACCCAGCTGCCGTCGTAGTTCTTGACGTCTTCCTTGCCCAGGAGCTCCTTGAGGACGAACCAGGTGTGGCTCGAACGCTCACCGATACGGCAGTAGGCGATGGTGGCCTTGTCGTCGTCGTAGCCCTTGGCCTTGTACAGCTCTTCGAGCGCGTCGTCGGACTTGAACGTGCCGTCCTCGTTGGCGGTGGTGCTCCACGGGATGTTGATCGCCGACGGCACGTGGCCACGCTGCTGGGCCTGCTCCTGCGGCAGGTGCGCCGGGGCGAGGATCTTGCCGGAGAACTCGTCCGGCGAACGCACGTCGATCAGGTTCTTGTTGCCGATGGCGTCGATGACCTCGTCGCGGAAAGCGCGGATCGACAGGTCGGGAGCCTCGGCGCGGTACTGCGTGGTCTCCCGGCTGACGACGTCCTTCGACAGTGGGCGTCCGTCCAGTTCCCACTTCTTGCGTCCACCGTCGATGAGCTTGACGTCCTGGTGGCCGTAGAGCTTGAAGTACCAGTAGGCGTAGGCGGCGAACCAGTTGTTGTTTCCGCCGTACAGGACGACGGTGTCGTCGTTGCCGATGCCCTTCGCCGACAGCAGGTCCGAGAACTGCTCCTGGCCCAGGAAGTCGCGGCGAACCGGGTCCTGCAGGTCCTTGCGCCAGTCGAGCTTGACCGCACCTTCGATGTGTCCGCCGTCGTAGGCGCTGGCGTCTTCGTCGACCTCGACGAAGACGATCTTCGGTGCGTTCAGGTTCTGCTCGGCCCAGTCGGCAGAGACCAGGACGTCGGAGCGAGCCATGGTGTTCCTTTCGGTCTTTCTTGTACGGATCGGAGGAAGGGGTGTCAGGACAGGAGTGGAGCCTGCGACACGACCCGGTTCAGGAGGTGCTGCGTACTCGCGCCGCGAGAGGGTAGATCATGCACCCGAGGCAGACTGCGAACGCGGCGTTGAGGAACGCCGCGAACAGGGCGAAGCCCGCTGCCACGGTGCCGACGACAGGAGCGCCCAGCGCGAAGCCGAGAACTCCGACGGCGGCGAACACGAATCCCACCAGCTGAGCGAACTTCAACGGAGCCACCGGCTCGCGTTCGCTGGTCGGGGAGAGCCGTGGTGCGACGAACGTCGCGAAGATCGTGCCGTACGGACTGTGCTTGGGTCCGCGGACGGCTCCGATCGCGAACACGATCGCCTGTAGCCCGAGCAGGATTGCCGCTGCGGGGACCGAGAACGTGGTCAGGAGAAGTACGGCGACCAGGACGGCGGTGGTGATCCACGCTGCGAAGCGCGGGCCGCGGACGTCGACCTGATCGATCGTGGGTGAGTCGGTATGGGTGTCGGGTGTCGACATAGAGAAGTACTCCTGTGCGGGGCCGGGGCACGCCACCTGGGCAGTGCTCGGACGAGGATTCCTGTCTTGGGCCGACATCACGCATGGGCGTGGCGGCAGAAGGAAATCAGCAGCAGCGACAGCAACAACCGCCCAGTCGGCACAGATCAACCGTGCGTCGACTGGTGAGCATCAGCTCGTGGCGGGAGAACACGAAGAGCATCTTACCCGCTACCAGCGGCGCGTCGAACCGCCGGCCCGATCGCGCGTGGTCACAGAGCGTCGAGCGCGGACCGCAGCGCCGCCGCCGACGGAACTCCGGCAATTCGGGAGCGCCGACGCAGGTCTGCGTCGAGCACGAATGTGGTGGGCAACGACAGCACTCCCAGTTCGCGAGCGAGAACCGGGTGAGCATCGATGTCGAGTTCCACTTCGCGGGCCCCACTGCGGTCGTTCAGTACCTGCCCGACGACACGACGGACGGCCGCACACGGTCCGCACCAGTCCGCCGAGAAGTGCAGCACGGTCGCGGTGTCGGTCGTGACGCCCGCCTCGAGCAGAAGCGGTCGTAGAGCGTCCGTGTCCGAGTCGTCGGTGCGCACTGCTCGCACGGCACCGGATCGGCTGCGGAGAAACAATCCGGTAGCCACGGCAAGGGCCGCCACGACCAACAGAACTGTGATCCCTGTCACGGCTTGTCGATCTCGTTGAGGTCGATGGTCACGTTGTCGCCCGAACCCTCGATGACGATCTGCGACCCCTCGGCGTACACGTCGGTCGGAAGCAAGCCGAACGGCAGGTTCTGCCGCTCGATGGTCTTGGTGAACAACCCGAGCACCGTCGGCTTGGCGAAGTCGGGAATCGTGAAGTCCGCTCGACCTTCCGGACCGAAGTAGAAGTCCGATGCCACGATGGCGACGCTGTCTCCTTCGAGCAGCAGGTCGGCTTCCACGCTCACCGTCGTCTGCAGCGGGCCGACCGGCACCGTTCCGGTCAGGACCACGCCTCCGGTCGTCGTCTTGCCCGAGCCGCCGGAGCCGCCCGTACCGTCGGACTTGTCGGCCGGAGGCGCGGAAACCTGCAGGTCGACGATGCCGAGGAACCGGCCGAGGTCGGTTGCCTCGATGCGAACCCGGCCGTCGAGCTCGTCGACCGGAATGGCCCGCACGTTGTTGTCGATCAAATCCGACAGCGCGATGTGCACTCCGCGCAGATTGGCCTCGATCGTCGTCGAGCCGACGTATTCGGTCGGTACGTCCTGAGCCCTGATCTCGATGTTCTGGTAGCGACCGTTCGCCGCCTGGGTCAGGAACGGGAAGCCGTGCACGATCACCTGGGGGTCGGAGGTGAGCTCGCCCCCGGCGCGAATAGCGCGCGAGACCCGGTACTCGGAATAGGCCGCCGCACCGAAATCGACGACGAGTGCGAGGGCCAGCAGGCTGACGAGTCCGATGAGAAGTGTGCGCACGCGTCCATTGTGACCGACGGGTGCCGCACTGCCCGCTTCGGCCGGTTGTACGGACAAGCTAGTCTGTGTCCTTGACGAACACTCCAATCCAGCTCGGGTTGGACCGGCCAGCAGCAAGAATGGAGACGCAGTGGAGCTCCTACTACTGACCTCCGATCCCAATCCGGAGGGCGTTCTTCCGTCCCTTGCTCTTCTCGCCCATCACGTACGCCCGGTGCCCACCGAGGTCTCCTCGCTTCTCGAAGCGGGTTCGGCCGACGTCGCACTCGTGGACGCCCGCACCGACCTGGCTGCGGCACGTGGTCTGTGCCGTCTGCTCGGCAGTACCGGATCGGCCATCCCCGTCGTCGCCGTCCTCACCGAGGGCGGGCTCGTGGCCGTCAACTCCGACTGGGGCCTCGACGACATCCTGCTTCCCGGTACCGGCCCGGCCGAGTTGGACGCGCGGCTGCGACTGTTGGTCGGCCGCAGCGGCGGCGTGGCGAGCCCGGAGACCTCGGGCAAGATCACGCTCGGCGAATTGATCATCGACGAGGGCACGTACACCGCGAGACTGCGCGGGCGTCCGCTCGACCTGACCTACAAGGAATTCGAGCTGCTGAAATACCTGGCTCAGCACGCAGGCCGGGTGTTCACGCGCGCCCAGCTGCTGCAGGAAGTGTGGGGCTACGACTTCTTCGGTGGTACGCGCACCGTCGACGTCCATGTTCGACGCCTGCGTGCCAAGCTCGGCACCGAGTACGAATCGCTCATCGGAACCGTGCGCAACGTGGGATACAAGGCAGTCCGGCCCGCACGCAACTCCAAGGGTGGCCCAGCTGCGTCGGGCGACGCGGGCGGGGATGCCGACGATGCGGATTTCGAGTTCGAGCAGGAGAGTACGCTCTCGTAGATGAGTTCGGATACTGCGTTCGACGTCCACCCCATCGACGGCAACGCACCGTCTTCCCGCGTCTCCTACGAAATTCATCAAATCCTCTCTCGGGCAACCGAAGTCGACGGCACTGCACCGTTGTCCGAGCAGGCCGTCAAGGCTGTCGACGCGGGTGACGATATCGCTCGTCTCGTCGCCACCGACGGTGATCGAGTCGTCGGGTACGTCGGGATCGCCGACGGTATGGCCGAGGCGGTCGTGGATCCGCCGTATCGTGATCGCGGTATCGGCCGTCGATTGGTTTCCGGCGCACTCGATCTCGGATCCGAGACGCGAATCTGGGCTCATGGAAACTTGCCCGCGGCGCAGTCCGTAGCGGCTCGACTCGAGTTGAAGGTCGTTCGGGAGTTGCTGCAGATGCGTCGGGCATCGGCGACTCCTGATCTTCCCGATGTCGTTGTGCCGGAGGGTATTACGCTTCGTACCTATCGTGGTCATCAGGACGATGCAGAGCTGCTGCGGGTCAACAACGCGGCATTCTCGTGGCATCCCGAGCAGGGTGGTTGGACGGACCGCGACATTGCCTCGCGGCGCGACGAAGCCTGGTTCGATCCGGCAGGTCTGTTCCTGGCGTTCGAGGAAGGCAGCGACCACCTGCTCGGCTTTCACTGGACGAAAGTGCACGCGGCGGACAACAACGACCCGGCCATCGGTGAGGTGTACGTGGTCGGTATCGATCCGCAGTCCCAGGGCCGTGGACTGGGCCGGGTGCTGACGCTGGCGGGTCTGCACTATCTGCGCGGTCGTGAACTGGAGCAGATCATGCTGTACGTCGAGGCAGACAACACTGCCGCCGTGCACACCTACACCAAGCTCGGGTTCGAGAACTATCACGTCGATGCTGCGTACGGGCGCACCTCGTAAACGGACATTTCCAGCACGGTGTTCATCTTCCGTTCACCCACGCGGGGGTAAACGTCTACCACCTGCCCCTACCTTTCTCTCTGGGCGGCAACCCACGCCGCCTGGTGCGAGGTTTCTTTCGAGCCGGCACCCACACAGTCACTGCTCGGCCGATCAGGCCCGAGGCGTGAACACGGCCCAAGATTCCTCGGAGGAAACAGGTGAACCTCAAGCGCAACGGTGCTCTCATGAGTGCAGTGGCAGTCAGTGCCATGTTGCTGGCCGCGTGCGGTAGCGACGCGAACGTCGCCACCACGGACGGCGCATCGCAGTCCTCGGCTACCTGTGAAGGCAAGTCCCCGCTGACCGGTGAAGGCTCGTCCGCACAGCAGAACGCCATGTCCAACTTCACCTCGATCTACTCCGGCGTCTGCGCCGGCAAGGCCGTCGAGTACACCACCAGTGGCTCGGGCAACGGCCGCACGCAGTTCGTCGCCGGCCTGGTCGACTTCGCCGGCTCGGACTCGTCCATCAAGGACGATCAGGCCGCGCAGGCAGCCGTGCGTTGCGCCAACAACCCGGCGTGGAACCTCCCGCTCGTCTTCGGGCCGGTCGCAGTGGCCTACAACGTCGACGGTGTCGACAACCTGGTTCTGAACCCGGACGTCATCGCGCAGATCTTCACCGGCAAGATCACCACCTGGAACGACCCGGCCATCGCCGCACTCAACGACGGTGCGACGCTGCCCTCGACCGCGATCACCCCGGTCTACCGCTCCGACTCCTCGGGCACCAGCGACAACTTCCAGCGCTTCCTCGCCGCATCGGCTCCCGAGGCCTGGACGCTGAACCACAGCTCCGACTGGGCCGGTGGCGTCGGCGAAGGTGCCAACGGATCCTCGGGCGTTGCCCAGGCCGTTGCTGCTACCCCCGGCTCGATCACCTACGTCGAGAAGGGCTTCGCCGATCAGGAGAGCCTGGGCAAGGCTGCCGTCGACTTCGGCAACGGACCGGTCGAGCTGAGCAGCGAGACCGCGGGCAAGGCAATCGACGCCGCGAAGTTCAAGGGTGAGGGCAACGACCTCGTCATCGACATCGACGGCCTGTACGCCAGCGACGAAGCCGACACGTACCCGCTGGTTCTGGCGACCTACGAGATCGTCTGCTCGAAGGGCTACGACGCCGACACCACGGCAGCCGTCAAGTCGTTCCTGCTCAGTGCTGCCAACGAGGGCCAGCAGGGCCTCGAGGAAGCCGGCTACGTGCCGCTGCCCGACGCATTCAAGGAACGCCTGGTCACCGCTATCGAAGCGATCGCCTGATTCAATGAGACGTAATCCTGCTTCGGCTCGCGACACCGCGGGCCGAAGCAGGACCGTCCTCGACCCCCACACGAGACAGTGAGCGGTATGAGCGACACCCACTCGATGACCGGCGTCCCCTCCGCGGCTACCGTGCCCTCCGCGGGTGCTGCGCACCAACCGGAAGAACCACAATTGTCAGACAAGAAAACGTCGGGAACCGTCACACGTCCCGGTGACCGGATCTTCTCCGGCCTGGCCACGGGCTCGGGCATCTTCATCATCGCCCTGATCGCCGCCGTGGGTATCTTCCTGCTCTGGCGCGCGATCCCCTCACTGTCGAACAACACGGTCAACTTCCTGACCTACAACGGCGCATGGGACACCTCGAACACCTCGGCAATGGTGTTCGGTGTACTCGATCTGTTCCTGGTCACCGTCACCGTGTCGTTGTTCGCGCTCGTTCTCGCGATGCCCGTCGCACTGGGCATCGCGATCTACCTGACGAACTACGCCCCCAAGCGCGTCGCCGGACCGCTCGGCTACATCATCGACCTGCTGGCCGCGGTCCCGTCGATCGTGTTCGGTCTCTGGGGCCTGTACGTACTCGCGCCCGCCATCAGCCCCTTCGCGGAATGGCTGAACTCGTCGCTGAGCTGGTTCCCGCTCTTCAGTACCGGCTCGGTCTCGATCGCCGGCGGCGGCACCATCTTCACCGGCGGCATCGTGTTGGCCGTGATGATCTTGCCGATCATCGCCGCCGTCACCCGCGAGGTGTTCATCCAGACGCCGAAGGGCCAGGTCGAAGCGGCACTCGCGCTCGGTGCCACGCGCTGGGAAGTGGTGCGCACCACGGTCATTCCGTTCGGCAAGTCCGGCTTCGTCAGCGGTTCGATGCTCGGTCTCGGCCGCGCACTCGGTGAGACCATCGCGCTCTACATCATCATTCGCAGCACTCAGGCGACGTTCGGCGGAACATTGTTCGACGGCGGTTCCACATTTGCGACCAAAATCGCGCTGGCAGCAGGCGAGTTCAACAACCCGCTGCAGGCCGGTGCCTACATCGCCGCCGGTCTGGTGCTGTTCATCCTGACCTTCGTCGTCAACGCCGGTGCCCGCGCCGCCATCGCCGGAAAGAAGGACTGACCCATGACCGCAACCATGGACAAGCCCGTCAAGGAACCCACGTTCCAGGGCGTCAGCGCGCGGCGTAAGGCGTCGAACCTCGCGGCGACGATTCTGGTCAGCCTCTCGGTGCTCATCGCACTGGTTCCGCTCATCTGGGTGCTCTACACGGTGATCTCCCGTGGACTGTCCGCAGTGGTCGCACCGGCCTGGTGGCAGAACTCGCAGGCGGGCATCACCCAGTTCATCGCGGGGGGCGGGGCGTACCACGCGATCGTCGGCACCCTCCTGCAAGGCCTGTTCTGCGCCGTCATCTCCATCCCGATCGGCATCTTCGTGGCCATCTACCTCGTCGAGTACGGCGCAGGGACCCGACTGGCCAAGGTCACCACGTTCATGGTCGACATCCTCACCGGTGTGCCGTCCATCGTCGCGGCTCTGTTCATCTACGCGCTCTGGATCGCCACCTTCGGATTCCAGCGGTCGGGTATCGCCGTCGCTTTCGCACTGGTGCTGCTCATGATTCCGGTCATCGTGCGGTCGGCCGAGGAGATGCTGCGCATCGTTCCGCAGGACCTGCGCGAGGCGTCGTACGCCCTGGGCGTACCGAAGTGGAAGACCATCGCCAAGATCGTCATCCCGACGGCGCTGTCCGGCATCGTCACCGGCATCATGCTGGCGCTGGCCCGCGTGATGGGAGAGACGGCTCCGGTGCTGATCCTGGTCGGCTCGGCCACCGCGATCAACTTCAACATTTTCGAGGGGCCGCAGACGTCACTGCCGCTCATGATGGTCGACCTGCAAAAGGCAGGAACCGGCGTGCTCACCGCGGAGCGCATGTGGGGAGCAGCCCTGACGCTGATCCTGATCGTCGCAATACTCAACATCGGCGCGAAGTTGGTCTCGAAGTTCTTCTCGCCCAAGAACTTCTGACCCACCCGACTCCAGAGAATCCTAAGGAATCAGAACATGGCAAAGCGTCTCGATCTCAAGGACGTCAACATCTACTACGGCAAGTTCCACGCCGTCTCCGACGTCACTCTGGCCGTCCCGCCGCGCAGCGTCACGGCATTCATCGGACCCTCGGGTTGCGGTAAGTCCACGGTCCTGCGCTCGCTCAACCGCATGCACGAGGTCACTCCCGGTGCCCGCGTGGAGGGGTCGGTGCTCCTCGACGGTGAGGACATCTACGGCAACGGCGTCGATCCCGTGGGTGTGCGACGCACCATCGGCATGGTCTTCCAGCGTCCCAACCCGTTCCCGACGATGTCCATCAAGGACAACGTCGTCGCAGGCCTGAAGTTGCAGGGTGGCCGCGGCAAGAAGGAACTCGACGAGATCGCCGAGCGCTCGCTCAAGGGTGCCAACCTCTGGAACGAGGTCAAGGACCGCCTCGACAAGCCCGGTGGCGGCCTGTCCGGCGGTCAGCAGCAGCGGCTGTGCATCGCTCGGGCCATCGCCGTATCGCCTGACGTGCTGCTGATGGACGAGCCGTGCTCGGCACTCGACCCGATCTCGACTCTGGCGATCGAGGATCTGATCCAGGAGCTCAAGCAGGACTTCACCATCGTGATCGTCACGCACAACATGCAGCAGGCTGCGCGCGTGAGCGATCAGACCGGATTCTTCAACCTCGAGGCCACGGGCAAGCCCGGCAAGCTCATCGAGATCGACGACACCGAGAAGATCTTCTCCAACCCGACGCAGAAGGCCACCGAGGACTACATTTCCGGCCGCTTCGGATAACCACACACCACGAAGAGAACCCCCGCCGAGCGAAAGCTCGACGGGGGTTCTTCTCGTTGTGCGTCTGCCTCGATGCGGTCATCGAGTAACGCTGCCGGACAGCGCTACTCGATGACGGGGTTACTACGAGGCGGGAATGTTGTTCTGGTGCAGGTCGGCCGGAAGCTGGCCGGTGACCAGGAAGATCACTCGCCGGCCGACCTCGACCGCGTGATCGGCGAAGCGTTCGTAGAAGCGCCCCAGCAGAGTGACGTCCACTGCGGCGGCGACGCCGTGACTCCAATCCCGGTCCATCAACACGGTGAAGAGGTGACGGTGCAGGTCGTCCATCGCCTCGTCTTCCTCCTGCAGCTTGGCGGCGCGCTCGGGGTCGCGTGTCTCGAGGACCTCGCGCGCGGAGGCACCGATCTGAACGGCGAGGCGGCCCATCTCGGCGAAGTACCCGTTGACGACCTCGGGGAGGGCGTGGTTGGGGTGCCGGCGACGGGTGATCTTGGCGACGTGCAGGGCCAGTGCGCCCATACGGTCGATGTCCGCGACGATCTGGATGCCGGCCACCACGGACCGGAGATCGCCTGCGACCGGAGCCTGCAGCGCAAGAAGTGTGAAGGCCTTCTCCTCGCACACCGCACTGAGCTCGGTGATCTTGTCGTGCTCGGAAATGACCTGCTCGGCGAGCAGCAGGTCTGCTTGGAGGAGTGACTGGGTGGCCTTTTCCATGGCCGCACCAGCCAGGCTCGCCATCTCTCCGAGGAGATCGGCAAGCTCGTTCATCTGTTCGTTGTAGGCGACGCGCATGAGCGAAGTTTAGTAGGTCACACTGACCTGTTCCCTGTCCCGAGGGTTAACGGAGCATGAATGAAGTCAGGCACACGTGTCGTCGGCGGCATTGGTGAACGACAGATCCTCCGGAAGCGGCGCACTTTCGGTCGTGCCCTCCACCTGCGTGGGGTCGATCGACGCGCCGAATGCCGTCGGGGACTGCGTGTAACCGGGGTAGTTGGAGCCGAGCACCACCTCGACGACGTTGTTCAGGCTCGGAGCCAGCTCGATGGCTGCGCCCGGGATCGCCGACGCGACGGTCGCCGCGGCCGCTTCCTGGTCCTGGGAGTAGCGGACGACGGTCTGGGCGGCGGAGCCCGAGAAGTTGCCGACGGTCAGGATCTGAAATCCGTAGGTCGCGAGCTCGTCGGATGCGCTCTGGGCCATTCCGGCGATATCGGACGCGTTGGATACCTGTAGCGAGACCGTGCCCGGTTCGACGGCCAGCAAGGGGGCGTCGGGGGCGACGGCGGGAGCCGAGGACTCGGGTGCCACCGGCTCTGCGCGTTCCTCGCCGGGCAACGGGTCGTCGTCGATGATGGCCTTGAAGATGGCACCGATCGCATCGTCGTTGGGGATCTCGTTGCCGTAGTCGTTGGTTCCGGTGGTGGGGATGGTGAGGAACGTGACTGCGCCTGCGTCGACGTTCTGCAGCGATCGTCCCAGCGTCACCAGGTCCTGGGTCTTGACGTTCTCCACGAACGTGTCCGAGGTGAATGCGTTGACGAACCCGTTCAGCTTGCCCGGGTCGAGCAGAACCTTGTTCGAGAGCGCGGATCGGAGCAGGGAAGACAGGAAGCGCTGCTGCCGTTTGATGCGGCCGTAGTCGCCGTTGCCCTCGGACTCGACGTTGCGGGCTCGGACGTAGTTCAGTGCGGTGCGCCCGTCGATGCGTTGCGTGCCGGGGTTGGGCAGCACGTCTCCGAGTTCGTAGTCGACCAACGGTTGGGCGGTGCAGACCTCGACGCCGCCGACCTCGTCGACCATGGACTCGAACCCGGCGAAGTCCATTCCCACGAAGTGACCGATGCGCAGACCGGAAATCTTCTGGATGGTCTTCACCAGACACTTGGGGCCGCCGAGGGCATAGGTGGCGTTGAGCTTGTCGCCGTACGCCTCGGGGAACATCTCGCCGGTGTAGGTATTGGTGTCGTTGTCGAACTGCTCGCACTCGGGGCGCGTCACGTCGAGATCGCGGGGGAACGAGACTGCGACGACGCGGCTGCGGTCAGCCGGAATGTTGACGAGCATGACCGTGTCCGAGCGGGCTCCCTCGGCGTCGGCGACGGTTCCAGCACCCACCTCGCCGCTCGCCCCGGTGCGGGTGTCGGTACCGACGATCAGGTACGTCTCGTCGCCGTACTGCCCCGCGGCGTCGACGACGTCCGTCGAGTCGGGATCGAGCGCGGCCACCTGAAGAAAACCCTGATCGGTGTTGCGAAGGTATCCCCACACCACGCCGGTCAACGCCACCGCGAGGATCGCGATCATGGACACCAGACTCCGGCCGACCACCCGCAGCCGTCGTCGTCGTCGCACCCGGCTCATCGCCAACCGCGTCAGTGCCGGGCGGTCCGAGGCGGGGGCACCGACCGGTTCCGGAACGGCATGCGGCGGAGGGGGAGCAACTGCCCGCGGGGGTGGGGGCGTGGAATCGGTGACCGGCGCGATGATCTCGGTGGGTTCTTCGGCCTCGGGCCGCTCGGTGGGTACCCGACGGCTCGATCCCGACCGCGACATCTTGTCCACCAACTCGGCCACCGAGACGGTGTCGGCATTACGCGGCGAACGTTTGCCCAGCCTGCCGCTGTCGCCGGGCTGTGGTGAATCCTGGTCCGGTGTGGCGGGACGTTCGGAGCGAGATCGACGCTCCTCGGCTCGTCCGCTCGCGCCGGTGTGTCTGATTGAGGACAGCGGACGCTCCCATGGGGCGCGACCCTCGGGCACAGACGGACCCGACTCTCGATCGTCTCCCACGAATTCGAACCTGGCCTTCCATCACACGCGCGCGCTGCCTACTCGGCAATCCAAGCCATAGTACTGACTCGAGCGGCATGGTCCACTTCGTGCGAGGTGGGGGCCGGTCAGCTGCGGATCAGCCGCCCGAGTGCATCAGGTCTGCACCGGCGGGGACGCAGATGTCCTCCGGGTCGTCCAGCCAGCCGTCGGGCAGGGACACCGCGCCCGGCGAACCCTGTCGTCCGCGAGGTCCCTCGGCGTCCTTGGGAAACGGAACGGTCGGATCGAGTTGTGCCAGAAGGTCGTCCAGTTCGCCCAGCGTGGACACCAGCGCCATGGACACTCGAAGATCCGATCCCGCGGGGAAGCCGCGGAGGTACCAGGAGACGTGCTTGCGCAACTCGCGCAGGCCCTTCATCTCACCGTGGTGTTCGGCGAGCAACTCGGCATGGCGGGCGATGATCGTGGCCACCTCGCCGAGGGTGGGAGGAACGGGTTCGGGGCGGCCGTTCAGGCGGGCGCTGAGCTCGGCGAACAGCCAGGGCCTGCCGAGGCATCCTCGCCCGACGACGACGCCGTCGCACCCGGTCTCGGCCATCATCCGCACTGCGTCGGACGCGGAGAAGATGTCTCCGTTGCCCAGCACCGGGATGCCGGTGACGTGTTCCTTGAGTCGAGTGATCTCGTTCCAGTCCGCGGTACCGGAATAGCGCTGCGACGCTGTTCTGGCGTGCAACGCCACCGCGGCGGCACCCTCGTCGGCGGCAATGCGGCCGGCATCGAGGTGAGTGTGATGGTTCTCGTCGATGCCGACGCGGAACTTCACGGTGACTGGGATGTCTGTCCCTTCCGTGGCTTTCACCGCCGCGGCGACAATGCGACCGAACAGGTTGCGCTTGTAGGGCAGCGCGGCACCGCCGCCCTTACGGGTGACCTTGGGAACCGGGCAGCCGAAGTTCATGTCGATGTGATCGGCCAGATTGTCGTCGACGATCATTTTCGCCGCGGCGTAGGTGGTGTCCGGATCGACGGTGTAGAGCTGCAGCGAGCGCGGAGTCTCGGTGGGGCCGAAGGTCGTCATGTGCATCGTGGCCGGCTGCCGTTCGACCAGAGCGCGGGCGGTCACCATCTCGCAGACGTACAGGCCCGACGTGCTGCCTGCTCGCTCGAGTTCCTGCTCTCGGCACAGGGTTCGGAACGCCACATTGGTGACGCCCGCCATCGGTGCCAGGACGACGGGGCTACGCAACTCGAGGGAGCCGATCTGCAATGTCATGAGAAGTGCCTTTTGGAACGGAGGGAGAACTTCCGGGAGAAACGAGGAGTGCCCGGCACCGAAGTCGGTACCGGGCACCCAGTGGAGCGAGAACTTACGATGCGCGGGCTTCGGCCTTGGCGCGTTCGCGGGCGAGCGAGCGGTCTCGCATTTCCTCGAACTTGGTGGCTTGGCGTTCGAGGTCTTCGAGGAACGCGGCGAGTTCTTCACGCTTGTTCTCACCGCGGGCGGTGAAGTCGTTGCGTTCGAAGACCTGCCACTTACGCAGAACCGGCCAGACGACGTCTTCGAGGTGCTGACGCAGATCGTAGATGCCGTGCTTGGCCATGAGCACACCGTTGCGGCGGAAGTTCGGCATCCCGGCACCGGGCATGACGAAGTTGGTGACGATGTCGGAGACGGCCTGCAACGTCTGATCGGGGGAGATGTCCATTGCCGCGCCGGTGATGTTGCGGTAGAAGATCATGTGCAGGTTCTCGTCGGCGGCGATGCGTTGGAGCATCCGGTCGGCGATCGGGTCGTCGCAGACCTTGCCGGTGTTGCGGTGCGAGACGCGGGTGGCGAGCTCCTGGAAGGTGACGTACGCGACCGAGTGCAGCAGACCGACCTGTGATCCGGCGGGCGATGCGTAGCCGTTGGTCATGTGGATCATGCGGGCTTCTTCGAGGGCGACGGGATCGACGCCGCGGCTGACCACGAGGTAGTCGCGCATGACGATGCCGTGGCGATTCTCTTCGGCGGTCCAACGCCCGACCCAGGTGCCCCAGGCACCGTCGCGGGAGAAGTTCTCGGCGATCTCACGGTGGTAGGAGGGCAGGTTGTCCTCGGTGAGCAGGTTGGTGATCATCGCGGCTTGGGCGACCTCGGAGAGCTTGGACTGCTCGGGGTCGTAATCGGTGCCGCCGAGGGCGGCGAAGTTGCGGCCTTCGTCCCACGGCACGTAATCGTGGGGGTGCCATTCGCGCGCCATCGTGATGTGCCGGTTCACGTTGTCTTCGGCAGTGGGTACCAGCTCCTGCAGAAGCTCGAGCTGTGTCAGATCCCTCGCCATTAGATCGCCTCCATAGATTGCGTACGACCGGTCCAGCTTACGGCACCGTAGGTTCGGTGTGAACCGTGTCGGGCCTGTTCACTAGCTGTTCCGTCAGTCGTGATGTCCGGTGTCGAGCGACGTGACTTCCCCGAATGCCGATCGACCGGTCGGCCTGCGCGACTCGTGCAGTTCCCCCTGCACGTCGCTTCGTCTCGGCCGATCGTTACTCCCGAGTGTACGTACCGGGGCAGGTGTGATCACTGTTACCCGGACGACGTGTGGTGCCCCCAGTAGGACTCGAACCTACGACCTGCGGATTAAAAGTCCGTAGCTCTACCAACTGAGCTATAGGGGCGCGGCTCGAAAGTGTAACGGGCCACGCAGCGCCGACGGGCATGTACCCCCGACAGCGCTGCGCAGGGGTCAACGCCCGAAGCTGCTGCACCCGCTCGGCGCAGGAATGCCCGCCAGACGAGCGTCGATCCACGCGAACGCACCGGGCATTCCGGTCAGTGCGACGACGAGGTGCTCGCCGACGTACTCCTCGAGCCGGACGTTCGCGCCGTTGGCGCACCACTCGTCGTACAGGTTCTCGGCACCTTCCGCGGGGATCCAGAACTCCTGCCGGCCGTGATAGATGAAGACGGGGACGGTCGGTGTCCTGTCTCCACCCATGCGCGTCGACGCGATGATCTGCTCGGCGATCGGTGTCCGATCGACGTCCGGAATGTCCGACAGCGCCTGAGCGGGAATGGGTGCAACCAGGCCTCCCGGCGCGGTGAGATAGATGCACATGTCCTTGGAGATGGCGGCCAGGCGCAGCCCGTTGGCATTCATCAGCGAGAACATTTCGGGATACTCCCGGGCGACTCCCAGTGTGGCGGACAGGAAGAGTGTGGAGCCGATCGTTCCGTTGAGCGAATGCAGCAGAATGCGGTAATCGGTGGGTGCACCGCCGAACGCCACGCCGACGAGATTCACGTCCGGGGCGTAGGTGGGAGCCAGTTGTGCGGCCCATCCCGAGGCAATGGCACCACCCGAATAGCCCGTCGCGGCGATCGGAGACTGCGCAGGCAGGCCCAACTCCGGCAGTTTCACCATGGCGCGGAGGGAGTCGAGAATGGCGTGTCCCGCCATCGGTCCCGACGCGTAACCCTGACGCGGACCCTGGTGATCGGTGACGACGACTGCATAGTTCTTCGCCAGGAACGACTGCACCGGAACGATCTCCGGTGCGATTCCGCGGGGGAGCGTCCACGACGGAGCGCAGGTGTTTCCGAGTGAATCGATGGCCATGTTGTAGGCCACCACCGGCCGGCTTCCGGGTCCGGTCCACGGGGCCGTGGGCACGATGACCGTGGTCACACCCGCCACCGGCCGGTCCTTGGAATCGTTGGTACGAAACAGGATCTGGGTCGATCGGACCGGGGTGAGCAACGGCCCGACGGTGACGGGGCGAGTCGCCAGTACCGACCCGGGAGGTTGCTGTTCGTATCCGGCGGGCGGATCGAACCAAGGCTCACCGAGCGGACTCGGCATGTAGAGAGCCGGATCGGGGACGGGGTTCACGAAGTTGCCGATGGGGTCCGCGGCCGCAGTGCTGATTGTCGAAAGAATCAGCAGAGAAATTGCGAAAAGTGTTGTGATGGAGCGATATATGCGGACCGATACCTTCATGGCATGCACTCGATTCCGATAGGACGAGCCGGTTGTGTGATGCAGTTCACAGTAAGCCGACGCGATGTCGAGGGTCGTGCGTTACGGGGAAAGTATCGAAACTGTTATCTCTCGTCGGTGCGTGACATCGATTATCCGACAGAGAGTTTCGACGAGGAAATGGGAAAAGCGACCGTAATTGTCTGGTGTGCAGTCGTTTTGGCTTGTTAACAAGCGGTGCGAATGAAATTGGCTCGAGATACGTTATGGCGAAATGTAATTCGGTTTTCAACCGAAATCGAGATGTGTGCTCGAGACCGTTCCGGTTATGCGTCGACGATTCCGTTCTCGGCGTGCAGATCGGGTGAATGGCGCACTTCGGGTATCGGGACCGGCGATGGCGCGGGTGGCTTCGGTTCGGCGCGGACCGGTGGTTCCGGCCGGGCTACGCGCGGCAGAAAACGGCTCGAGTGCGCACCCCCTGCAGCGCACTCGAGCCGCGCAGATCATACCATCCGGCTTGTTTCGGTTGCCTAATCAAAATTTCCGTCGGTAGCGTCCGTCGAACCGAACCGCTGGTGAGTCGACTCGCGTGTCGTTCGGGTGAAGTACTCTCTATCTGTACTGCCTGTGGATATGCAGGGCGCTTGGGGCTCGGAGGCACGGAGTAAATGGCACAACAGGAGCGCGCACGGCGGACCCGGGCGGCCATCGTGGAAGCGGCGGCGGCGGAGTTCGCCAAGCGTGGATACGCAGCAGCATCGGTCAACACCATCTTGGAAGGCTCGAATGCCACCAAGGGTGCGATGTATTTCCATTTCCAATCCAAGGAGGATCTGGCCAGAGCGGTGCTCGCTGCCGGGTTGGATCGGTATGTGGCAATCACGGAGAAGTGGGCCGACACCACAGCTCATCCCTTCTACGTCATCCGCGGGATCGTGGACGACATAGCGCAGAACTTTCAGAACGACGTGATCGTGCGCGCCGAATTTCGGCTCATAGTCGAGCCGGAGTTCTACGCCGAGGTTCATTCCGGCGGCGGTCGTGTGTGGGGAGCGCAGGGGCACAAGCAGGCCGAGCGCGCCCTGGCGATGGGTGATCTCAAGCCGGAATTCGATGCTGCCAAGTTCGTCCGCGTGCTCGCTGCGTCGATGGCCGGTCAGCGGTACATGTCCGATCTCGTCGCGGACAACGCGGACCTGCGCGAGCGGTTCGAGGAGTCCGTCGAGGTCGTTCTGTTGGCCATGGCGTCGGAGAGCTGGCTGGCCGAATTCAAACTGCGTGGGTGGGAACAGTACGGCGAGAACTACGCCAAAACTGCCTCTGACCTGCCGGTTTGAGATTTGCCAGGAAAGTGTCCTAAGCTATCCCAGCTCCCAACGGAACGCCGTTGAGGGTAGCGTCGAAGCAATTCGGCGGGCCCCCTTCGTCTAGCGGCCTAGGACGCCGCCCTTTCAAGGCGGTAGCGCGGGTTCGAATCCCGTAGGGGGTACGCAGGAAAAGATCGGTTTGACATCCCGGTCGGCAGTACAGCATTCTTCGTTTCGCTCTTCGCGAGATGCGGATTTGCAGTTCGGAGAGTTACTGCGCTAGAAATAGCGCGGCAACAACAGCAAGGCCCTGTGGCGCAGTTGGTTAGCGCGCCGCCCTGTCACGGCGGAGGTCGCGGGTTCGAGTCCCGTCAGGGTCGCAACATCGGTGCGAAATCACCGACATTGCGATGGCATTGTTTCACCGGTGCCGCCCGGCCAGGTAGCTCAGTTGGTACGAGCGTCCGCCTGAAAAGCGGAAGGTCGCCGGTTCGATCCCGGCCCTGGCCACCACGGTTTTGGATCGACATGCACGATGACAGCCCCTTCCGGTATACGGGAGGGGCTTTTTCGTGGTTACGGCGCCTGGCGTGCTCCGGCGACAACGCTCGTCGAGCGATATGGTCGACGCGTGGACGTGATCGTTCGAGCGCAAGAGGATCTGGCGCGTGGAGACACCATCGGTGCTCGGGATCGGCTCGTGTCCGCGTTGCGTCGTAACCCGGCCTCGCCGGGCATTCTCGAACTGCTCGCGTATACCCACCTGGTTCTGGGCGATCGTGCGGCCGCCGGCGCGGCATGGTTCCTCACCGACAAGTCCGACGACGATCCCACGGCATCGGCTGCATTCGCGGCACTGGAGAGGCAGTATCGATCGCCGCTCGCGCTGGCGGAGGCTCTTCCCATCCACGCGCCGTCGGACTGGTACCCGTCCCGGGCTCGGATCCGCCTCGAACGCCTCGAAGCGGCTGTGTTGGCCAACGGGCAGCGTTGGTTGCCGCCGCGCGACGTCGTCTACTTCGACGAAGACGGATTGAACGCCGACGACTTCTACAGTTCGGCCGGCGAGTACGGCGACTACGACGGCGACCGAACCGGGTCGAGCTATCGCTCGGTGCGACAGCGTGCGATAGCCGCAGCCATCGTCATCGCCATCGCGGCGACGTCGGCTTCGGTGGTCCTGGCGATGATCTTCGGGTGACCCCGGTTCCGTGACGGGCGACGACGCGTGAAGCGTAGAGTCGCACAGGAAATTCCGGCCGACTACCGAGGGCAACTTTTTTCCATGGGCACAGTGAACGGCGCACCGTCACCGGCACCGAGGGACGACAACTACGCCGTCAACCTCGCGCAGGCCAGGGTCTTCGCCCGGGGGTTGGCCGAACACATCCAGACCTGCTCGACGTCCATCGAAGTAGCGCAGTCGAAAGCGTTCAGAGCGCGCGCGGACCGCGCAGAATCGCGTGCCCGGGCATTTGAGGCCGAGGCATCGACGCTGCGTGCCGAGCTCTACGAGATGTACCGGCACATCGATGCGATGACGGCCCGGTTTCCGGAACTGCGCACCGATCCTGCCGTGCGCGGTTGACCGGTCCGACGTGGTTCAGACCGCCGCAGAATCCGTGACCGAGCCGAACGTGGCCTCGGCACCGCGACGGCCCAGGGCCGAGCCCCACACCGCATAGACGGCATCGGTGGTCGAGGATCGCTCGACATCGCGGCCCTCCGCGACGGTGATGAGGGTGCGGGAGAGCTCGAACAAGCTGACTCGGTGATGCCTGGCCGTGGTGAACAGCTCGTCTATCGCGTCGGCGACGGATCCACCGTGGATGCCGATGAGCACTCCGGTAGCGACGTCCACGTCGGTGCGAGACGCAGGTGAATCAGGCAGTCTGTCGGTCATCTTTTTCCTCGAGATGGTGTGGTCGGTACGGATGACCGAAGCGGTTGCCGGCGTCGCGCGGGGGTTCACTGTCTCACACGGACACGACATTTCATACCGTCGGTTTTGCCCGCACATGCATCCGCTCGCCCTGAGGTCCGAACAGGCTCAGCAGCTCCACCGGCCGGTTGCCGACCGCGCCGAACCAGTGCGGTACCCGAGTGTCGAATTCGGCCGCCTCACCGGGCTTCATCGTCAGATCGTGCTCGCCCAGAATCAGTCGCAGCGTGCCGTCGAGCACGTAGAACCACTCGTACCCCTCGTGCGTCCGCGGACGCGGTTCGTCGTCGCTCGGGCGAATCAACAGCTTGTAGGCCTGCAGACCGCCGGGACGGACCGTGAGCGGAAGGATTGTCACGTTGTCGCGAACGGTGGCCGTCGTGCGTACCCGGGGGTCGGCGACAGGCGGAGCCGTCACCAGGTCGTCCAGCGCCATCTGGTGGGCCCGCGCGATCGGCCACAGGAGTTCGAGGCTGGGTTTGCGGTCGCCGGATTCCAGACGCGAAAGCGTGCTGATCGAGATCCCCGTGGTCTCGGACAGGGATGTCAGGGTGGTGTTCTTCTCCATCCTGATGCGTTTCAGGCGGGGTCCGAGACCGGCGATGACCTCGTCGAGACTTGCCGCGGCTTCCTTCATACACCTATTGCAGTTTCGGCAAAGGGATTTGTCAAGTCACGTCGGTGGAGACGCAGGCGGATCCAGACGCCGATTGCTCTCGAACCGTCTGATCAGGCCGGTGAGCGGATCGAGGAATTCGATCGAGCGGGCGAGCAGCCGGAGCGGATCGGAGTAGTCGTCGTCGGCGACGTCACGAAACGACGGATAGAAGTTGTCGCCGACGATCGGAATACCCAACGAGCACAGATGAACCCGAAGCTGATGCGTCTTTCCGGTGCGGGGACGCAATCGATACAGGCCGTAGGATCCGGCGGTGTCCGCCAGCTCCACGAGCGTCTCGGCGTTGGGTTCGCCCGGGACCTCCCTGGCCTGAAGAACGCCGCGCTCCTTGATGATTCGGCTCCGCACCGTCACCGGCAGGTCCAGTTCCTGCGACAGTGGGGCAATCGCCTCGTACTGCTTGGTGATGGTGCGCTGAGCGAACAGCTCCTGGTACGGCCGGCGAGCCTGCTGCCTGACGGTGAACACCAGAACTCCGGCGGTAAGCCTGTCCAGTCGATGCGCGGGGCTCAGCTCCGGCAGGTCGAACCGGCGACGCAGCAGAACCAACGCCGACCGGGCGATGTACGCGCCCCTCGGAGTGGTGGCCAGAAAATGCGGCTTGTCGACCACCAACAGATTGTCGTCGCGGTGGAGCACGTCGAGGGAGAACGGAACCGTCGGCTCCACCGGCGGATCGCGATAGAGATAGATGTCCGCGCGCGGTGTCGCGATCGTCGCCGAGTCGATGGGTATTCCTGCGGCGTCGACGATCTCACCGTCCGCGACCTTCTCGGTAAACCGTGCCGCATCCTGGGGAAAGCGCGTGCACAGGTTCTCGAGCACGGTGGCTCCGCTTGCGACGTCAGGCATCCGGACCCGCGTGGGATCGAGGCCGTCGCGCAACGGGAGTGGGGCGGCAGGCATGTACCGACTGTAAACGGTTCGAGTATGGAAACACCCCGGCCGGAATTCCCGGCCGGGGTGTGGTCTGTGGTGGAACCGTTCGGATTCGATCTAGATGGTGACGACCATCTTGCCGGTGTTCTCGCCCTTCATCAGACCGATGAACGCCGACGGTGCATTGTCGAGACCGTCGACGACCGTCTCGTCGAATTCGATGGCACCGGTGTCGAGCCACTCGGTCATCTTCGCGCGGAATTCCTCGGTGACGTGCGCGTAGGAGCCGACGATGAAGCCCTTGAGGGTCAGCTCCTTGCCGATCGCCAGCGCGAGGTTGCGCGGAGCGGGAGTCGGCTCGGTGGAGTTGTACTGAGCGATGGCTCCGCACATGGCAATTCGGCCGTACTTGTTCATCGACCCGATGGCGGCCTCGAGGTGCTCGCCGCCGACGTTGTCGAAGTACACGTCGATGCCGTCGGGTGCGGCCTTGCGGAGCTGCTCGGAGACCGGGCCGTCGTGGTAGTCGAACGCCGCGTCGAAGCCGAGTTCGAGCAAGCGAGCCACCTTGGCCGGCGAGCCGGCGCTACCGATGACGCGAGATGCGCCCAGCGCCTTGGCAATCTGGCCGACGAGCGACCCGACTGCGCCGGCAGCGCCGGAAACGAAGACGACGTCGCCCTCCTTGAACGAGGCAACCTCGGTCAACCCGGCGTAGGCCGTCGTTCCGGTCATTCCCAGTGCACTGAGGTACGCGGACGCCTTCGCCGCCGAGAGATCGACCTTGCTCGCGGCCTTCGCCGGGACGACGGCGAGATCGCGCCAGCCCTTGCCGTGCAGAACCGCGTCACCGACTGCGAAACCCTCGGCCTTGGACTCGACGATTTCACCGACGGCACCGCCCTCGAGCGGGGCGTCGATCTGGAACGGCGGAACGTACGACTTCACGTCGTTCATCCGGCCGCGCATGTACGGATCGACCGACATCACGATGTTGCGGACGAGGATCTGCCCGTCCTGCAGTTCGGGGAGGTCGACAACCTCCGCGCGAAAGTTGTCTTCGGTCGGCCAGCCTTGTGGGCGGGACGCGAGGTGAATTTCGTGTGCCTTCATGTTCGTACTTCCTATTCGTCTTCGGTGACGGTGACGGTGACGTCGATGTTGCCGCGGGTGGCGTTGGAGTACGGGCACACCTGATGAGCCTTGTCGGCCAGCGCCTGTGCGTTCTCGCGGCTCAGGTTCGGCAGCGTCACCTCGAGGGTGACGGCGAGCTGGAAGCCGCCTGCATCGTTGGGTCCGATGTCGACGCGTGCGCCCACGGCCGAATCGGTGACGTCGGCCTTGTCCTGACGTGCGACCATCTGCAGCGCGGAGTGGAAGCATGCTGCGTAGCCGGCAGCGAAGAGCTGCTCGGGGTTGGTGCCGTTTCCGCTGCCGCCCATGGCCTCCGGGATGGCGAGGTCGAGATCGAGGCGTCCGTCGGAGGTGCGGGCATGCCCGTTGCGGCCTTCGCCGGTGGCAAGTGCCTCTGCGGTGTAGATGGTCTTCATGATGCTCCTTCTGTCGTGCTCGGGTCGGTGTGCTGCAGGGCGCTCGTCAATGCGTCGAGCGCCACTTTGAGTCGAACGAGATCGTCGTCGCCCATTGCGGTCTTCTTGGCCAACTTGCTCGGGATATCGAGTGCCTGTGTGCGCATGGCACTTCCGGTCTCCGTGAGATGGATTTCGACGCGGCGCTCGTCGGTGCTCAGGCGTCGTCGCTCGATGAAGCCGAGCCCTTCGAGTCGCTTGAGCAACGGCGACAGAGTGCCGGTGTCCAGGCCGAGTTGCGCCCCGATGTCCTTGACTCCCTGCCCATCTCGTTCCCACAACACCAGGAGTACGAGGTACTGCGGGTAGGTGACGCCGAGCTTGTCGAGCAGCGGGCGGTACGCCGCGGTGGTAGCCCGCGATGCGGAGTACAGCGCGAAGCACACTTGCTGATCGAGTGCGAGTTCGTTGGTCACGAGAAGAACAGTAGTGCACGTTTAAGTTGTGCGCAACCTATCTAAGCATGGGGGTCAGCCCTGCAGGGCACCCTTCAGGCCGTCGAGCACGATCGTTGCCGCGGTCGGGCCGGCGTTGAGGTACCACGGATCGTCGTCGACTCGCACGATGTGGTTCTCGGTGGCCGCGCTCATCCCGGTCCACAGAGGGTTGGTGGTGTACGACGCGGCGCTCGAATCGGCTCCCGTGTCCTGGCTCGACACGAACACCCAGTCGGCGTTGGCGAGCTGGATCTCTTCCTCGCTGAAGTCCTGCGAGGTCTTGTCGAACTGCTGACTTTCCGGCCGTGCCAGGCCGGCGTCCCAAGCGATGTAGCCGGCGAAGGACGGTACGCCGAACACGCGAGCCCGGTCAGCGGTGAAGCGAACGAAGGAGACCGTGGGTGCGCCGTTGCCGGCAACCGAGTTGCCCAGTGCCGCAGCATCGGAGACGAAAGTATCGATGAAGGTCCGTGCTTGCTCGGTTCGGCCCACGGCGTCGGCGAGCAGCAGGAAATCCTGCTTCCAGTTCACTCCCGTGCCCTCGGTGAGCACGGTCGGGGCGATGGCCGAGAGCGTCGAGTAGATGTCCCCGGAGCCGGTCTCGTTCGCCAGGATGAGGTCGGGTTCGAGGGCTGCGATGGCTTCGATGTCGACGCTCTGGCGGTTGCCCACGTCCACCAGTTGCGTCAGCTGATCGGTGTACTGGGGGAAGGAGAAGCTGATGTAGTCGGGCACCAGATCGGCACCGTCACCGTAGGCGGCACCGGTCGGAACGACGCCCAGGGTCAACGCGGCGTCGAGCTGCCCGGTAGCGATGACGACGACCTTCTTCGGTTCGGCGGGGATATCGGTGGAGCCGCCGAAGTGGCCGACGGTGCGCGGGAACAGTCCGTCGGCCGCTCCCGAACCCATTCCGTCGGGAATGGCGGTCGGTCCCGGTGCGTCCGATGCCGCGTCGGTGCTGGGGGTGGCAGTGGTGCTCGGCGTCTGCTCGCCGCTGTTGCCGCACGCGACGGTGGTCAGAGCTGCGACTGCAACGAAGGCAGTGACGACGAGCAGACGTTTCACTTCGATCTCTTTCACCGAATGGGCAGGAATTAGGTAACCCTAGCCTGGGGCCGTGGGAGCGACGGAGCCGCTCTGCAGGTATCACGGCAGAATCTGTTACGGTGCTCTCCATGCAGCGCACGTATTTCTGGTTTAGCAGGCCGGCCCCGGGTGGGTCAGCCAGCGACGCCATGCGCTGACTTCCACCCCACGAGCCGGATACAGACCGGCTCGAAGTGCGCGTGGAGCATGCTGAGCCGGCCTGGGAACAGGAACCCTCTCATGACGCTCTCCCTCGATACCCCGTCACTCGACGATCAACGGACGATCAGCATCAGTCCGCTGGTTGCGCCGTCGGTCGTGCGCCGCGAACATGCGGTCGACGACGCGATCTCGGCGAGTGTTCGGACCGGACGCTCCGGCGTCGTCGACATTCTCGACGGCCGCGACGATCGACTCATCGTCGTCGTCGGCCCGTGTTCGGTGCACGACACCGATGCTGCCCTCGAGTACGCCCGCCGCCTTGCCGCCACGGCAGCCGAATTGGGCGATCGACTGCACATCGTGATGCGCGTCTACTTCGAGAAGCCCCGAACGACGCTGGGCTGGAAGGGTCTGATCAACGACCCGCACCTCGACGGCAGCTTCGACATCAACGCCGGACTACGGGTGGGACGCCAACTACTGCTGGATATCTCGGCGCTCGGCCTCCCCGTCGGATGCGAATTCCTCGATCCGATCACCCCGCAGTACATCGCAGATCTGGTGAGCTACGGGGCTATCGGTGCACGGACCGCGGCGAGCCAGGTGCACCGCCAGCTGTGCAGTGCGCTGTCGATGCCGGTGGGGATCAAGAACTCCACCGAAGGCGACATCCAGGTAGCCGTGGACGGAACCCGCGCCGCGGCGGCGAGCCATGTCTTCCCCGGTACCGATCTGGACGGTCAGGCAGCACTCATTCGTACCGTCGGAAATCCGGATTGCCACGTCATCCTCCGCGGGGGTGTGGACGGACCGAACTACGACGCCGAGTCGGTCGCAGATACCGTTGCACGACTGCGTAAGTCGAGCCTGCCGGAGCGCGTCGTCATCGATGCCAGTCACGGCAACAGTCGCAAGGACCACAACAAGCAGGTCGACGTGGTGACCGACGTGGCGGCCAGGGTTGCTGCGGGCGAGCACGGGATCGTCGGGCTCATGCTCGAGAGCTTCCTGGTGGCGGGGCGTCAGGACCTCGAACTCGGCCACCGTGACGATCTGGTGTACGGGCAGTCCATCACCGACGCGTGCCTCGACTGGGACACCACGGCAACGCAATTGGCCACTCTCGCGGCGGCCGTCGAGAAGCGTCGGGAATCGAACCCTGTGAACTGAAGAACCCAGCTCGCTAACGAACCCCGCGCGGTCGGAACTGCACGCTGATGCGTGGGCCGATCGCGCGGGTGGATTTGGGAATGGCATGTTCCCACGTCCGCTGACATGAGCCGCCCATCACCACCAGGTCGCCGTGCCCGAGCGTGAACTTCAGCGACGTACCGCCGCCGCGCGGCCGAAGCATGAGTTGCCGTGTGGCACCAAGCGATACGATCGCGACCATCGTGTCCTCGGTGGCGCTGCGGCCGATGTTGTCGCCGTGCCAGGCGACGCTGTCGGACCCGTCGCGGTAGTAACACAGTCCTGCGGTGGCGAACGATTCCCCGAGCTCGCTTCGGTAGTGGTCGTCGAGTGCATCGCGAGCCTCGTACAGTGCCGCATGCGGCCACCGCTCGTGTTCGGCATAGAACCGAACCAGTCGGGGCACATCGACCACGCGGTCGTACATCTGCCTCCGTTCGGCCCGCCAATCGACGTCGGTCACCAGCGAGTCGAAGAGTCGAATATCGGACAACCAGCCGGGGCGCACGTCCACCCAGGCGCCGCGCGCCAGCTGTCGACGGGTGACGGACTGCAGCGACCCGACGCCACCGTCGTCGTCACCGAACAGCGAGCCTTGCATCGCGAGTGACATGGTTCGACTGTATCGAACAGGTGTTCCCATTTCCACCACGCGGCGGTATCTTCCTCCTATGGGCTACGGATTTCAGGTCGTCGTGGACAGTGCCGACCCTCATGCGCTGGCGAAGTGGTGGGCGCAGACCCTGGCGTGGCAGGTCGAGCCGAGCAACGAGGACTTCATTCGCGAGATGGTCGCGGCGGGGCATGCTCGCGAGGAGGACACGACGGTGTTCGAGGGTGTTCTGGTGTGGCGAGCGGGCCAGGGCATCACCGATCCCGAGTCGCCCGGCAGTCCGCGCGTGCTGTTCCAAGCTGTAGCCGAGCCGAAAACGGTGAAGAACCGGCTCCACCTCGACGTTCGCGTCGGTGACGAGCGTGAGGCGGTCGCGGCGCAGCTCGAGCAGCGCGGCGCATCGATACTTCATCGGGGACATCAGGGTCGCAGCAGCTGGATCACCATGACCGACCCCGAGGGCAACGAGTTCTGCGTCAGTTGAGCCGGTACGAGCCGGGAGTCTGACCGGTCCAGCGTTTGAAGGCGCGACGGAACGCGCTGGGCTCGGAGAATCCCAGGCGAGTCGAGATGTCGTCGACGCTGTCTCCGCGACTCAAGCCCGAGATCGCCGCATCACGCAACACTTCTTCGCGCAGCTGATTGATCGAGGTGCCCTCCTGCCGGAGGACGCGTCGAAGGTGTGGCGGGCTGATGTTGAGCATCGCCGCGATGTCCTCGGTTCCCGGTGCGCCGCCCTTGAATCCGGTTTCGAGCGCCCGGCGAACCTGGCTCGATGCGGTGCTGTCGTAGTCCCTGGACGAGAACAGTAGGTTGGGCGATTCGGCGAGGTAGTCGGCGAGAGTCTCCTCGGTCTGCACTATCGGTGCGCGCATCACAGCACTGTCGAATTCCAGTGTGGCGCGGTCGGTTCCGAACTCGACGTGTGTTCCGAAGATGGAGTCGTACATCTTTCCGGCCTCGGGACCGGGGAGCGCGTACGGAAGTTGCACCGACAGCAGTTTCACCCGATTGCCGATCAACCACGCCGCAAATCGGTGCAGCAGAATCAACAGGAAGTCCGTCAGCAAGCGTTCGGCGAGGGCGTTGGCCTCGGCACTGAGGTGCGTGGTGGGCGTGACGTGCACCGTCAACACCGTGGATTCCTCGGTTCGGTCCAGTGTCATGGGGCGAACCGGGATCAGCACCCGCATGGTCTCGGACATCCTGATCAGCGCCGCCCAGAGGTTCTCCGAGTGAATCAGGGTTTGGCACACCACGCGAAAACTACCGCGCCGCACCGGCACTGCGGCAAGGCCGAACAGTTCGTCGCCGGTCATCGCCCACACCGCCTGGGTGAACGCCGTGACCTGGCGGGTGGTCAGCCGTTCCGCCGGGTTCCCGAGAATGGTGGGCCCGATGCCGGCCATCGACAACGGGTAGGTCAAATCCATTCCGCCGCTCGTCGCGAGGTCGACGGCCTGTCGTACGAAATACGCCGGGATCGTCGGTTGCGGAGTCACAATCTCCGTAACCTCTCGGCTGCGTCGGCGAGTACCTCGTCTTTTTTGCAGAAAGCGAAGCGTACCAACGACTTCCACGGAGCAGGTTCGTCGACGAAGGCTGTGACCGGGACTGCCGCGACCCCCACCAGATCGGGTAGGGAACGGCAGAACTCGTATGCGTCCCCGCGCCCGAGCGGCGCGATGTCGGCACAGACGAAATAGGTTCCTGCGCTGTACTTCACGTCCGCGCCTGCGGCGGTCAGTGCAGCCGAGAGTGTGTCCCGCTTGCGTTGCAGACCGTCGCGCATCGAGTCGATCCACGGCTGCTCGTGCTCGAGCGCGTAGGCCACAGCAGGTTGGAATGGGGTGCCGCCGACGAAGCTCATGAATTGCTTGGCGGCGCGCACGGCATCGATCAAGGCGGCCGGGCCCAGCGCCCAGCCCGTCTTCCACCCCGTGGCGTTGAAGGTTTTCGCGGCACTCGACACGGTGACGGTGCGCTCGAACATCCCCGGCAGTGTCGCGATCGGAGTGTGCACTGTTCCGTCGAAGGTCAGGTGTTCGTAGACCTCGTCGGTGAGGACGAGCAGATCGTGTTCGACGGCGATCTCCGCGATGCGGAGCATGGTCGCGCGGTCGAAGACGGTGCCGGTGGGGTTGTGCGGGGAGTTGACGATCAACATCCGGGTTCGGGGGCCGACGGCGCGAGCGAGGGCATCGGTGTCGACGGTCCATCCGTTGCCTTCGGTGACCAGCGGTACGGCTGTCCGAGTAGCACCGGCGAGAGCGATGGCGGCCGCGTAGGAGTCGTAGAACGGCTCGATCAGCAGTACCTCGTCGCCTGGCTCGACCAGGCCGAGGAGCGATGCCGAGATCGCCTCGGTGGCACCGACGGTGATCAGTACCTGCGAGTCGGGGTCGTAGTGCAGCCCGAATCGACGTTCCCGGTCGGCTGCGACGGCGCCGCGGAGCACCGGCATGCCGGGGCCGGGGGAGTACTGATTGAGCCCGTTCGCAATGGCCTCGCGTGCGGCCTCGAGCATGGCGGGCGGGCCGTCGGTATCGGGGAAGCCCTGCCCCAGGTTGACGGCATTCTCGGCCACCGCAAGAGCGGTCATCTCGGCGAATATCGTCGATGCGAACGGGCGCAGGCGCGCTACCGTGCGCGAGGGCGGCATCTCGGACATTCGTCCAGCGTAGTTCACCGGGCCGAACCGGGCTTTCGCCCTGCATCTGTACTGTGCCTGTCATGCGATTCGGATTGTTCGTTCCACAGGGTTGGCGACTGGATCTGGTCGGTATCGACCCCGCCCGGCACTGGAGTGTGATGCGTGACCATGCGCTCGCCGCCGAGGCCGGTCCGTGGGAGTCCCTGTGGGTATACGACCACTTTCACACCGTTCCGATCGCTACCGACGAGGCGACGCACGAGGCGTGGACGCTGATGTCCGCGCTGGCCGCAACTACCTCCCGGATCAGGCTCGGGCAGATGTGCACCGCGATGTCGTACCGCAACCCGGCCTATCTCGCCAAAGTTGCTGCCACGGTGGACATCATTTCCGGTGGACGCGTGGAGATGGGCATCGGCGGCGGGTGGCACGAGCACGAGTTCCGCGCCTACGGCTACGGGTTTCCCTCTGCCGGTGAACGATTGGGCCGGCTCGACGAGGGTGTGCAGATCTTCAAGCAGGCGTGGACCACCGGCGAGGTCTTTCTCGACGGCAAGCACTACGAGATCGACGGTGCCGTGGTGCGGCCGCTGCCGTTGCAGGAGGGCGGGATCCCGCTGTGGATCGCGGGCGGGGGCGAGAAGGTGACACTGAAGATCGCGGCGAAGTACGCCAACTACACCAACTTCGACGGCACACCTGCCGGATTCGCCGCCAAATCGGCTCTGCTACGCGATCATTGCGCGAATGTGGGAACCGACTTCGACGCCATAGTCCGCTCGGCCAATTACAACGTCGTCATCGCCCCAACCGAGGCGGACGTGGAGGACAAGCTGCGAGCCCTGGAGAGTCGGCTCACCGAACTCGTGGGTGCAGACAAGGCCGAAGGATCTCTGGCGGCGTTTCGCGGAATGCCGGCCGTCGGAACCCCGGAACAGATCGTGGAAAATCTGACGGCGTTACAGGAGCAAGGAATGACGTACGGAATCTTCTACTTCCCCGAAGCTGCTTTCGACCGCTCCGGCATCGAACTCTTCGAGCGCGAGGTCATTCCGGCTCTGTAGGTCGTCGCAGGTCCTCCGGATCGACGAGCAACTGTTGATTCCTGGCCTTGCGTACCTTCTCGGACAGACCGACGTTCGCGTGCAGTAGGGCCCACTCGCCCTCGGTGATCTCGTCGGTTGCGCGGGCGAGAACCTGTCGATCCGTAGTCCCCCAGGCGATCGGCATCGCCGAGACCAACTGCCAGGTGCGTCCGCCGGCGTTACGGCCGCGATCGGCGAGAACCGAGACCGCAGGAACCTTCGTGCCGCGTTCGAGGGAGTGCCCGGGCAGTGCACTTACGACGCGAGTGGTCAGCACGTAGTGCGGCTCGTCGACGCCAGGTTTGGCGATGTCGATCAGCGCCAGTAATACAGCGCCGCTCGGCATCGTCTCGGCCACCACGGCCGGTACCAGATCACCCGCGGCGTAGAGCGATTCGATGGACCCCATCTTCTTCGGTGCCCACACCATGACCCACAGCGATGTCGCTGCCGCGATGCACAGCACTGCACCCAGGATGTACGACCACGGCGTCGCGATCCAGAAGAACCAAATCCCCAGCGCGAGCAGCACCACGGCCGTGAGCGCGGCGGAGATGCGCAGCCGGCGAAGTTCGGTGAACGTCTCGTTGACCGACTTCGCGTGGGCTACGTCTACTGGAAAATCGAATCGGCGCACACTGCTATTCCTAGCACGCCGCCGATCCGCATACGAAGCCTCAGATCGCCGGGCCGAGCAGGTCGTCGGCGTCGGTGATGCGGTACGCGTACCCCTGCTCGGCGAGGAAACGCTGACGGTGCGCGGCGTACTCGGCGTCGAGGGTGTCTCGGGAGACCACCGAGTAGAAGTGCGCCTGACCGCCGTCGTGCTTGGGTCGGAGGAGTCGGCCCAAGCGCTGCGCCTCTTCCTGCCTCGATCCGAACGTTCCCGAAACCTGCACTGCCACCGAAGCTTCGGGAAGGTCGATCGAGAAGTTCGCCACCTTGCTCACCACGAGCGTCTGAATCTCGCCCTTGCGGAACGCATCGAAGAGCACTTCACGCTCTTTGTTCTTGGTCGAGCCCTGGATCACCGGAGCGTTCAGCGCTTCACCGAGTTCGTTCAGCTGATCGAGGTACGCGCCGATCACCAGGGTCGGGGCGTCCTGGTGCTTGGCGAGAATCGACTTCACGACGGCGATCTTGGTGTGCGCCGTCGAGCAGAGCTTGTAGCGCTCCTCGGGTTCGGCGACGGCATAGGCCATCCGCTCGGCGTCGGTGAGAGTCACGCGCACCTCGATGCACTCCGCCGGCGCGATCCATCCCTGCGCCTCGATGTCCTTCCACGGTGCGTCGTAGCGCTTGGGGCCGATCAACGAAAACACATCGCCCTCGCGGCCGTCCTCGCGGACGAGTGTTGCCGTCAGGCCGAGGCGTCGACGCGACTGCAGATCTGCCGTCATGCGAAACACCGGGGCGGGGAGCAGGTGGACCTCGTCGTAGATCACCAGGCCCCAGTCGCGGGAATCGAACAGCTCGAGGTGCTTGTACTCACCCTTGGTACGACGCGTGATCACCTGGTACGTGGCGATTGTCACAGGGCGAATCTCCTTGCGCTCACCCGAGTACTCGCCGATTTCCTCTTCGGTGAGCGACGTGCGTGCAATCAGCTCGCGCTTCCATTGCCTGCCCGCGACGGTGTTGGTGACCAGAATCAGCGTGGTTGCCTTGGCCCGCGCCATCGCCGCGGCACCGACCATCGTCTTGCCCGCGCCACACGGCAGCACGACGACGCCCGAACCGCCGGCCCAGAACGAATCCGCCGCCATCTCCTGGTAGTCGCGCAGCGTCCACTTGCCGCCCTCGGTGTCGAGTTCGATGGGGTGCGCTTCGCCGTCCACGTAGCCGGCGAGGTCCTCGGCGGGCCAGCCGATCTTGAGCAGCATCTGCTTGAGGTGTCCGCGCTCGCTGGGATGAACGATGACGGTGTCCTCGTCCACCATGGCACCGAGCATCGGCGCAATCTTCTTGTGTCGCATCACTTCTGTGAGCACGGCACGGTCGAGGCTGATCAGGGCCAGGCCGTGGATCGGGCTCTTGACCAACTGCAGGCGGCCGTAGCGAGCCATGGTGTCGACGATGTCCACCAGCAGCGGTTGCGGCACCGCGTAACGCGAGAAGTTCACCAGCGCGTCGACGACCTGCTCGGCGTCGTGGCCGGCGGCGCGTGCGTTCCACAACGCCAGCGGGGTGATGCGATAGGTGTGCACGTGCTCGGGGGCACGTTCGAGCTCCGCGAACGGTGCGATGGCCGCCCGCGCTGCACCCGCAAGTTCGTGATCGATCTCGAGCAACAACGTTTTGTCGGACTGAACGATCAGCGGGCCGTCTGTCACGGTTCCTCCTAGAGACTTCCGCTGCACCCGAAAGAGCGCAACTTCTCCATTGTCCACAGGTAGGGGCGCGCGTGCACGTACGCGGCGAACTACTCGACCAGAGCGACCGAGGTGATGCGATGCAGGGTGAAGCGCCGGACCCCTCCGGTGGCGGGGTCGAACGCATCCAGTTGGCCGCCCCCGATACTGATCGGATCGACGATCCGGTGGCTGGCAACCCCCTGTGCGTCGACGTAGCCGATGCTGACACTGCGTTTGACCTTGGCTGCGGTCTGCAACAGCGTCATCGTCGCGGTGCTGCTGGCACGTGAACCGTCGGCGCGCACCACCGCGCCGCCGTTGCCCGCTGCTCTGTCGGCGGCGCGCATTCCGCGCACCAGCGAACCCAGTTGTTCCTCGGTGGGAACGGCGGGGGTACGGAAGGTCTGGCGGGCCCGCCTCGCCGATACCCGTGATCCGCGGGAGCGCAGATCGACGATGGTGCCCGACGAGTCCTCACCCGCAGGAGCGAACCCGGCCCCGGCCAACACCGACAGCACCTCGGCGAGCGGGGCCTGCGAGATCGCGACGGTCGGCGCGAGAGCACGCAGGGCCAACGGCTCGGACGCCGGCGAGGCCAGCACCTCCGCCAGCAAGGCAGGATCCTCGCATCGAACGAACGACGCGGCGACGCCTGCCCGCAAGCGACCGTGTCGACGCGCCACGTCGTCGATGAGGTAGGTCAGGGCCTGCGGCACCGGCGTGCGCGAATGAGTGGCGAACAACGCGTGCAGTTCCGACGCACTCAAGCCCACATCGAGGGCCCGGCGCAGGCTGGTGTCGCTGATCCGGTACATCGTCGCTGCGCCCGCCGACTCGACGTCGGCGACCAGTTCGATTCGATCGTGCAGTTCCGGCTCGAGCGGGCCGGGTGCCACCAGGGTGAGGTCGGCCTGCACCAGCACGTAGTCGATGGGTTCGGGCAGGGCTGCGCGCATGTCGGCCTCGGCGTTGCCGTCGTGCAGCAGCGAGCGTCCCGGGGTCGACATCGCCCCGCGCGCGACGATGCCCAGTGCGGTGGCTTCGGCGATGACGTGTCCGACGGGAGTGACGCCGAAGCGTCCGGACCAGCGAGGACGACGCCACGCCAGAGTTCGGGCCAGGTCCGCGGGCGCAGCGGAGTGTCCGCTGCCCAGTTCGGTGAGCAGCTCGAGGATCATGCGGCGATCACGCGGTGCTGCTGGAGAACGGACTTCCTCGGACAGGGCGGCGATGGGCTTGTCGTTGGGGTCGCGCATGCCGATGACCCATGGTGCCCGCGGCACCTCGAGCCAGGAGGAGGCGAGCGTGTGCCACCGGGCCGCCGGGGCAGCGGTGAGCCAGGCGTCGACGGCGGGTGTGGGTGCCCAGTAGTCGTCGCCCGTATCGGACGCGGGAACCGGGTCCGGCGTCCCGCTCGAGATCAGGTGCGCTGCCGCCAGCAGTTCCACCAGGATGCTGACTCGGTCGTCGTCGAGGCCGGTTGCCTTGGTGATCTTGCGGAGCTCCCGTACGCCGAGACCGCCGGCCTTGAGAGCAGGGGCCGGTGACGCGGACAGCGCTTCGATGATCAGGACGCAGTGCCTACCGAGTTCGAGTGCCTCGCCTGCGGCGGCTGCATCGACGTCGGCGAGCGATTGGGTCTTGGTCGCCAGCTTCGGCTCGGCGAGCGACCGTGGATCGGACATCGGCTCGCCGCGCAGAATCTGTCCGACCTGAACGGGCAGCTCGACGGTTTGCTCGTCCAGCCAGATCAGTAGGCCGGCGGCCAGCAGCTTCTGGACGGGTCGGTCCGGCGGGGTGCCCGGTGCCGCGTCTCGGGTGCGGCCGGTCGGGGACGATCTGGCGAGGGTGTCGAGCAGATTGCGTTCTCCCTCGCCGAGCTCGGCCAGTGCTGCGGTGATGTGCGACTCGGTGAGATTGTCGATCGGATCGAGCGCGCGTCCGATGCGCCACGGCACGGCATCCGCTGCGGCCGCGCTGATCCGCAGGCCGGACGCGTCGCCCCATACGAGCAACCGTTCGCGAAGCTGGGCCAGTGCCTTGTCGACGCTCTTGGCCGGCGCACGCTTGGCGACAACGGCCAGCAGCGCAGCGCGAGTGACGGGGCGTTCGTAGGCCTCCTCGATGGCCAGGATCTCGAGGACGGTCAGGGCAAGTGTGTCGAGGGTGTCCGCGGTGTGCAGGATCGACCGTCGCTGCTCTGCCCGTCCGGCCAGTACGGCCAGGGAGGCGGGCGGCGGTGCGGTCAGGTCCGGACGCAGAGACATGGCTCTGATCAGCTCGGCGTCGGAGCGAGCTGCGATCCACTGAGGTAGATCGGGAGGCGTGTCGGTGTGTCGAGGCACAGTCGTGTCGGTCATCGTCTATCAGATTAGAGACCTGGGCTGGTGCTCGCCGCAGTGCAGGTGTCAAAATAGGTGCATGGTGAACAAGTCGAAGAAGCCCTATGTCGATCCAGGCTGGCCGGACACCGCTCGCGGTGACCACGCGGTGACCGAACTCTCGTCCGCTCGATCGGGTGGCTTGTCGCCGTTCGGCGAGGACACGGAGTTCCCGCTGCCCGTCGAAGACCTGCCCTATGCGCACCCGGTGACCGTGGTCAACCGGTAGCGAAGGCCACGCAACAACGAAAAAGCCCCCGACGATGTCGGGGGCTTTTTTCGTACGAGTTGCGAACCCTCGCAGGCGCTTACTGAGGCAGGAATGCCTTGTTGGCCTGGTAGAAGCTCACGACCTGCGGATCGAGCTGGATGCCCTGTGCTGCGTTCTGGACGAACGATGCAATCGCCGGATCGTTGGTCATGTTCTGGACGGCGGTGACGATGCCGTTGACGACCTCGGCGGAGCTGTCCACTGCCGGGATGGACGACAGGTCGGGCAGTGCCGGAACCTCGGGTGCCTTGGGGGTGACCGGAACGCTGCGCTCGGACGGCGCGCTGCTCAGGCCGAGGCTCGAGGAGCAGGACGGCCATGCGCCCCAGCCCTGCGAGTCGAGGACCTTCTCTGCGACTGCGATCTGCTCTTCGCGGCTGGCCTGGTTGGCCGTAGCTGCGTACTGCTGGCCGCCGTGTGCGTTCCAGGTGCTGGGGGAGAACTGCAGGCCTCCCTGGAAGCCGTTGCCGGTGTTGATGCCCCAGTTGCCGCCGGCTTCACACTGTGCAAGGCGATCCCAGTCGGAATCCGGTGCCGCGTTCGCGGTGCCGGTGAAGGCAATGCCTGCGGTGCCCATGATGGCTCCGGTGACAGCAACCTTTGCGACGGTCTTGCCAGTGGTGCTCGGCTTGCGATGACGTCCGCTCATACGAGTTGAAATCCTCTCCACACGCGCCTGCGAGGTCAGCTGTCGGGTTCGGGCTGAGAGGTAGCCCGGCCGTTTTGCCCATTCTCATCGAATCGGCAATTGGGCTTCACCCCAAGGGAAGTCGGTGCAACTTCGTGAGTTGCGACAACTTCCCGGTTGTCCGTGGAGGACGTGGGTCCCCCGTCCTCGTCCCCTGGGTGATCGTCGAGGGTGTTCCGGTGTCCGCGGGACGAGGTTTGGCGCTGCGGACCGGAGTTCGGCCGAACTTTCCGGCCGCTGCTGACCGTACTGAAATTCCCGGCTTACGTCACTATTTGGTAACTGTCGATTTCGTGGCTGCGTCGGGAGCTCGATCGGTGCCGGTTTCGGGTCTCGCGCGTCTGCCCAGCTAGCGGAGGTTGCGACCGGTGGACCCCGGCCCGTTGCCGGGCTGTTACCTCAGCGTTATGTGATGGAAGTCACATCGGCTACGAGGGGCCCCGAAGGTCACCGAACGGCAACGACGTCCTTGCCGAGCGGCATCAGCGATACGGGGATCAGTTTCAGGTTCGCGATCGCCAGTGGAATGCCGATGATGGTGATCGCCATGGCGACCGCGGTGACGACATGGCCCAGCGCCAACCACCAACCCGCCAGGATCAGCCAGAGGACGTTGCCGACGAGCGCGCCGGACCCCGTTCCCGGTCTGTCGACGATCGTCGAGCCGAACGGCCACAGCGCATACACACCGATACGGAACGAGGCGATACCGAACGGGATGGTCACGATCAGGATGCACAGCAACAGACCGGCGAAGAAATACCCGATGGCCAGCCACAGCCCGCCGAAGACCAGCCAGATGACGTTCAGGATCAATCGCATGGTCTACCGGGCCCGCCGTCCGGACGCGAGCGCGTACCCGAGGGCCAGCAGGAACCCGGCCGGTGCCGAGAACATGGCCGTCAGATACAGACTCAGCGGGGGCTTGGCGTCGGAGAAGATCGGAAACAGCAGAATCGCGACGATGGCGACGAGGCCTATCGCGAACAGTGCGAGCGCGATGCGCAGCAGAACCGTGCTGCTCTTACGGGTCGGTGTGTCCACGTCCACCACGGTAGTGCGAAGCGCGGCCCTGTGAAGAACCGTGCGACGAACAACTCGAGTGCTCTATCGGTTTCACCGCGCTAGACTGGTGTATTCGCGTCCTACGTACTCGTAGGGCGCGAAACTTGTGCAGGCCGCAGGTCCGAACAGAGGGCCCGCGAGCAACGAAACGACCGACAGCAACAGATGAACGGGTGAGATCAGTGCCGACCGGCAAGGTGAAGTGGTACGACGTCGACAAGGGATTCGGATTCCTCTCACAGGAGGAAGGCGAGGACGTCTACGTGCGTTCGTCGGCGCTGCCGGAGGGCGTCGAGGGCCTCAAAGCCGGTCAGCGTGTCGAATTCGGCATGGCAGCGGGCCGCCGCGGGCCGCAGGCGCTGAGCCTGAAGGTGCTCGAGCCGGCACCGTCGGTGCGGCAGAACACCGGTGGCACCCGCCGCGAACCCGTCGAGCGCAAACACACGCCCGACGAGCTGCACGGCATGGTCGAGGACATGATCACATTGCTCGAGGCGACGGTGCAGCCCGAACTGCGCAAGGGCAAGTACCCCGATCGCAAGATCGCGCAGCGGATCTCCGAGGTCGTCCGGGCCGTCGCTCGTGAGCTCGACAGCTGAACCACGCCGAACCTACGGACGTGTGCCGATCGACCAGATGGCGTGGCTGACGAAACCCTCTTGATTGGTGTCGGTGTCGATGATGCCGGTGGGCAACCGCACTTCGATGCCGAGCAGCGTCCGGTTGCTGTCGTCCTCGGTGGGAACCGTGACGGAGAGCTTGGTGTCCGGTTCGTGGAACTCGGTGTTCTCCACCACGTCGCCGGTGTCGTCGCCGTAGACCACGGCCAGCACCCATGGTGCGGAGTAGATCGGGGCGGGCAGCGAGAGCTGCACCGTCCTGGCTTCGCCGACCTGAATCTCGGTGGTCTCACCGACATTGGTGCACAGCGGATCGCTCACCGCGCAGTACAGATACGGCTCCACCACAACGGTGCGTCCGTTGGCGTACGCGGTCACCGTCGGTTCCTTCTCGGGAGCTTTCCCGACCAGCAGAGCGAGCACCGCGACGAACGCGACAGCGATGACGGCGAGACCGGCGGCGATGATCGCCGCGATCTTCTTGGTACGGGTAGCGAGTGTCACTTGGTCACGTTTTCGCCGAAGGAGCCGTCGGACATTTCTTGTTCGACGTGATCGGGGCGGTTGCCGCCGAATCCGGGCAGAAGCGATCGGCCGCGGTAGGTGAGGAAGGTCTGCACGAGGCCGATCGTAAGCAACACCGACACCACGGTGAAACCGAGCCAGTATTCGGTGGGCAACAGCACACCGAGCGTGCCGCCCAGAACCCAGGACAACTGCATGACGGTTTCCGAGCGGCCGAATCCCGACGCGATCGATTCCGGCGGCAGATCGGCCTGCAGTGACGCGTCGAGCGAGACCTTGGCCAACGCGCTGGCGCTCGACGCCACCAGAGCTGCCACGGCTGCGGTGAGGAGACTGTCGGTGATCGCGGCGACGACGGCCACCACCGTCACCGCGATGGTGCAGCGCAGAACCACCATCGACGGACGGCCGAGCTTGATCCGGGCACCGAGCGCATTGCCGGCGAAGTTACCGAGACCGGCAGCGGCTCCGACGAGTCCGAGCATGGCCGCCTGCTGCAGCGGCTCGTGTTCGGTGCGTGATTTGGCGACGAACGCGATGTAGAGCGTCAGAAAGCCGGTGAGTATCCGGATGGTGCCGTTTCCCCACAGCCCTACGATGACGGCTCGTCCCAGCGGCTGCCTGCGATTCTTGGTGCCGCTCGAGTTCTTGATGCTGCGCGGGGTGCTGCGCCGCAGATTCTCCGTCGGGGCGCTGCTGCCGGCGAAGTCGGCGCCGTGGTGCTGGTCGGCGTGATAGCTGAGGGTTGCCGGCACTTCGCCCTCGGTGATCTCCACCCAGGACGGGATCTGCATGCTGAGGTAGCCCCCGAGCACGGTGATCGCGGCGACGAACCACAGTGCGCCGGATGAGCCTGCGACGAAGGCGATGCCGCCGGCGACGGCTCCTGCCGCGATGGTGCCACCGAGCAGACCGAACACCGTGAGCCGGGAATTGACTCGGACGAGGTCTATCTCCGGCGGCAGTACTCGCGGCGTCACCGCGCTCTTGAGCACTGCGAAGGACTTGCTGAGTACGAGCATGCCGAGCGCGGCGGGATAGAGCACCCAACTGTCGAAGTTGAACACCAGCACCACCGCGAGCACGGTGCGCAACCCGAACGACGTGGCCAGCGCGATGCGTCGACCGTGTTGCAGACGGTCGAGCAACGGTCCGATCAGCGGAGCGATCAAGGCGAACGGCGCGATGGTGATGACGAGATAGAGCGCCACCTTGGTCTTGTCCTCGCCGGTGGCCGCAGAGAAGAAGAGCGTGTTGGCCAGGGCGATCGCCAGCGCTGCGTCGGACGCGAAGTTCGCCATGGTGGCGTAGGTCAACGCCGTCAGTCCGGACTTGTCGGCACCGTCGGCCTTCGCCGCGCGCTGGAACGACGCGATGCCCTTGCCGGTCAGTTCGCGGCCGCGCATGGCGGCGACGCGAGTGACGGTCAGCTTCTTCGGCATCGGCGGCGGTTTGCGAGCGCCGGACCGTCCACGCGGGGCGATGATCTTCTCGGTGCGCGGCGGATGCAGAGGCGGCAACGGTTCGCGGCGGCTCGGTACACGAGTGGAGTGAGCAGGTGCGGGCGGGTAGTTGGCCAGCCCCGGGTGATCCGGTAGATCAGGAGCAGAGCCCGCGGAATGACCGGCGGATGCGCTGTCCTGTTCGCAATCGTCCGCACCCGGTGGGGTGTGGGGGAGACGTGGATCGGTCACGGTCTCAATTCTGTCCTACGGGTGCGGTATCGGTGAATCGCACCTCGAAGATCGTGGGCCAGAATTTGCCGGTCACGAGGAACCGGTCGGTGCCGGGGATCTGCGCTATGCCGTTGAAGACGTCGGCTCCGTTGCGGTCGGCAGCAGACATCGAATCCCACAGCGGAGTGCCGTCGATCACGGCGGTCACCTGCCCGGTGCCAGGGTCGATGCGCATGATGTCGAACGTCTGCCACACATTGGCGTAGACGGAGCCGTCCTCGGCACATTCGAGCTCGTTGAGCCGCTCCACCGGTTCACCGTCGAGTGTGACGTTCACCGTGCTCACGGCGTCGAACGATGTGGGGTCGCGGAACGTCAGAGTGGACGTGCCGTCGCTCATGACCAGGCGGCCGTTCGGTTGGCGCTCGGTACACAGTCCCCAACCTTCGCCGTCGTAGTTCACTCGGCGCTTCTCGGTCAGAGTGTCCCGGTCGCGGGCGATGGCGATCCCGTCCTGCCAGGTGATCTGCCACAGGGTGTCGCCGTCGACGGTGATGCCTTCACCGAACAGGTCGGAGGGCAGATCGACCCGGCCCAGCTCGGTCATGTTCTCGAGTGCGGTGCGCCTGACGAAGGACGAGCCTTCCAGCCCGGTGCCCTCGTAGAGCACGTCGCCGTCGATCTCGAACCCTTGGGTGAACGCGTCGTCGCCGCGGTCGTATGTGCGCAGCACCTCGGCCGTCAGAGTCGGTACCGAGTCCGACGACACCGGAGCTGAGGTTCTCGATTCCGTTGTCGACGAGCAGGCGGTGACCGCGAGGACGGAAGAAAGTACGACGGCGAAGGTGCGAGCGCGGACGGTCATTGCATCCATGATGGCAGCCCGAACTGGGCGTCATCGAGTCGATGCGGCAAACTGGCTGTGTGAGTGTCGTATCTTCTCCAGAGCTCGATTCCATCCGCCCCGTCTTGGCCGACGCCGTGGACCTCGCGCGGCAGGCTCTGCTCGACCTCGGAGAGGGTGGAGTCGGCGAATACCTCGGAGTCACCGTCGAGGACGCCAGCGCGGCCACGCACCGGTTCGCCAGCGATCTCGACGGCTATCGCGGATGGCAGTGGGCGGTTGTAGTCGCTGCGCCTCAGGACGCGGATCATGCGACGGTCAGCGAGCTGGTACTGCTGCCGGGCCCCGACGCTCTGGTGGCACCGTCCTGGGTGCCCTGGGACGAACGCATCCGACCCGGTGATCTGGGACCCGGCGATCTGCTGTCCCCACGCCAGGACGACCCACGACTGGTGCCGGGCTACGTCAGCTCCGGTGACCCCGCCATCGACGAGGTGGCAGGCGAGATCGGTCTCGGCCGCACCCAGGTCACCAGTCTCGAAGGCCGTCTCGACGCCGCACAACGCTGGCACGACGGCGACTTCGGCCCGGACAGCGAGATGGCCAAAGCTGCACCGTCGACGTGTGGGCTCTGCGGCTTCTACCTGCCCATCGCCGGATCGTTGTCCGCCGCATTCGGAGTGTGCGGCAACGAATTCGCAGCTGACGGCCGCGTGGTTCACACCGAGTACGGCTGCGGTGCGCACTCCGACACCGAACTGCCGACCGGGGCCGGATCACCGCAATTCGAGCCCTACGACGACGCGGCACTCGACGTCACCGCCGCGCCGACGCCTCCGGCCGAGAGCGCGTCCACCGACACTGTCTCCGAAGAAATCAGCCCTTCCGTCGACGAGAGCGCATCGGACGAGAGCACATCGGATGAGAAAGCATTGAACGAGACCGCTGTGGACGAGACGGCTGTGGACGAGAGCGCTGTGGACGAGACGGCTGTGGCAGACGAGCCAACGGCCAGTGTGGATTCGAGCGAAGCACCCGCGGAGACAGTCGAAGCACCCGCGGACACAACGGAAGCACTCGTGGATACAGCCGAAGCACCCGTGGACACAGCCGAAGCAACCGCAGACACGGCTGTGGCGCCGGAAGGTGCAGTCGAGGCTGTGGACGAGCCTGCTGCGGAGATTCCCGACGCAGATGTGACAGAAGATGTTGTGCCCGACGAGGACTCGGCATCTCCGAGCTGATCGACCCGTTCGATACCGGGTCACTGCGCGAGTCGATTCTCGCGGCCTGGAGTTCGTCGCCCACGCGACTTCGCGAGGATTCGGCCTCCGAGGCGGATCTGGTGCGCGGGGGTTATCGCGATCGACTGTTGACCGAGCTGGCGCAGAACGCGGCCGATGCGGCGGCGCGGGCGGGTGTTCCGGGTCGGCTGGCGCTGTGGATCGATGATGCCGGATCCCTCCATATCGCGAATACCGGTGCTGCGCTCGATGTTTCGGGAGTGCATGCACTGATGGCCCTGAGGGCGTCGGCCAAGACGGCTGCCGATGGCGGCGTCGGGCAATTCGGAGTGGGGTTCACCGCGGTGCGCTCGGTGTCCGACGAGATCGAGGTGCGATCGCGAGAGGGCGGCGTGCAGTTCAGTGCGCGGCGCACTCTGGCTGCGCTGCGCGAGCGCGGGACGGCCGCGCCCGAAGCCGGTGTGCCGGTATTGAGGTTGGCCTGGCCGGTGCAGGAACCTCCCGCTGCTGGTTTCGACACCGAGATCGTGTTGACGCTGCGATCCGATGCGGACGCGGAGGCTTTGATCTCCCGGTACGCGGACGAGGCTGTCGATTTGCTGCTCGAACTCGACGCTCTGGTGTCGATCGACATCGACGGCGAGGTGATCGGCTGCAGCAGAACGGCACTCGATGCTCGCACTGTCGACATCGCGATCGGCTCGCGGGCGTGGCGGCAGTTCACCACCCGGGCGGCACGCTGGCTGGCTCCGCTCGTCGACGGTGTGCCTGTTCCCGCGCCACCCGACGTGCTGCGTGCTCCCACCCGGTCGGACGAGCTGTTGTCGTTGCCCGCCTTGGTGATTGCCGACGTGGCGATGCAGCCGGATCGGCGGCGCGTGCTGCCCGGTGTCTCGTTCGATGCGGTCGTACACGGGTACGCGGATTTCGTCGCGTCCCTGCCTGCATCGACGAGGGTGTCGTTCGTGCCCGAGGTCGGTTTCGCTCGAAGTGAGGTCGACGGGCAGTTGCGGGAGCTGATCTTCCGCCGATTGTCCAGTGCGCCGTGGATTCCCGGTGCCGACGGACGCGACTTGGTGCCCGAGCGGGCCAATGTCGTCGCGGACGCCACCGAGGAACTCGCCTCGGTGCTGATCGACGTGGTACCCGATCTGGTCGACGCGGCGCTGTCGGGTGCGCGGCACGCGTCGGCGCTGTCGGCAGTGGGGGTGCACCGGATCGGACTGGCGAGGCTGGCGGACATGCTCGGTGGTCTGAGGCGCGAGCCGACGTGGTGGCAGCAGCTGTTCGACGCGTTGGCCCCTCTCGTCGTGGACGGTGTGGCCGCGGAAGAGCTTGCTGCTCTACCTGTTCCGTTGGCCGACGGTCGCACGGTGACCGGTGCGCGGACCACGGTGATCGGCTCCGACGCCTCGGCTGCGGTGACGTGGGTGCGTCTGGTGGATCCGGGTGCGGTGAGTCCACTGCTGACCCGGCTCGGTGCTCGGGAGGCAACCGCGTCGGAATTGTTGGCGGACCCGGCCCTCGAGGCCGTGCTCGACGATCTCGACTGGGATGACCACGACGAGGTCGAGGCCGTGAAGAACGCCGTTCTCGCTCTGGCCGGTGAGGCGGGTGAACTGCCTGGTTGGATCGGCGGCCTGCCACTCGAAGACCAGCACGGCGAGCTTCGCAGTGCCGACGAATTGTTGCTTCCCGGAGCGCCGTTGGCGGATCTGCTGATGGAGAATTCACCGTTCGGCGTGCTCGCGGCGGCGTCGGTGACCAAGTTCGGTGAGCGGGCTCTGCGCGCGGTGGGCGTCGGGTGGGGTTTCTCGGTGGTGCGTGACGAGCTGCCGACCGGGCCGGATCACGATCTCGACGACGAGTCCGCGTGGTGGTCCGGCCTGTCCGCGGAACCGGAGACTCTGCTCGCGGTCCGCGATCTCGATCTGGTTCGTACGGACGCATGGTCGGAAGCACTGACCGTTCTGCTCGACGATCCGAGTACCCGTGCGGCGCTGACCGATCGCGACGGCTACACCGCGTGGTGGCTCAGGCGTCATGCGCGCCTGCATGATTCGCCTCTCGCCTCGTTCCGGGCACCGTCCGACGAGACGTTCGCCGGTCTGCTCGATCCGCTGGACCAGCCGCGCGCGGACGAATTGTCGGCCGTCCTCAGTGCATCGACGTGTGACTCTGCCGAGACGGCCCGGGTACTGCTTCGGGCTTTGTCGGATCCGCAGCGGAGTCCCACCCCGGCCGTGATCGCGCGTACCCACACGCTGATCGCAACCGCGGTGGTCGACGGGCGCATCGATATTGCCGACATCGACCCACCGGATGTAGTTCGCACCCTGGGCGGAGCGATCGTCGATGCGTCGGATGCGTTGGTGATCGACACACCGTGGCTGGCGAGCGTCGTACCGCCGGAGCGTGCGGTTCTCTCGGACATGGCAACCGCGGCCGCGCTGGCGGATGTCCTCGACATCAGGCCGGCGTCGGAGGCGATCGGCGGAGAGGTCCTCGGAACCGGACGCGTCAGCTCCTGGGACCGAGAACCCGGGGCGGTGCTGGCGTGCGCGGTGATGGGATTGCCGTTGCCCTCCGGCGGGGTGGTGGTCCACCGTGAGCTGGTGGTGCGGTCGACCGGGGACGTCAGCGGCGATCACGGTTCGGGTGAAGAGCACACAGTGCCGCTGTGGGTCGATGCAGACGGAACGGTGCACTGTTCGGAGAGTTGGGAGCGGCCTCGTGGGCTTTGACGCCACAGTGCTGGACTGGATGGTCGATCATCGAGTCGACTGGCTCACCACGGTGTTCTGGATCATCACCACGATCGGCAACACGGTCTCGATGTTTCTGGTGTCCGCGGTCGTCGTCGTTGCGGTGCTTCGCGTCGGACGCAGATCGGATGCCGTCGTCGTCGCGGGTTCGATGCTCACGGGTTGGGGTCTGATGAATGCGCTCAAATATGCATTCGCGCGGGAGCGCCCGCCGATTCCCGAACGGCTGGTGGAGATTTCGAGCCCTTCGTTTCCGTCCGGCCACGCGATGATGTCGATGTTGCTTGCCACGGTGGCGATCGCGGTGCTGCTGCGATCGACCACGCCGTGGCTGCATCGGCCGGCGCTCTTGGCGCTACCTGTGGTCGCGGCCCTGGCGATCGGATTTTCTCGGATCTATCTGGGTGCGCACTGGACCACGGACGTACTGGCCGGCTGGGTGTTCGGTGCCCTGTGGGGGCTGGGTTGGATCTATGCCGTCACGCTGATCAGCGTGAGAAATCCGAACGCTGAGCGATGACGAGGAGTTCGTCGCGCATGGCCGGGCTGGAGACAGCGTTGGCGCGTGCGTAGAGGGCGCGGAGCGAGCGGACGTGGTTGCGGCGATTGCGGTACTGAGCGACGAGCTTCATGGCCTGGCTTTCGTGAATCTGTAGGTTATCTGAACTGACATAACCCATGGTCCACGTTAACTTTGTGTTACTCAACCGGCTGAGGGGTTAGTTTGCCCACGTCAGAGGCGGTGTGGTGACCGAGCTAACGTGAGGCTGGTCTCAATCGAGTCCGCGCTGGGCGGTTTTGCTCCCGCGACGTGACGCCGCTCTCTGAATCAGGAAGATTCCGACGCCCACGGCACCGACCGCCAGTCCCGACCAACAGGTGGCCGATGCGTCGCCGGTGCGGTCTCCGCCGGCGGTGAACACCACCAGTGCGACGATCCAGCCGAGTATGCCGATCGCCAACACCGGAACCGGATCGGTGAGGCTGCGCGGGATCTGGGGAATGTCGGCCACGAAATCACGCTACGCCACGCGGCCGTCTCGGCTTCGCCGTTGCAGTTACCGAACTGCTGCGGTGTGCTTTATCGTTCGCTCATGCAATTGTCGTCGCGGCTACTCGACAACTACTTCAAGATCACCGAACGCGGCTCGACGGTGGGGTCCGAGGTTCGGGGAGGCGTGGTCACCTTCGTGGCCATGGCCTACATCGTCGTCCTCAATCCTCTGATTCTCGGTAGCTTCTCCGCCGACGACGCAGCGGCCAAGACCGACGTGCTCGGCAACATCCTGCCGGTGGCTCAGGTTGCCGCCGTGACAGCGCTGGTGGCGGGGTTCATGAGTATCGCGTTCGGCATCATCGCGAACTATCCCTTCGGTATAGCGGCCGGCCTGGGCATCAACACCCTGCTCGCGGTGACCATCGCACCGCAGGTGACATGGCCCGAGGCGATGGGGCTGGTGGTCATCGACGGCATCATCATCGTGCTGTTGGCTGTCACCGGGTTCCGCACCGCAGTGTTCAACGCGATTCCGCCCGAGCTCAAAGCAGCGATCGCCGCCGGCATCGGCGCGTTCATCGCGCTCATCGGACTGGTCGATTCCGGCTTCGTGCGCCGCATCCCCGACGCCGCTGGTACGACGGTTCCCGTCGGGCTCGGTATCGACGGTTCCATCGCGTCGTGGCCGACGGTCATCTTCGTGTTCGGCCTGTTGCTGATGGGTGTACTGGTGGTCCGCAAAGTGCGCGGCGGTCTGCTGATCGGCATCGTGGTCACGACGGTGCTCGCGGCCATCGTCGAAGCGGTGACCGATGTCGGTCCGTCCAACGGTGTCGACCCCAAGGGGTGGAACCTGTCGGTGCCGCAGTTGCCCAGCCAGCTGGTGCAGTCGCCCGATCTGTCGTTGGTCGGAGACGTCGATCTCGTCGGAGCCTTCACCCGCATCGGTGTGCTGGCGGCGAGCCTGCTGGTGTTCACGCTGGTGCTCGCCAACTTCTTCGACGCGATGGGCACGATGACCGGCTTGGGCAAGGAGGCGAAGCTGGACAAGGACGGGGCACTGCCGAATATCGGGAAGGCCTTGGTCGTCGAGGGCGCGGGGGCAATCGTCGGTGGCGGCGCGTCGGCGTCGTCGAACACCGTGTTCGTGGAATCGGCGTCCGGTATCGCCGAGGGAGCCCGCACCGGGCTGGCCAACGTGATCACGGGATTGTTGTTCTTGCTGGCGATGTTCTTCACTCCGCTTACGGCCGTCGTCCCGATCGAGGCGGCCGCTCCGGCCCTGGTGGTGGTGGGTGCGTTGATGATCGGGCAGGTGCTCGACATCGACTTCCGACGCTTCGACTACGCGCTGCCGGCCTTCCTGACCATCGTGGTGATGCCGTTCACGTACTCCATCGCCAACGGGATCGGCGTCGGATTCATCACCTGGGTCGTACTTGCGGTCGGATCCGGCCGTGCGAAGTCGGTACATCCCCTGTTGTGGATCGTCGCGTTGCTGTTCGTCGTGTATTTCGCCGTGGGACCCATCACCGAGGCGGTTACATGACGCGCGGTCGGTACCAGGGCGTATTCTCTGCGCTGTGACGTCGGGAAACATAGTTAATGACAATCGGGCATTGGCAAGCGATCTCTCGCTTGCGGTGGTGAGGCTGACTCGCCACCTTCGGGGTAGGCGAGTGGACTCGCAAGTATCACTGACTCAGCTGTCGGCTCTGGCCACACTGAGCCGGGAGGGCGACATGACGCCCGGTGCGTTGGCTGCGCGGGAGAGGGTGCAGCCGCCGTCCATGACGCGAGTGATCGCGTCGTTGGCCGAACTCGGCCTCGTGGTGCGCACACCGCACCCCACCGATGGACGTCAGGTGATCGTCTCGCTCTCGCCCGCCGGTAGCGAGCTGATCGCGGACGAGGCCAGCGCGCGCGAGGCCTGGATGACCGCGCAGCTAGCGGGCCTCACACCCGAGCAGCTCGACACCTTGCGTGATGCGGTGAACATCATCGGTGCCCTGGTGAGCGACTCCGAGTAGTTACCTAGGTTTATTATCTGAGTGGTGGCCCCTGCTTCTCGTACATCCGGTTCGACGATGTTCGCTGCCCTGAAGACTCGCAACTATCGATTGTGGGCGTCAGGACAGATCGTCTCGCTGGTCGGAACGTGGATGCAGCGGGTTGCCCAGGACTGGCTCGTTCTCACGCTGTCCGGCGGCAACGGCTTCGCGGTCGGCATCGTCATGGCGCTGCAATTCGGTCCGACGCTGTTTCTCTCGGTCTGGGGCGGAGTGCTGGCAGACCGATACGACAAGCGCAAGCTCCTCATGATCACCCAGGTCTTCGCTGCGCTCTGCGGCCTGGTGCTCGGCCTGCTGGACGTCGGGAACGTGGTCCAACTGTGGCACGTCTACGTCATTGCTTTCATCCTCGGTTGTTCGTCGGCCATCGACGCGCCGGTGCGGCAATCGTTCACCATCGAAATGGTGGGCAAGGAAACCCTCGCGAACGCGATCGCCTTGAACTCCATGACCTTCAACATGGCGCGGATCGTCGGGCCTGCGGTGTCCGGGGTGCTCATCACCCTTGTCGGTACCGGCTGGGTGTTTCTCATCAACGCGGTGTCGTTCGCCGCAGTGTTCGGTGCCCTACTGGCGATGAACGTCGATCGGCTCTTCCGCGTGGAACCGGCACCGCGAGCCAAAGGGCAGGTGCGAGAGGGCTTTCGGTACGTCTGGAGCCGGGGAGACCTCCGTGTTCTGCTGGCGACGGTGTTCATGGTCTCGACGTTCGGCCTCAACTTTCCGCTGAGTCTGTCGGTGTTGGCGCGCAACACGTTCGGCAGCGGAGCCGACGCCTACGGATTGCTCTCGACCACTCTGGCGGTCGGCACGTTGGCGGGAGCGACACTGGCTGCCCGGCGCGCGTCCGCCCCGAGGTTGCGCCTCTTCATCGGTGCGGTCATCGCCTTCGGACTCTTCGAGCTGCTCGTGGGGCTGATGCCCAATTACGTTCTGGTGGCAATACTGCTGGTACCCACCGGCGCACTGACACTGACGTTCACGACGTCGGCGATGAACATTCTGCAGATGTCCGTGCCATCCGACATGCGTGGGCGAGTGATGGGCATCTACATGCTGTGTTTTCTCGGCGGAACTCCGCTGGGCAGCCCGGTGCTCGGATGGTTCGCCGACGTACTCGATCCACGCGCACCGCTGCTGTTCGGCGGCATCATCTCACTCGCGACGGGGATCTTCGCAGCGGTGTATCTGCTGCGACACAACAACTTGCGGATCACCGTGGTACCGCCCGCCGACGGTCACCGGCTGCCCACCCTCGACACGGTGGCCGCAACCACCAAGGTGTGACGGGAATCAGATCCACCCGTGGCGCCGGGCCAGCGCGCAGGCCTCGTGCCGATTCGCCGCGCCGAGCTTCGCAGCGGCGGCGGACAGGTAGTTGCGCGTGGTCCCCGGAGACAGATGTGCGCGCTGTGCGATTTCCGCGATCGACGCACCGTCGGCAGCGAACTCGAGTACGTCCGCCTCACGCGGTGTGAGCGGGGAATCCCCGGCCCCGATGGCTTCCGCAGCGAGCGTGGGATCCACGTAGCGACCACCGCCGTGCACGGTGCGCACCACCTCGGCCAGGGTGGCAGCGGAGGTGGTCTTCGGCAGAAATCCCCGCACGCCGGCCTCCAGTGCCTTCTTCAGGTAACCCGGTCGACCGTGGCTGGTGACGATGATCGACGCGCAGGCCGGCAGGGTCTCGGCAATTTTCTGGGCCGTCTCGATGCCGTCGATCCCGCCCATCTGCAAGTCCAGTACCGCCACATCGGGTGCCAGGGTGGCGGCCACGGTCAGCGCCTGTTCACCGGAGTCGGCCTGACCGACGATCTCGATGTCGTCCTCGAGATCGAGCATCGTCGCCAGCGCGGTTCTGATCAGGTTCTCGTCGTCGGCCAGTAGAACTCGAATCATGGTGTGGTCCTCGGCTTCTGGTTCGACGCGGGTAACTCCGCGATGAGGGTGAAGTGCTCGGTCGTCTTCTCCGTGTTCATCGCCCCTCCGACTGCGACCAACCTTTCGCGCAGGCCGCTCAAGCCGGTGCCGTCGTCGCGGCCGGTCGATGCCTGCGGATTGTCGTTGATCAGTCGAATGCTGCGCTCGGTCAGCTCGATCCGGCAGTAGGTGGCCTCGGAATGTCGCAGGATGTTCGTCACTCCCTCGCGGACCACCCACGCTGCCGCCTCGGCGGCTCGCTCGGACAGGGCCGATGTCTCACCGACCAGTTCGGTGGAGATGCCGGCGGCGGACAGCAGCGATCGAGCGCCGTCCAGTTCCGACGCCACATCGACCGATCGGTAGCCCCGAACCAGCTTTCGGGCGTCGGTCATGGATTCCTGAGCGAGAATGCGCACCTCGTCCATCTGGCCGGCCGCTCGGTCGTCCCCTCGACGAGCCAGTGTCGCGGCAAGTTCGCTCTTGACGGCGATGGCAGACAAGGCGCGTCCGACGACGTCGTGCAGATCACGCGAGAACCTCAAACGTTCCTCGGCAACGGAGAGCGCAGCAGCGGCGTCGCGGGTGGCGTCGAGTTCGGTGACGATGCGCAGCAGCCACGCCGACAGTTGCACGGTGAACGCCATGAAGGCAATGAAGAGGCCGAGTATCAGAGTTTCCACTGCCGGGGTTCCCAGAGCCGCCGCGAGCGCAGCGGCGGCGACGGCCGCCACCAGAGACCATCGCAATGGAATCCGGGTCGCAACTGCGGTGGTGACCAATACGCCGGCCCACAGGGTGTTGCTCGTGGTCCCGCCGGCGACCAGGACCACAGCGGCGACGGCCAGGATCGCCAACGGGATTCGTGGGTCGGCCGTCGACTCGCCGCCGAGTGCGGGGGTGCGCTGCACGACCACGAAGGCGGCGGCGGAGCAGGCCGCCATCGCTGCCATCGAGAGATAGTCGTCGAACTGCAATGACGTCAGCACCCCTGCCGCGGCAACAGCGACGGAGATCAGCAGAAACGACTGGCGGGTGTAGACGCGTACCTTGTCCACTGCACTGCTGTCGTTCCAGCCGTGCAGTGGATTGAGGTACTCGTACAGCTTCATGATCTCCAGCCTTGCAGATGGACGGGGAAGGGGGCGGTCTAGGACCGCGGTTCCCAGCGGAAGTGCGTCCGGGCGATCAGCAGGCTTCCGACGATCCAGGCCAGCATCACCGCCAGAGGCATGGCGGCCTCGCCGAAGGTGCCGGCGAACTCGAACGACGCGTCGCCGGGAGTGGTGTTACCGAACCAGCCCAGATTCAGCAGGTCCGACACCGCGGCCATGGGGGTCAGGTCGATGACGTTCCTCAGTGAATCCGGGACGACGCCGCGCAGCGCGGACGAGCCGGCCAACGCGATCAGAATGACCGGCAGGCTGGTGATCTGTGCCGCTTCGGCGTTGCGGGTGAAGGTCGAGGTGATCAGTGCCAGTGCGGCGAACAGCCCGGCACCGCCGAGGAGGGCCACGGCGACGAGCAGCACGTTGACGGGAACTGGCCCACCGAAGGCGATCACCACAGCTCCGACGATCACACCGAGGGCGACGGTGAGGATCAGCGAGGGTATTGCCGGGCCGAGCAGAATCTGGACGTCCGAGCTCTCGCCGGTGCGAAGTCGCTTGAGCACCAACTCGTCTCGACGGGTGGCGTAGACCGAGAGCATGTTGTAGTAGACCACGAGCACCACCAGGAACAATGCGAAGATCTCCAACGCACTCGCGACGCCTGCGTCTTTCAGTCCGCCGTCACTCCGGCTGCCGATGATCAGCAGCGCGATAGGGAAGATCAACGGCATGACGATCGCGTTGAACAGAAGTACTCGGTTGCGTCCGAGCAGCGTGAATTCTGCTCGCGACAGGGCGGTCATCGTGCTCATGCGCTCATCACCTCGGTCTTTTCGATAGCTGGGTCGTTCACAGTGGAGTTGTCGAATTCGTCTGCGATGGAGAGGAACACGGTCTCCAGTGATGCCGCGCGGGCATCCAGACCGTGCAGAGTGACGCCATTGGTGCGGGCCCACACGAGCAGGTCGGTGAGCGTGTCCTGTACCGATGATGTCTGGATCGAGACGGTGTCACCCGAGACGTCGATCGACGTACCGGGCAGCGACGGCAATGCCGTGCCGGGGGCCTTCAACTCGATCTTCGCCGGGTGGTCGGCGACCACCTCGTCCACGGTGCCGCTGCGAACGACTCTGCCGCGGTGCATGATCGCGAGTCGATCGCACAGGGACTCGGCCTCGTCCAGGTAATGAGTCGTCAACATGATCGTCACGCCGGAGTCCTTCAGCTCCTGAATCAATCGCCATGTGTTGCGACGACTTTCGGGATCGAGCCCGGTGGTCGGCTCGTCCAGGAACAGGATGCGCGGACGGCTGATGATCGCGCAGGCGAGGTCCAGCCTGCGCTGCTCGCCGCCGGAGAGAAACTTCACCCGGGTATCGGCGCGATCGGCCAGGTCGACGCGTTCGAGCACGTCCGCCACCGGCAGTGGATCACTGCAGGTACCTGCCCACATCCGCAGGCTCTCGGCGGTTGTCAGATCCTGTGGCAGGCCGCCTTTCTGCAACATGATGCCCAGAGCCGGGCGCACCTTACGGCGATCGGCCACCGGATCCATTCCCATGATCCGGACGGTTCCCTTGCTGGGGCGCGAAAGACCCTGGATCACTTCGAGAGTGGAGGTCTTGCCGGCACCGTTGGTGCCCAACAATCCGAACAGCTCGCCCTCGGCGATATGCAGATCGAGGGCTTGGACGGCCTCGTACGCGTTCTTGCCCGAGCCGTAGCGGCGCGTCATTCCGTCGACGTCGATGATGCTCATGATTGCTTCTCCCAGTGCCGCAGTCCGATGACGAACCGGACGCCCATGAAGGCGACGATGACGCCGAGTGCGACGAACGCCGGAAGGGACGTGCCGACGATCGCGAACAACACGGCGACAATGGCCAAGCTGATGACGATGACGACGATCTCACGCGCCATCGTCGGAGCTGGCCCGATCTCCATCAGATCGGTGAACAGGTTTCCTTCGTCTGGTTGCTTCATGACTACGAGTCTGCTGCGCCCGAACCGCCGAAAACAGTGCAGCGCATCATGACCTGAAGTGACACCGTCACGGTCCAGCCATGACAAAAGTCATGGTCCTTTTCGCTCGGGTTTCTCCACCCGTTCTCCACCCGTGGGTCGATTCGCCACCCTCGCGATCTTCGTAGCGTTACTGCCATGAACATCGCAACGATTGCTCTCGTAGTCCTTCTGGTCGGATACCTGCTGGTGCGGCGCATGACCGGCCAGCTCATGGAAGCCCGGCGCCTGCTGATAATTCCAGCGATCCTCGCCCTCGTCGGGCTGACGACACTCGACTCGACGGTCCTGTCGCCCATGGCGATCGGGTTCCTCCTCCTCGGCTGCGTCGTCGGAATCGTCCTCGGTGCGATCCGCGGTTACACCGTCAGAATCACCGAGCGAGACGGGATGGTGTGGATGCGGTACTCCGTCGCGTCGATCGGTCTGTGGATCGCCGCCATCGCCGTTCGGATTCTGCTCATTCCCTTGGAGGTCGTCATAGACCCGACTGCCGCCTCTGCCGCCGGCCAGGCCACGATGCTGGCCGTGGGCATCGGATTCCTCGCCGAGTCGGTCGCCGTCCTCTACCGAGCCATGCACTTGGACGCAACCATCGTGTGGCGCGCCGACAAGGCCGGAAACCACACCACGTCGCCTACGCTGACCGACATGCACAATCGGGTTCGCGGCGGAGGGTCGAAGATTCGGTGACATCGGCACCCCACTCCGACGTACGGTTGCCCACGCTCGACCGCCTCCGGCTGTCGAGCCGGCCGTATGTCGCGATCGTCGTGATCGTCGGGGCCTTCGCCACCTCGGACCTGAGCAATCCGCTCGTACTTGCGCTGCTCGTCGTCAACGGTGTGGTGCTACTGGCCTCGTCGCTTCCACGACGGTTGATCGGCCCTGGGATCTCTCTGGCCGGCGCGGGTGTCGCGCTGATCGCCTCTGCGGCAATCCTGGCCGTGGACGGCACGGCTGCGGCTACTCTGTTTCCGTTTCTGTTTGCGGGACATGCAGGGTGGCGGTTCAAGCCGTCGATCTCGTTCCCGTTCGCGATCTCGCTCAGCGTGGCGTGCGCAGCCGCTCTGTGGGTTGCAGAGCACAGTGGTGTCGACGGATGGCCCTGGGCTGCAGGATTGTTCGCGGGTTGGCCGGTACTGATCGGGTACTCGCGGCGCAGTCGGCTGGACGCACTGCTCAATGCGCGCCGCGCCACCGATGCCGAACTTCGCGAGCATGCCCTGGCCGAGCGGGCCCGCATCGCGCGCGATATTCACGACGTTCTCGCTCACTCGCTGTCCGGCGTCAACATGCAACTCGAAGTCGCCGACGCGTTGCTCGACGCGGGCCGCGTCGAGGAGGCCAGAGCGGCAGTGGGCAAGGCGCAGAGTCTCGCTCGGGAAGGGCTCACCGAAACCCGCCGTGCCGTCCAGACTTTGCGTCAGGATGCGCTGCCCCTCGTGCCGACGTTGGCCGCACTCGTGGGTGATGACGCGAGCTTCCGTGTCGACGGCACACCGCGAGATCTCGATACCTCGCAGGCCCAGTTCCTGGTCCGGTGCGCGCAGGAGGCGATGACCAACACTCGCAACCACGCCCCCGGCGCTGCCGTCGAGGTACTACTTCGGTTCGATGCCGGATCGGTCGAACTCTCCGTGACCAACGGTCCGGCCCCGTCGCTGCCAGAAACGGTCGAGAGCACCGGAATGGGCCTGGTCGGCATGCGCGAACGCGCGGCCCTCGTGGGCGGGTCGGTCACTGCAGGTCCGGACGGGCGAGGCTGGGTCGTGCGCGCCGAAGTGCCTCTGCGACAACCTATCGAGTCCGACACGGAAGCTAGAGCATGAGCATTCGGATTGTGATCGCGGACGACCAGGCGTCGGTACGCGAGGCGCTGGCAGTGATGTTGGATCTGGTCGAGGACATCACCGTCGTCGCCACCGCAACGGACGGCGACAGCGCCGTCGCCGAAGTACAATCCGCGATGGGCGTTGAGCCCCTCGACGTCGTGCTGATGGACCTACGAATGCCGGGTACCGACGGGATCGAGGCGACGCGAATCCTCAAAGGACTCTTTCCCGATCTGCCCGTGGTGGTGTTGACGACCTTCTCGGACGAACGCTCGATTCTCGACGCACTCGGCGCGGGCGCCCGCGGCTATCTCACCAAGGACGCCGGACGGGTGGAGATTGCGGCGGCACTGCGGGCAGCAGCCGCCGGGCAGGCGGTGCTGAACCCGGAGGTGCAGGCCCGGTTGCTCGGAGCCGTCGAGCAGTCGCGTCCGCCCGAGATCCCGGCCGGTCTGACCCCGCGCGAGGTCGAGGTTCTCCGGGCCATCGCGGCGGGCCTGTCCAACCGGGAAATCGCTCAGCAGATGTTCGTCAGCGAGGCGACGGTCAAGACACACATCAACCATCTGTTCGCCAAGGCACAGTTGCGAGACCGGGCTCAGGCCGTGCACTTCGCCTTCACCCACGGGCTGGCCGGGCAGACGCGCTAGAAGCCCCAACCCATGACTGCGGGACGGTCCGTACCGAATGTCAGGTCCAGTGCCTGCAGTGATGCTTCGTTGCGGGCGGTGAGGCGGTTGGACTGGGCGAACAGTCGGGCCCGGTGGGTGCCGAAGTAGATACTGGCGAGCACGTCGATGTCGAGTTCGATGTCCGGCTCGGACTCCACCCGGGTGCAGGTGGCTCTGCCGTCGGTGATGGTGAGCGAGTAGGTCCCGCCTGCGTCGAGGAAGGGATCGCGGACGGCGATGGTCAGCGACGTGTCGAGCGCGTACGTCCTCGCCTCGAGTGCTGCTTCCACATGCATGATGCGTGCCCACAACGTGTCGTGATGGGCAGTCACCTTCGGCAGGCGGTAGTCGGTCAGCAGGAACGGCAACGCCTCGTCGCGTGACTGTTGAACCTCGATCGTGTCGGCCAGGTCGACACCGACGAGGACCTGCCACAGCGCGGAATACGCCTCGTCGGTGATCGCGATGAACTCCTGTACCACCACGCGACTCGGGTTCCGTCCGCGCCGGTAGGCGACGTACCCGTCGGGATGGACGATGAAGAACAGGGCAGTCAGCCCGCCGCGCCGATTCTCCCGATCTGCGAAGAAGCGTTCCCACCGAATCGGCGGCTTGGGCTGTGCACCTGCTGTCTGCTGCTGCCACCGGTGATAGATATCGGGAAGAAGTGCCGGAGCCTCCGCCGTTTCGATGAGACGCACACCGGTGGGCGGGGGAACCTCCTTGCGGAACTGCGCGAATCGACGGTCCAGCGAGATGCTGACTTCCTCGGTCACCGGTCCGTAGCCGAAACGCCCGTAGATGGTTGCCTCGCTGGCCGTCAGCAGTGACAACGGCGCTCCCGCGTCGTTGAGGGCACGGTGCTGCTGAGTGAACATCGACCGCAGAATGCCCCGCCGGCGATGGGTGGGGGCCACCGATACCCAGGAAACTCCGGACGCGTCGAGCTGTGCTCCGCCGGGAACCGTGACAGACATGGGGAAATGCATCGCCACGCCCACCGGAGTGGTGCCGTCCCACGCCATGTAGAAGTGCTCGGAATTGGTCAGAATCTGGGTCTCGGCCAGGTCCTCGGCGTTCTGGTGTTCGCCGAACGCGTGCGCGTCGAGCAGCGCGACGGCATCCCAGTCGTCGTCGGTTGCGGTTCGGATGGTGATCGATTCGTCGGTAGTCATCGCTGGCAACTTTTCCATACAGGAGTAGTTCGTCGTCGGGGGACTGCCAGAAATGTCGGGTGACAAGATGAGCGGGTGGTTCATGTAATCGATGTCGACGATCCCCTCGACCCCCGGCTGGACGACTTCCGCGACCTCAACTCCTCGGATCGCCGCCCTGATCTGCCCGAGGGCAAAGGGTTGGTGATCGCCGAGGGGGTGCTCGTTGCGCAGCGCCTGCTGACATCCCGTTTTCCGATGATCAGCCTGCTCGGCGTGGATCGACGGCTCGACGCCTTGCGCGAGGATCTCGCGGAGTCGGATGTCCCGTTCTATCGGACGTCGGCGGAGGTGATGGCCGAGGTCGTCGGGTTCCATCTCAATCGCGGGGTGTTGGCGGCGGCGAACCGGCCGCCTGCACTGGATCTGGACGAGGTGTTGGCCGACGCGAAGACGGTGGCGATTCTCGAGGGCGTCAACGATCACGAGAATCTCGGCTCGATGTTTCGCAATGCGGCCGGTCTCGGGGTGGATGCGGTGTTGTTCGGTGCGGCGTGTGCCGATCCGCTCTATCGTCGTTCGGTCCGGGTGTCGATGGGGCATGTGCTGCGCGTGCCGTTCGCGAAGGTGCCCGAGTGGGCGCGCGGCCTCGATCGCGTTCGTGCGCACGGCTTTCAGCTGATTTCGCTGACCCCCAATCCGGAGGCGGTGTCGCTGGCCACGGCGATGACGGGGGAGAAGGTTGCCCTGCTGCTCGGTGCCGAGGGCCCGGGTCTGACCGAACATGCCATGCGCGCCACTGATATTCGTGCTCGGATTCCGATGGCACCGGGCACCGATTCACTCAACGTGGCGACGGCTGCGGCGATGGGATTCTACGAACGCGTGCGTCTGACGTGAGTGATCTCGACCCGGGTGTCCGCTGGACCGGCATTCCGATTGCCGTGGTCTCGGCGATTCTCGTGGCGGTGGCACTGGCGGCGTTCGGTATGGAACTGGCGCGAGTGCATCCGTTGCTCGCGATCGGCCTCAACCTCGTCGTCGTGGCAGGCGCGGCGCCGACGGTCCTGCGGTGGCTCCGCGTCCCGGTGTGGCGCTGGGCTGTCTACGGTGCGGGTGTCGGTGCGCTACTGAGCTTCGTGGCTCTGGCGGCCCTGGCGTTCTGACCGACCGACCGCGGGCAGGGTTGCACGCTACCGGCGACAATCGACGGGAACCCGTCGCCGGCGGTTCCCGTCGTGCAACGGTGCCCACGCCGGCCGGGCGAAGCGACTACTTCCGGGAGAACCAACGCTTCTTCGGTCGCTGCGGCGGCTCGGCCGATTCCGGTGCGGGTGCACTCTGGACCGGGACGTTCTGGGGTTGCGGCTCCTGCCCCGGCACGTACATGGTGAAACCGCAGACCGGCACTGTGTTGGGGTCCAGCTCGCCGGGGTGTGGGCCGCCGGTGTAGCGGAATCCGAGCCATTCGGCGTTGGCGGCCTCGGCGAATTCCTGCGGGTGAAACGGCAGGGACTGCGGGTCCGGCATCACTCCGGGGGGATAGATCAGCGGGTGCTCACCGGCCCAGAAGGATCGCTCCCACACCAGCGGCAGGCCCGCGTCCTCGTAGATGTACACCGGGGTGGCGCTGAACGATCGGCGAAATTCTCCACGTTCCCAGTAGGCGAATGCGCCCCACGCGTGCTCGGGATCCGAGGCGACGAGGTAGGTGTGCTCGGATGCCAGAGGGCGAGTGAAGGATTCGGGGAGCGTCGACGGTGTGGGCACCGAAAGATTGGACCCGCACACCACGGTGACGCCCGGATAGCAGCCGATGAAGACGTGATCGTCGTCCACGCCCGCCGAGGTCGAGATCGGCCCCTGAGCGAGGGGTACCGCGGTCAGGTGGGGGTACAGGCGGCCGACGAGAGCCGTCGCAGCATTCCAGTCCGAGGTGGTCGCCTCTCTGAGGACAGAAATGGGATCCGGTGTGTCCACGTACCAGATCGTTGATGCTTTGGCCCCCACTACCGGCACCTCTCTCTCCGTAAGCTCCGTCGGAAGCCTACGGTGTGAGCGTCGGCAGTTCGTCACCGAGCGGTGAATCGGTCACGACGAGGTCAGTTGTGACCGCTGCTGCGGACGCCGAGCAGGACGTCTTCCCAGGACGGCATGGCCGGCTTGCCGCGCTTGTCCTTGCCGCCGTGACCGGGGGCAGCCTTGGGTGCGGGCTTGGGCTCCCTGGCCACCGGCTCGCGCGGCTGCTCGACATCGGGGGTCGGCGTCTCGTCCACCTCGACCTCGATGGTCTCGGCTTCGAGTTCGCTGTCGGAGGTGGTTCCGTAGTACTCGTCGAAGCTCTGCTGCGAGGCCTCGTCGTCCGCGGACGCGAGTGCGCGTACCGGAGCGAGGCCGCGCAGCTGGCGTCCGAAGTCGGGATCGATCAACTCGTGTGCGGTGTCGTCGAGCGGCGCGATGGTGCCGCCGTGGCCGTCGGGCAGGAACTGCCAGTGCGCCTTGTTGGTGGTGCGTCCCGCTTGCCACTTGAGCTGCGCAACCCACTTGTTGTCCTCGTCGCGCCAGGCGTCCCATTCTGCGTCGTCGAGATTGTGGCCCCGAGTGCGGAAGGCGAGAGTGACGATGTCGAGCAACGTCTGGACGGCAGGACCGTCGTGGCGCAGCGGATGGCCTGCCTGAGCCATCGACGCGGCCTGTGAGCGCTCGAGCAGGACGGGGTGCGCGAACACCTCGACGCGGCTGACGGCCATTCCGGAATCGGCGGCGACCTGTTCGATGGTCGCTCCGCTCCGAATTCGAGCCTGAATTTCCTTCGGACGAAGCAAGCTGTCCATTTCGATCTCAATCTGTCCTAGTCGAGCGATGTCGCCGCGTGAGGCTGCGCGGAGTTTGTCGTCGGCTGGAAGCCGGAATCTGTCGCCGGTCTTGGGATCTGCGCAGACGACGAACTTTCCGTCGGCCTCGAGACCCACCACGTGTAAGTCTCGCACCTTGACCTCCTCATCGCGCCGGCTCGCGATACCGTCGAATTCGACCCTAGTTCACCGGGTGTATCCGGTGGGTGTCCGACACGCACCGCGATCGCCGGCGATCGTTTCTCTCTCAGAGAGTAGACAGCTGCGGGCTCGGCTGCACTCGATCGGCCGATGTTGCGCCAATTGCATTGCGGCGCAACATCGATCCGTCTCGGTAGAGGTACAGCGCGCCCAGGCCGAGGCCGATGCTCAGGGCGAGCGCGTGGCCGACGGCGGTGAACGACGGGTTCGATATTCCGCCCACGGCGACGACCCCGATCCACAGGGACGCCCAGCCCAGCCGCCACGGCATCGGCAGGAAGCTGATCATGGACCCGGCCACCGCTGCTGCTGCGTAGCTGGCCCCCACGTCGACGGCCATTGCCAGCGAGTCGGCCAACCAGTCGACGCGTATTCCGATGAACAGTCCGACGGCCACCAACACCGTCGCGCCGATGTGGCCGGCACCGAAGGTGAGCAGGAAGCGTCGCCATCCGGACATCCATTCGGCGACGGCGAACAGGAGTGCGATACCGGCCAACCAGAGCCAGTCCACCGGACCTTCGGTGAGGAAGACGCTCGTGACGAGGGTGGCGAGATGGCCGTCGGTCAGGTTGTGCAGATTGGTACTCGCCGCACGCAGCACGTGCCAGCGAGCGTGCGGCCCGATCTGCCCGAGTGCGACGGTTCCTGCCGCTGTGAGCAGGCAGTACACGAGTGTCACCCGCAGTCGTAGGACGATGGACAGGAGCCTGGACATACGAACGCTCCCTCCGAGGTCGTTACGCCTGCGTATTTCATTGCAAGTGTAGGCCTCGAAGGGAGCGGTGCAGCTGTGAGTGCGCTGTCAGGTACCTGCTAGCCCAGCGTGGAGACGACCCAGTCGATGCTCTTCGTCAGCGCGGTGATGTCGTCCGGTTCGATGGCGGGGAACATACCGACACGAAGCTGATTGCGTCCCAGCTTGCGGTACGGCTCGGTGTCGACGACGCCGTTGGCGCGCAGGATCTTCGCAACCTGGGCTGCGTCGACCTTCTCGTCGAAGTCGATGGTTCCGACGACCTGGCTGCGGTGATCCGGGTTCGACACGAACGGCGTCGTGAACTCGGTCTTCTCGGCCCAGTCGTACAGGCGTGAGGACGATTCCGCGGTCCGCTTCGTGGCCCAGTCCAGGCCACCCTGGGAGTTGAGCCATTCGATCTGGTCTGCGAAGAGCAGCAGCGTTGCCACTGCTGGGGTGTTGTACGTCTGGTCCTTGCTGCTGTTGTCGACGGCGATCGGCAACGACAGGAAGTCCGGGACCCAGCGCTTCGAGGCGGCGATCTCGTCGACGCGGGCGAGTGCGGCCGGGCTCATCAGCGCGACCCACAGACCACCGTCGGCGGCGAAGCATTTCTGCGGAGCGAAGTAGTAGACGTCGGCGTCGGCGACGTTCACCGGCAGACCGCCTGCGCCGGACGTGGCGTCGATCGCGACGAGCGCGTTCTCCGAGCCGGCCGGACGGCTGACCGGGATGGCCACGCCGGTCGACGTCTCGTTGTGGGCCCAACCGATGAGGTCCACCGACGGGTCGGAGGTCGGCTCGGGCGCGCTGCCCGGATCGGCCGAGACGACGATCGGATCGCCGATGAAGGGGTTGTTCTTGGCCACCGAGGCGAACTTCGAGCTGAACTCACCGTTGGTGAGGTGCAGCGACTTCTCGCGGATGAGGCCGAACGCAGCGGCATCCCAGAATGCAGTGGTGCCGCCGTTGCCGAGGACGACCTCGTAGCCCTCGGGCAGCGAGAACAGGTCCTTCAGGCCACTGCGTACGCGTCCGACAACGTCCTTGACGGGCTTCTGCCGGTGGCTGGTACCGAACACGGACGCACCGACGTCGACCAGGGACTGCAGCTGCTCGGGACGAACCTTGGACGGACCGCAACCGAAGCGTCCGTCGGCGGGAATAAGATCGGCGGGAATGATCGGCAAATCGGCCATGGAGTAGCGCGTCCTAAGGTCGAGGGAATATGGCACCCGGAGGTTTGTCGATCACCCAGCGTAGTCGGGTACCGCTGTTGCCGTGACTACCGGATCAGGTCCCAGCCGTCGACGGAGTCGGGGGTACGGGGTTCGGGCCCGGTGTAGAGGGCGGCGGGGCGTACCAGCTTGCCTAGGCGCTTCTGCTCGAGGATGTGCGCGCACCAGCCGGCGGTACGTCCGCAGGTGAACATCGCGGGCATCATGTGCGCGGGTACCTCGGCGAAGTCCAGAATCACCGCGGCCCAGAACTCCACGTTGGTCTCGATGGCTCGATCGGGGCGGCGCTCACGCAGTTCGGTCAGCGCGGCCTGCTCGAGTGCAGCGGCAACCTCGTAGCGAGGTGCGTTCAAGCGCTTGGCGGTGGCGCGCAGTACGCGGGCGCGGGGGTCCTCGGCGCGGTAGACGCGGTGTCCGAAGCCCATGAGCTTTTCCTTGCGGTCGAGGATGCCGGTGATCAGCGCGCGTGCGTCGCCGGTCTTTTCGACTTCTTCGATCATCGGCAGCACGCGGGCGGGCGCACCGCCGTGCAGCGGCCCGGACATCGCACCGATGGCACCGGAGAGGCAGGCTGCGACATCGGCGCCGGTCGAGGCGATCACGCGGGCGGTGAAGGTCGACGCATTCATGCCGTGTTCGGCAGCCGAGACCCAGTAGGCGTCGATGGCCGCGACGTGAGCGGGGTCGGGTTCGCCCTTCCACCGGACCATGAAGCGTTCGGTGACGGTGGAGGCCTGATCGATGCGGCTCTGTGGGACGGCGGGCTGGTAGATACCGCGAGCGGACTGGGCAACGTAGGACAGTGCCATCACCGACGCGCGGGCGAGGTTGTCTCGTGCGGTGGTGTCGTCGATGTCGAGCAGGGGCTGGTATCCCCAGATGGGCGCGAGCATCGCCAAGCCGGCCTGGACGTCGACGCGGACGTCGCCGGTGTGGATGGGGAGGGGGAAGGGTTCTGCCGGGGGCAGGCCGCGGCCGAATGCGCCGTCGACGAGCAGTGCCCACACATCGCCGAAGGTGACGTTCTGCGCGACGAGTTCTTCGATGTCGACGCCGCGGTAGCGCAGTGCGCCGCCGTCCTTGTCGGGCTCGGCGATGTCGGAGGTGAAGGCGACCACACCTTCGAGGCCGGGGACGAAATCCTCGGGAACGTGTTGAACAGCCATGGCCTGTGGACTCCCTCGTCGCGTTTGCGCCCGGCTCTGCGCCGCATCCGGGCGTACTGTGCCAGAACCATAGCGATCACGTACGCGGGAGTAGCGTCTGGGTTCGTGTCTGCAGATGAACAGCGACTGGCGAACATGCGGGTGGACTACGGCGAGCCCGAAGACCTCGATGTCGACGCTCTGGCCGGTGGGTGGTTCCCGCTCGCGCAGCAGTGGTTGGCCGACGCGGTGGCAGCCGATCTGCCCGAGCCCAACGCCATCGTGTTGGGAACCGTCGACGAGGCGGGCAGGCCCGCCACTCGCACCGTGCTGTGCAAGGGCCTCGACGCGGACGGCGTGGTGTTCTACACCAATTACGACTCGGACAAGGGCCGCGCTCTGACTGCCAATCCCTACGCGTCGGTGACCTTTCCGTGGATCGCCAGTGCCCGGCAACTCACCGTGCGCGGCTCGGTGGTCAAGGTCGACGCCGAGACCACCGAAACCTACTGGCGCACCAGGCCGCGTGGCTCCCAGCTGGGGGCGTGGGCGTCGGAACAGTCGCGACCCGTCGGCTCGCGAGAAGACCTGGCCGGCAAGCTGGCCGAGGTCACCGCAACGTTCGACGGCGTCGATGTACCGGTACCGCCGAACTGGGGCGGCTTTCGCGTCGAGCCCGAGACGGTCGAGTTCTGGCAGGGCCGAACCAGCCGTATGCACAACAGGATTCGTCTGACGGTGGCCAATGGTGTGATCGAGCGTCTGCAGCCGTGAGCGGATTGCGCGGCATTCTTGCCGATACGACACCGCTGAAGACTGCTGCCTATCGCCGGTTGTGGTTGGCGAACATCGTCACCGTCATCGGTGCCCAGCTGTCCATTGTCGCTGTGCCGCAACAGGTATTCCAGATTACGCAGAGCTCCGCCTACGTGGGGCTGACCGGAGTTTTCGCGCTGGTCCCGCTCATCGTCTTCGGACTGTGGGGCGGGGCACTGGCCGACGTGATGGACCGCAGAGCCCTGCTGATGATCACCACGTTCGGTCTGATCGGTACGTCGGGGTTGTTCTGGCTGCAGGCGCTTCTCGATCTGAACAATGTGTGGATCGTGTTGGTGCTGTTGGCAGTTCAGCAGGCGTTCTTTGCGGTGAACCAGCCGACCCGTAGCGCGATCCTGCCGCGGATTCTGCCGCCCGATCAGCTTCCCGCGGCGAACTCGCTGAACATGACGGTGTTCAACTTCGGAGCCATTGCGGGCCCCCTCAGTGCCGGCATCCTGATCTATTACATCGGGCTCGAAACCCTGTACCTGATCGACACCGTCTTTCTGTTCGCCACCTTGTGGGCGGTGGTTCGGCTGCCCGCCATCCCGCCTGTCACGAGCGGTCAGCGTGCCGGATTGCGTTCGGTCTTCGAGGGCTTCGCCTATCTCGCAACCCAGAAGGTGCTGCTGGCGTCATTCGTCGTGGACATCATCGCGATGGTGTTCGGTATGCCGCGCGCACTCTTTCCGCAGATCGCCCACGAAAGTTTCGGTGATCCGCTCTCGGGCGGGCCGGTGCTGGGCATGCTCTTCGCGGCGATGTCGGCAGGCGCTGTGGTCGGTGGGGTGTTCTCCGGCTGGCTTCCGCGCGTTCGGAGGCAGGGACTGGCCGTACTGATCTGCATCGTCGTCTGGGGTGCGTCGATGATCGGGTTCGGAGTCGCGGTCGGACTCGCCACGGACGGCGCGACGACCGTCGCCCTGTGGTTCGCGCTGGCGTTCCTGGCGCTCGGCGGCGGTGCCGACATGGTCTCGGCGGCGTTCCGCAGCACGATGCTGCAGACGGTCGCGACCGACGAGATGCGCGGCCGATTGCAAGGTGTGTTCATCGTCGTCGTCGCGGGAGGACCCCGCATCGGCGACGTGCTGCACGGTGCCGCAGCGGCCTCGGTGGGGACAGCGGCCGCCGCAGCGGGCGGTGGCGTGCTGGTCGTCATCGGTGTCTCGATTGCTGCGCTGGCACTTCCGGCATTCATTCGCTACCGAGTGGGTGCCGTAGTAAAGAATGGCTCTCATGGCTGAGGCACAGACGTACTCGTTGACGAGCGGCAAGTATCGGGCAGACATCGCTGCTGTCGGCGCAGGCCTGCGGGTGCTCGAGTACGACGGCTCACCGCTCACCGAAACGTGGGAGGCAGGCACCAAGCCCCCGCTCTCGGCGGGACTGGTGTTGGCCCCGTGGCCCAATCGCACGGCCGACGGGACGTTCACGTTCGAAGGCGTCGAGCATCGGTTGGAGATCTCCGAGCCGTCGCGTAACAACGCCAGCCACGGATTCGTCCGACGGACGGCGTGGAAGCTGGTCGACCACACCGACAGTCGTGTCGAGCAAAGCGTGGACGTTGGGACCCATCAGGGCTGGCCGTTCTCGTTGACGGTGACCGTGGCGCACGAGCTGTCGGCGGAGGGCCTCACCGTGACCGCGTCGGCGACGAACACCGGTGATTCGGCCGCGCCGTACGGGATGGGTTTCCACACCTACGTCCGCGTGGGGGATGTGCCGCTCGACGAGTGCACGCTCGAGTTCTCGGCCGGCACCCGGCTGCCGCTGGACCCGGTTCGTAATCTGCCCGTGGGTAATTCGGTGCCGACGGCCGATACCGAGTACGACTTCCGAGTACCGCGCACACTGCAGGGCGTGCAGTTGGACACCCCGTTCAGTGCGTCGCTGCCCGACGGCGACGGCCGTGCGAACCATGTTCTGCGGGGTCCCGACGGCACCGCGACCGTGTTGTGGACCGATGCGAGCTTCGGTTGGGTGCAGGTGTTCACCGCCGATCCGGCCAACGATCAGGCCTATCCGGACCGGGGCCGGGCGCTGGCGATCGAACCGATGACGTGCCCGCCCGATGCGTTGAACTCCGAGATCGATCTGATCGTGCTGGGGCCGGGGCAAACCTGGTCGGGCACCTGGGGAATGAGGTACGAGAAGTGACGATTCTGGTGTGCGGCGAGGCATTGGTCGATCTGGTTCCGGTGCACGAAGGACCGTTGCTCTCACCCAAACTCGGCGGCGGACCGTTCAACGTCGCCATCTCGATCGGACGACTGGGTTCGCCGGTCGCGTATCTCTCGCGCATCTCGCGTGATTCGTTCGGCGAGCAGATCCTGGCGAGTCTGCGCGATGCAGGCGTCGACATCTCGTGGGTGCAGCGCGGCGACGAGCCGACGACGTTGGCAATGACCACCCTTGCCGAGGACGGCAGCGCCGAGTACTCGTTCTACGCCGACGGCACCGCCGATCGCCTCGTCGCCGATCCCGGTGATCTGCCCGACGAGATCAGCGTTCTCTCGTTCGGCACGTTGTCTCTGCTCTACGAGCCCGGTGCGTCGATGTACGCGGGCTTATTGCACCGAGCGCGGGCGGCAGGCAAGCTCACGATGCTCGACCCCAACATCCGTCCGGCCGCCATCGACAGCACCAGTGGGGACATCACCGCCGACGGCTTCCGCGACCGCTTTCGCTCGTGGCTGCCGAGCATCGACATCTTGAAGGTGTCCGAGGACGACTCGTACTGGTTGGGCCTGGGAACCCAGGGCACCACCGTCGACGATTGGCTCGCGGCGGGCGTCACCGCAGTGGTCATGACCCGCGGCGGCGACGGTATTTCCGTCTTCACTGCAGCCGACGAGACGTCGGTTCCCGGAGTGGCCGTCGACGTGGTCGACACGATCGGCGCTGGTGACACCGTCCACGGCGCGCTGCTGAGCTTTCTTCAGAAGGAGAGCATTATCACATCGAACGCGGTGAAAGAGATGAGCAAGCAAGATTGGCAACACGCGCTCGAGTTCGCCGCGAAGGCAGCAGCGATCACGGTTTCACGACCCGGTGCCGACCCTCCGTGGGCGTCCGAGGCGTCGAGAGACTAGTTTCACTATCGACGTTAGATCTGTCCGTTTTAAGTACGTGTCCGTTACACGAGTTCGAGAGGGACCATTCGTGCCCGCTGAGAATGACGCCAAAGCCACCCTCACCTATCCCGGTGGCGAATACTCCATGTCGATTGCCGAGGCTTCCGAAGGCAACAACGGCATCGAGCTGGGAAAGTTGCTGGCTACCACCGGTTATACGACGTTGGACGGCGGGTTCGTCAATACCGCGTCCACCAAGTCGGCCATCACCTACATCGACGGTGACGCGGGCATCCTGCGGTACCGCGGGTACCCGATCGAGCAGCTCGCGGGCAAGTCGTCGTTCATCGAGGTCAGCTACCTGCTGATCTACGGGGAGCTGCCGTCCGCGGATGAGCTCGAGACGTTCACCGACCGCATCCGTCGCCACACGCTGCTGCACGAGGACCTCAAGCGGTTCTTCGACGGCTTCCCGCGCAACGCGCACCCGATGCCGGTGCTGTCCAGCGCGGTCAACGCACTGTCGGCGTACTACCAGGATTCGCTCGAGCCCAACGATCCCGAACAGGTCGAGCTCTCCACGATTCGCCTGCTGGCGAAGTTGCCGACCATCGCGGCCTACGCCTACAAGAAGTCGGTCGGTCAGCCGTTCCTGTACCCGGACAACTCGAAGAGCCTGGTCGAGAACTTCCTGCGCATGACATTCGGTTTCCCCGCCGAGCCGTACGAGGTCGATCCCGAGATCGTCAAGGCACTCGACATGCTGCTCATCCTGCACGCCGACCACGAGCAGAACTGCTCCACGTCGACGGTCCGCCTCGTCGGATCCTCGCAGGCCAACCTCTTCACCTCGATCTCCGGCGGCATCAACGCACTGTGGGGCCCGCTGCACGGCGGAGCCAACCAGGCCGTACTCGAGATGCTCGACAAGATCAAGGCCGAGGGCGGCGACGCCACCGACTTCCTGCGTCGAGTGAAGAACAAGGAAGACGGCGTCAAGCTCATGGGCTTCGGACACCGGGTGTACAAGAACTTCGATCCGCGCGCGACGCTGGTCAAGGAAACTGCGCACACCATCCTCGGCAAGCTGGGCAACGGCGATGAGCTGCTCGAGATCGCCCTCAAGCTCGAAGAGACCGCGCTGACCGACGACTACTTCGTCGAGCGCAAGCTCTACCCCAACGTGGACTTCTACACCGGCCTGATCTACCGCGCGATGGGCTTCCCGCCGCGCATGTTCACGGTGCTGTTCGCGATGGGCCGTCTCCCCGGCTGGATCGCGCACTGGCGTGAGCAGAACGAGGACACCACCGGCAAGATCGGCCGCCCGCGCCAGATCTACACCGGCTACACCGAGCGCGACTACCAGGACGTCAGCTCCCGCTAGCTTTCGCTTCACAACAACGCCGCCGAGCCCATCAGGGTTCGGCGGCGTTGTCGTGTGGTGTCCGTATCCCGCCGACTTCGCAGTTACGCGGGCGATATGGCCGGTTTCGGCTGCACAAGTGCGATCTCGGTGCGTTCCGGCCGAGTTCGCAGCGCCGAACTCGACGTTATGTACGGTTTTCGGCCGGGATCTATCCCTGGCTTCGAGTTCGCGGCCGGAGTTCGATCTCGGCGTGCGCGATGAACCACTGCTCCCATTGCTCGGAGGTCCATCCGCGCTCACGGGTCAATCTCAGCCACACCGAGCGAGCCGTGAGCAACCACATGGCGTCGACCATCGCGTCCGGCGGAGGGCTGTCGAGGATCAGCCCGGCTGCCCACCGGTTCTCGTCCCATCGAGTCTCTTCTCGGACAGAAAGTCGTTGCGCAGCAACAGGGTCCACCACTGCGGCCTCGTCGAGCACATGTTGGATCGCCGCGGATCGTTCGTGGGCCCCGCGGAGCCAGGCCGCGCCCGCGGCGAGTCGCTCCTCGAACGTTCCCGTGCCCATCTTCTCGTAGTTCGGCATCTCGCGGACGGGAGAGTTCAGGCCGTTCGAGAGCGCACTGTCGATACATCCGTCCAACAATGCGAGCTTTCCGTCGAATTGTTGGTAGACGGTCTGCCGGGTCAAACCGGCTGCAGATGCGACGTCGGCCATGGTGGTGGCGACCCAGCCCCGGTTCAGGAACATCGTGTGCGCAGCGTCGATCACTGCCGCGCGGTTGAGTCGAGCGCGCTCGGTGCGTACGTCCGACGAGTAGGTCCTGGCCATGAAATGCAGTCTAGACAGAATTCAAATTACGCTGTGTAATGTCAATTATGAACGAATACTTCTTCCCGACTCGTCTCGGTCGGTTGCATGTTCGGGTGACAGGCACGGGACCACCGGTTGTGTTGTGGCACAGCATGTTCGTCGACTCCTCGAGCTGGGATCGCGTCGTGCCGATGTTGGCTGCCAGTCGGACTCTGCACCTGGTCGACGCCCCATCCTGTGGCTCGAGCGATCCGTTGAGCAAAGCTGCCGACATCTCTACGTGTGCTGATGCTGCTGTCGAACTACTCGAGGAGATGCAGCGCCGATGGGGATTCGACAGCGTCGATTGGGTCGGAAATGCGTGGGGTGGTCATGTCGGTCTGGAGGTGGCCGCGCGGCGGCCGGACCTGATCGCCACCCTCGTCGCAATCAGCGCGCCGACGCATCCGATCGACACGGCGTTGCGTCGTAAGGTCCGGATGTTGTTGCCACTCTTTTGCCTCGTCGGTCTTCGCGGTCCGGTCCGATCGGCGATCGAGGACACGATCTTCACCGATCACACCCGAGCTCACGACCCCGAGGCCATACGGTTGCTGCGTGACGCGATCGGGCGTGCAGGCCGTCGGGCGACCGCAGTGGCCATCGAGACTGCGATTCTCAATCGGACGGACCTGATGTGGGCGGCGAGGGCATTGACGTGCCCCACGCTGTTCGTCACCACCGACGACCGGGGTGAGTGGACGCCGGAGGAGGCGCGCGCCGTCGTGGCGACGATGGCGGATGCGCGCGAGGTGACGGTCCTTGGTGCGCGGGTGATTCCGGCGTTGGAGCAGCCCGAGCAGTTGGCCGACATCGTCACAGAATTCTGGTCGATGAATGCAGACGTTCGCCGAGCTCGAAGATAGGGACGATTTACGGCGGAATGTCGTCCACAACTTCGAGTTCGCGGCACCGTCAGGCGTCGAAGTGCTTGCGGTTCTTCAATACCGGCAGAGTTTTGCGCACAGCGTCGACCAGTTCGGTATGGATGTCGATGGTCAGCATGCCGGGCGTGGCGTCGAGCTGCCCGAGGATTTCGCCGGTGGGGGAGCAGACGACGCTGTGGCCCACACCCAGGGGGGCATTTCCCTTGGCGGCAGCAGGTTCGGCCTGATCGCAGGCCGCGATGAAGGTGGTCGAATCCAACGCGCGTGCGCGGGCGAGCAGGGTCCACTGATCGATTTTTCCGTCGCCCGATCCCCACGACGCCGGGACGACGATCAGTTCCGCGCCGAGGTCGCCGAGTTTCTGGAACAGTGCTGGGAATCGAATGTCGTAGCAGGTCGCGAAGCCCACTCGAACCCCAGAGATGTCGACCACCAGTGGGTCCGAACCCGGTGCGACGGTATCGGATTCGGCAAATCCGAAGGCGTCGAAGAGGTGGATCTTGTCGTAACTCGCATCGATGCCGGGGCCGGTGACGAGCAGGGTGTTGGTCACTCGTTCGTCTGCGGCGGGAGTGAACATCCCGGCGACGACGGTGATGCCGGCGTCGGCCGCGATGGAACGCACCGCGTTGGCCCAGTCACCGTCGAGGGGCTGTGCGAACTTTCGGATGGGTCCGCCGAAGCAGCGCATCATGGCCTCCGGGAACACGACGAGGTCCGAGCCGGCCTCCGCCGCGGCACGGGTGTGGGTCTCGACGAGTTCGAGGTTCTCGGTGGGGTCGTCGCCACTGGTGATCTGGGCGAGGCTGATACGGATCGTGTCGCTCATGCACTACATCGTAGGCTCCGAGCAGATGACGTCTCTGACCAGCGGATACGGGCCAATTGCGGGTACCAGCGCCCGTCGGCACCCGTCTACGACGTAAAGTCGTGTTGGTTATATGCCCAGAGCACCACAGTCGGCGTCGGCGGGCCGGCATCAACCGCAGGAGACTTCAGTGACGAAGCCAGTGATCGAATTTCAGGCCGGACCGGCACCCTTGGACTTGGTGGCGGTCGACCTCGTCGAGGGTGACGGCGCAGAGGCAGTAGCAGGCGGCACCGTCGAGGTGCACTACGTCGGCGTCGAGTTCGACTCGGGTGAAGAGTTCGACTCGTCCTGGAACCGCGGAGAATCCATTCAGTTCCCGCTGCAGGGTCTGATCCAGGGCTGGCAGGACGGCATCCCCGGAATGAAGGTCGGCGGACGTCGCCAGCTCACCATCCCGCCGGAGCTCGCATACGGCCCGGCCGGCGCGGGTCACCGCCTCTCCGGCAAGACCCTCGTGTTCGTCATCGACCTGCTCGACGTCAAGTAACACCAGCGCATCAAATAACAGCAACGCGTCAGGTAACAGCAGCGCGTCGTACTCGCTCGGCTTCGCGGGTTGCCGAGGCATTCGCCGTTCCGCCTCGGGAACCTGCCAGCTTGGCCGCAATGTGTTCGGCCACGGTCACCGGTTCATACCCGGGCGCTGCGCCGGGTTCGATGCACGACGCCAACGGCGCGATCACAGCGTCGAGGTTGCCGTCGTGAAAGAAGGCAGCAGATCGCCTGCGTTGGATGGTTCCGCCCGATACCGGTGGCCGCACGCGATGCAGCGTCGACATCCAGCGATCGTTGGTCAATCGGGCTGGCAGATCACCCAGATTCACCAGCAACGCGCCCTCGGCAGGCTGCACGTCGTGCCACAGCCGGTCGGCACCGAGGACCTGTAGGCCGGGTACCCGATCGGCCCAGAGCACCGTCACCAATCCGTAGTCGGTGTGCTCGCTCATCCCGGTGAGCTCGCGCTCCGGTACGGCGGTGCCCGGATCGAGTGCGTAATTGTTCATCCGCAGCGTGTCGAGAGACCGGTCGGTGATGCGTGAGAACAGGTTCGGCGATTCCCCGAGAGCGTCGGCGAAGGCCCCGGTCAGTGTCCGTGCCACTCGGCCAGCTTCGGCGAAATACCTCTCGACGGGCTGCCGGAACGCGGCCGATTCGGGCCAGGTGTTCGGTGCACCGGTGCCCACGTTGAAGGCCTCGAAGTAGTCGTTCATGCCCGATGCCGAATCGAGCCCGAGGCTCAGGCTCAGAGTTTCGCTCTTCGGGGCGGTGTAGCCGCGGTTGAGCTCGGGCGGGCAGATGTAGGCGGATTTCTGCGCTGGGTCGAGACCGAAGAACGAATCCATCGCCGACGCGAGCCCGCCAACTATCTCGTCCGGAATGCCGTGGCCGACGATCTGCATGAAACCGACTGTGCTGCAAGCACGGTCGATCTGCGACGCCACTCCCCGGCGGGCGATCATATCTGCGTCCGGTGAGCGCTCGTCCAGCGCGTACGGCGAGATGTCGACGATGGGGACAGTGAAATCCGATGTCGAGTGCACGATCCCATACTCCTCGCATCGGGTTATCCCGCGGATTTCTTTCGTGTAACGAGTGCCGCAATCTAGCGGATCTGCAACTCCATCACCAGGCGCGCCCCGCCCAGTGGACTGTCGGTGAAATACACACGGCCACCGTGTAACTCGGCCTGTTGCGCAACCAAGGCCAGGCCGAGGCCCGAACCACCTTTGGCTGCCCGGGTGCCGCGCTCGAAGCGGCCGAACACCGATTCCCGTTCCTCTACCGGTACCCCGCATCCGTTGTCGTCGATCAGAACGCGCACCGTGGTGTCCACCCGTTCGGCGGTGATGACGATCGAGGTGGCGTTGCCGTGCCGGACGGCATTACCGATCACGTTGTCCACGGCCAGTCGTAGACCGGTCGGTAGTGCGCGCATGGTGATCTCGGAGTCGGGAGCGGACTCCACTCGAATGTCGAGTTCGGGGTGCAGTCTCTGCGCGTCCTGGGCGGCGACGTCGCAGATGTCGATGATGTCGGTCTCGACTCTGTCGCCCTCACTGGACAGTTCGCCCGACGCCAGTCGTTCCAGGGCGGTCAGCGTCGTCTCCACCCGTCCCTGTGTTCGTTCCAGGTCACCGAGAATTTCCTGTTGCTGCGCCGGCTCGAGGTCCAGCGTTCGCAGCACCTCGATGTCGGTGCGCATCGCTGTGAGCGGCGTGCGCAGTTCATGTGCGGACACCGCCGCGAAGTCGCGTGCGGTGTCGAGTGCGGCATTGGTGCGGTCCTGCGCCTCGTTGAGTCTGGTGAGCATGTCTCCGATCGCCACCGCGAGGGCGTCGGCCTCGGTGACGCCGCTGCGGGTCGCGGGAGCGGTCGGTGGCTGCGCGCTGACCTGCCGGGTCAACGTCACCAGTGGCCGGACGGCTCGACCGCCGAACAGCCAGCCCAGGCCCGTGGACACCGCGATCGCACCCAGCCCCAGCATCAGCACCTGTTTTTGTTGCTCGTCGGTCACCTGTTGCGCTTCGAGTGCCGGCACGCCGATCGAAATGGAGATGGTGGACACGATGGTCGATACCGCTGTGTAGACCCGGAACCGTTGGCCGTCCACGTCGACGGTCTGCGATCCGGTGTCCAGCGCGGGCAGCCGCGTCGGCGTGGATGCGACCACGATGTCTCCGCTGCGAATGGTGACGGCGAACGCCCCGGAGAGTTGATCTATGAAGGCCTCCAGCGTCGACGAGTTGGGGACCAGTACCTGCGATGCCGTCGTCAACCGTTCGTCGAGTTGGTTGACGTTGTTGCGCGAGATGGCAACCGAGGTGACCACCGCGAGGGCGGCGACCACGAGGGTGGCACCGAGGGCCGTCGCAGCAGCGACGCGGGCGCGCAGCGAGAAGCTCATGCGGATTCTCGGACGACGAACCCAACGCCGCGGACGGTGTGCAGGATGCGGGGCGACCCATCGGATTCGAGCTTTCGACGCAGGTAGCCGACGAACACGTCGACGACGTTGGTGTCGGCGACGAAGTCGTAGCCCCACACCAGTTCGAGCAATCGCTCCCGGGTGAGGACGACGCCTTTGTTCCGCGCCAGGATTGCCAACAGCTCGAATTCACGTTTGGTCAGATCGATGTCCACTCCGCCGCGATGCACGCGGTAGCCGGGAATATCGACGACGAGGGTGCCGATGGCTACCGCCGAGTTGGGCGCACCTGAGTCTGCAACGGGTACAACGGGATTGGTGCCGCGTCGACGCAGCATGGCACGAATCCTGGCAACGAGTTCGGCCAGTACGAACGGCTTGGTGAGGTAGTCGTCGGCACCGGATTCGAGGCCGGCGATGCGATCGTCCACCGAACTGCGGGCACTGAGCACGCAGATGGGAATGTCGTTGCCCATCGCACGCAGCGCAGTCACCACGCTGGCTCCGTCGAGCACCGGCATGTTGATGTCGAGCACGATCGCGTCGGGTGACGTCCTGGACACCACACCGAGCGCCTCGGCTCCGTCGGACGCGGTGATGACGGTGAACCCGGACAGGCGCAGTCCGCGTTGCAGCGACGACAACACATCGGCGTCGTCGTCCACGACGAGGACGGTGGCGGGTTTGCTCGACGATTCGGTCACCGGTCCAATGCTAGGCAACCCAACTGTCGACGGTGCTGCGACGCTCCTCGGGTGTCTTGGCGAAGAATTCCTCGAGCGCACTGCGGCGGCTGGTGTCGGCATCGAGCGACCACGCGAGCGCTGGTGCCTTGGCATAGAGCTGCTCGTAGTACTTCTCGAAGGTGCAGGTGCTGTTCACCAAGGAAAGAGCGCCGGGGAAGGGGCGGGTGTTCGTCATGGTGTTCTCCTTGTCTCTTCTGTGTTTCCCAAGCTAGAGGCCCATGTTGCGGCCTTGGTGAGTCGTCGTTGGCGATTCTCTGAGAATCAGAATTAAGAGCCGGGGATTGCTCGGGGCGGGGGTGGGTAAGACTGGATCCATGTCGCTCGTATGGTTTCGCCGTGATCTCCGTCTGGGGGATCTACCCACCCTCACCGCCGCCGCCGAATCCGGTGATCCCGTACTGGGGCTGTTCGTGCTCGACGATCGGTTGCTGAAGCCCTCCGGCGGGCCGCGGAAGGACTTTCTGTTCAGGTCACTCGAGGCACTGAACGAGCAACTCGACGGTCGGTTGATGGTGGTGCACGGCGACCCCGCGACGGTGGTACCGAAGGTGGCGAAGGCGATCGACGCCGACGAGGTCCACATCAGTGCCGACTACGGTCCGTACGGACGCGAGCGAGACAAGCATGTGGGCGAGAAGGTCACGTTGGTCGAGACCGGTTCGCCGTATGCCGTTGCGCCCGGGCGGATCACCAAGAACGACGGCGAACCGTACAAGGTGTTCACGCCGTATTCGCGTCAGTGGATGGAACACGGCTGGCGCGGACCGGCCGATACTTCTGCGAAAACCGTGAAGTGGATCGACCCGGACGACGTGAAAGGCGTGCAGCGCGCGACGGTTCCGAGCGAGAAGGAGACGTCCGATGCCGATGCAGGCGAGAAGGCCGCGCTGGCGCAGTGGAAGGACTTTCTCGACGAGGTCTCGAAGTACGACGACGAACGCAACCGCCCCGATCTGGATTCGACGAGCCGGATGTCGGTGCACCTGAAGTACGGAACCATTCATCCGCGAACCATGTTGGCGGACTTGGGCAAGCTTCGCAGTGAGGGTTCGGCGTCGTACCGCCGGCAGATCTGCTGGCGAGACTTCTACGCAGACATACTCTTTCAGCGACCCGACAGTGCCCGGGAGAACTACGTCAAGAAGTTCGACGCGATCGAACTGGACTCCGGCAAGCACGCCGACGAATTGTTCGATGCTTGGTGCAAGGGTGAGACGGGCTTCCCGATCGTCGATGCCGGTATGCGCCAGCTGAACTCGGAGAAGTGGATGCACAACCGAGTCCGCATGATCGTGGCGTCGTTCCTCGTCAAGGATCTGCACCTGCCGTGGTGGCGGGGAGCGCGCTACTTCATGCAGCATCTCGTCGACGGCGATCTGGCCAACAATCAGCACGGTTGGCAGTGGACGGCGGGAACCGGTACCGACGCCTCGCCGTACTTCCGGGTGTTCAATCCGATCACGCAGGGCGAGAAGTTCGACCCCACCGGCGACTACGTTCGGCGCTGGGTGCCCGAGCTTCGCGGTGAAGAAGGGAAAGCCGTCCACACGTTGAAGTTCGGCAGACCCAAGGACTACGTGGAGCCGATCGTCGACCACAAGCACGAGCGTGAAGTGGCGATCGCCCGGTTCAAGGCGCTCTAACGTTTGCGGGACAACCCGACTCCCACCAGGCAGATCACTCCGCCGACCACGGCGAGGTAATGCGGAACTTCGCCCAGTAGCAGCCAGGCGAGAGTGATGGTGATCGGCGGCACGGCGTAGGTGGTGATGCCGAGCTTGCCGGCGTTCATGCGGGTCAACGCGTAGGCCCAGGTGCTGAACGCGAGTGCGGTCGGCACCAGGCCTAGATAGATCAGTCCGCCGGTGGCTCCGGCCGAGGCGGTCGACAGATCTCCCAGTAGGGCCGGGGCGAAGGGAAGCGTGCAGACCGCGCCGATGGTGCATGCCATCCACGTGACCTGGAGTCCCGGAATCGTTCGTAGCACGGGCTTTTGGCTGAGCACGCCGATCGCGTAGGTCACCGCGGACACCAGACACAGCGCGATACCGAGGAAGTCGGCGTCGGTTCTGGTGGTCGAGGTGGTGGTGACTGCCGTGACGACGCCGACCATGACCGCTCCGGCGAACGCGATCCCCGCTCCTATCACCAGCCACTTCGGAAACCCCTCGCCCAGAAGCAGACCCGCGAACAGGGCAACCAGAATCGGTCCGATCTGAATGATCATCGACGTCGTTCCGGCGTCCACGCGTTGCTCGGCGGCGTTCAGCGAGACGTTGTAGATGCCGAACCAGAACACGCCGATGCTGATGATCTGCAGCCACTGTGTTCGGTTCGGCTTGACCCATTGCCTCCTGATCGCCACGATCGCACCGAGTGCGATCGATCCGATCAACAGCCGGCCCAGGGCCAGCGGGCCGGCACCGAACGATTCGCCGACGCCGCGAATCGCGACGAAGGCCGAGGCCCACGAAATCACCGTGACGGTGACCGCGCCGAGGGCGAGCCAATCCACGCTCGGGCGGCTGTCGAGATCTGTCATGCCGATGACGCTATCGCGTGGGAGAGCCCGCTGGCGCGCGGATTTCGGCCATGGTTGCTCCGATTCCCGCCTATCTGCGTAGCAGCTTCTCCAGAGCATCGAGGACTGCCGGATCCTCGATGGTCGACGGCACACCGTACTCCTCGCCCGCGACGATCTGACGCATGGTCTTCCGCAGGATCTTGCCCGATCGGGTCTTCGGCAGGGCTCCGACGATCGTCACGTCGCGGAACGTCGCGAGTGCGCCGATCTGGTCGCGGACCATGGCCACCAGTTCGGTACGCAGCTGCTCCTCGGAGATGTTCTCGCCGGCCTTGAGGACCACGTACCCGCTGGGCCGCTGGCCCTTCAGGTCGTCGTGAATGCCGATGACGGCGCATTCGGCGACGGCAGGGTGGCCCGCCAATACCGCCTCCATGGAGCCGGTGGACAGTCGGTGCCCGGCGACATTGATGACGTCGTCGCTGCGGCCGAGTACGTAGACATACCCGTCGGCGTCGATGTATCCGGAATCACCGGTGAGGTAGTAGCCGGGGAACGTGTCGAGATACGAACGCTGGAAGCGTGATTCGTCGTTCCACAAGCCGACGAGCGCGCCGGGTGGAAGTGGCAGCTGCACCACGATGTTGCCCTCGGTGCCCGCATCCACGGGATTGCCAGAGGCGTCGAGAATACCGACCTGGAATCCCGGTACCGGTACCGTCGGCGATCCGGGTTTGATCGGAAGTGGCTCCAGGCCGCGAAGATTGGCGCAGATCGCCCACCCGGTCTCGGTCTGCCACCAATGGTCGACGACGGGCCGATCGAGTGTGCGCGAAATCCATTCGTAGGTATCGGGATCGAGGCGCTCGCCGGCGACGAACAAGGTCTCGAGTGAGGAGGTGTCGTATTTCTCCAGCTCGACGGCGTGGGGATCGACCTTACGAATGGCTCGTAGTGCCGTCGGTGCAGTGAACAGGGCCCGCACACCGTGATCCTGAATCACTCGCCAGAATGCGCCGGCATCGGGGGTGCCGACGGGCTTACCTTCGTAGAGAACCGTTGTGGCACCGGCGAACAGGGGCGCGTAGACGATGTACGAATGTCCGACGACCCAGCCCACATCGGACGCCGTCCACATCACCTGCCCTGCCCCAACGTCGTAGATGTTGCGCATCGACCACGTCAGTGCGACGGCATGACCACCGTTGTCGCGCACCACGCCCTTGGGCTTCCCGGTGGTTCCCGAGGTGTAGAGGATGTACAGCGGATCGGTGGCCAGGACCGAAACCGGTTGTGCTGCGGTGGCATCGGCGACGAGGGTGTCCCAGTCGAGCCATTCGTGGTCGCCGGGAATGCCCTCGCGCCCTTTCACGATCACTGTCGGTGTGTTCGCCGTCGTCAGCGTCAGGGCGCGCTGCACCAACGGCAGATACTCGATGACCCGGCCCGGCTCGAAGCCACCGCTCGCGGTGATCAACAGCACCGGCTCGGCGTCGTCGATTCGGGCCGCGAGTTCTTTGGCGGCAAATCCGCCGAACACCACCGAGTGCACCGCGCCGAGCCTGGCGCACGCGAGCATCGCGATGACGGCCTCGGGGATCATCGGTAGGTAGATCACCACGCGGTCGCCCGGGCTTACGCCCTGCTCGCGCAGTACCCCGGCGAATCGGGCGACCTGGTCGAGCAATTCGGCATAGGTGTAGCTACGGGTGAGCCCGAGCATCGCGGAGTCGTAGATCAACGCGGTCCGGTCGCCGTTACCGGCCTGGACGTGCCGGTCGAGGGCGTTGAAACAGGTGTTCAGGCGGGCCCCGGGGAACCACTGCGAGCCGTCGAACGCGCTGGTGGGAGGGGTGTCCCAATCGACTCCCGCCGCGGCGTCCAGCCAGAATTCCTCGCGATTGTCGATGCTGCTGTCGAATGCCTGCCGATACTCGCCGCTCATGGGTTCGAGCGTAGTTCGAGGGTGCGAGGTCCGGGCCGGGTTGCACAGTACCGGCGACGACCGGCGGAATCCCGTCGATCGGCGGTCGTTGTGTGCACTGGTGCCCGAAGCGGCGTCAATATTCACAGCTGGGGCGTCAAGATTGCGTCAACACCTCTGTTCGACGCCACCACCCGGCGCAAGACTTCTTCTCATGACTCTTCTCGACATACTTCCGTCCCTCGGTGCCGCCTATGTCTCGCGGTGTGATCCAGCGCTGTGGCCCGCCGATACGCACTGTGTGTGCGGGCGCATCACCGTCGATGGCGTTGCGCTCGAGGATGTGGCCGACGCCGAGGGCACTCCGGTGCAGTGGGGCCGGATTCTGATCACGCGCGTGCGGTCGGTGATTGCCGGCGAGGTGGGCGTCGACGCCGAGTTCGGTGATCTATTGCAGGCCGTGGTGGTCAACCGGCATTCGGTAGGCGAGATGGTGAAGGTCGATGTGCACAGCCCTGGGCGTAGCTGCGTGAGTCCGGTCGAATTGCCCGCCGACTTACGGGCGGGCGACGTAGTAGCGCTCGTGACCTCGCAGGTGCACGGCGGAGCCTGCGGTCGTTCCGCAGGCTCCACTCCGGTCTCGTAGCAGGGGTCGAGTTCCACTCACATGGCGACCCCGAGAGTGCGGTAGCGGCCGAGTCTCGCACTCGTTCGAGCTGCCGCTTCGAGGGTCGACAGCTCGCGTAGTTCTTCGGCAACGGCGTCGGCGATGCGACCGGAGAACTCGGCCGGTTCGTCGGCCGCATCGGGATATTCGGGGACGATGGCGTCGACGATGCCGTCACGCAGCAGGTCGACCGACCGAATGCCCTGTGCCTCGGCCATGTCCGGGGCATGGGCGGTGTCGCGGTGCACGATGGCGCTGGCGCCCTCGGGTGGAAGCGGTGCGAGCCAGGCGTTCTGGGCACACAGGACCCGGTCGGCCGGCAGCAGCGCGAGCGCTCCGCCGCCGGTGCCCTGACCCAGTAGCACCGACACCGTCGGGGTGTTCACGGTGACCAGGTCCGAGATCGAACGGGCGATTTCGGGAGCCAGGCCGCCCTCCTCGGCTTCCTTGGACAGCGCTGCGCCGAATGTGTCGATGACGAGTACCAGGGGTAGTCGGAGTTCCTCGGCCAGGCGCATGCCGCGGCGAGCTTCGCGTAGTGCCGCCGGGCCCATCGTCGCTGTGGCGGTGCTGCTGCTTCGGTCGTTGCCGAACAGCACACACGAGACGCCGCGAATGCGGCACAGTGACAACAGGATCGACGTATCGGCCTCGCCTTGTCCGGTGCCGCTGAGCGGAACATGCTCGGTCGCAGTATGTTCGATCAGTTGCCGAATTCCAGGGCGGTCCGTGCGACGCGACGATTGCACCGAATGCCATGCCGATCGCGCCGGTATCTCGGCCTGTTCATCTTCTGTGAGATCGGGCCACGCTGTGGCGTCGAGCATCACTCGCAGCGTACGGATCAGCAAGTGGCGCAATTGATCGACCGGCACCACGCCGTCGATGACTCCGTGCTGGTACAGGTTCTCGGCGGTCTGTACGCCGTCGGGAAAGGGCTTGTCGTACAGGGCTCGATACACCCGCGGGCCGAGGAAGCCGATGAGGGCCTCGGGTTCGGCGACGGTGACGTGCGCCAGTGATCCCCAGGATGCGAACACCCCACCGGTCGTCGGATTGCGCAGGTACACCAGGTACGGCAGATGCGCCGCCTTGTGCGCGGTGACGGCGGCGGCGATCTTGACCATCTGCACGAACGCGAGAGTGCCCTCCTGCATTCGAGTTCCCCCAGAGGTGGGGGAGGCGATCAGCGGCACACCTTCGGCGGTCGCGCGTTCCACGGCCGATGTGATGCGCTCGGCCGCTGCGACCCCGATGGAGCCGGCGAGAAACGCGAACTCGCACGCGATGATCACCACGCGTCGGCCCTCGATGGTGCCCTCGCCCGTCACCACCGACTCGTCGACGCCGCTCTTCTCGCGTGCCGTGGCCAGGTCCTTGCGATATGACTCCCCGGGATGGACGTCGACCGGTGTGGTGTCCCAGGACACGAACGATCCGCCGTCGAGAACGGAGTCGAGAATCTCGGCGGCGGATGTCCGTGGGCTCATGGCGCGAACTCTATCGAGCGAAAGCTTCCTTCCACGAGACGGTCTTGCCGATGCGGAGAATGGAGCGCTGGTAGATCTTCGCTGCGCCCATGGCCAGGATCGCGGTGGTGACGATCATCAGGACTGCCGAGCCGACGATCTGCACCGGTGAAGTCACCCCGGCCGCGATGCGCAGCGGCATCATGATCGCGGAGAACGGTGGAATCCAGCTCAGCGTGTTGGCGAGGGTGCTTTCGGGATCGCTGACGGAATAGAAGGCCGCGAAGAACATGGCCATGATCAGGATCAGGAGCGGCATGGTCGTCGAGTTGACGTCCTCCTGTCGCGACACCATCGACCCGCCCGCCGCGTAGAGCACCGCGAAGAACGCGAAGCCCAAGATGAACCAGGCCAGCGTTGCCGCGAAGACGCTCACTGCGGCCCCGGTGACAGTGAGAACGCCCGTGCCCAATCCTGCACCGACTCCTGCAATTCCGTAAAGGGCGAGTTGCAGAATGCCGACCGCGCCGATGCCGAGAATCTTGCCCCAGAGCAACTGCAGCGGGCGAACGGTGGAGAGCAGCAGTTCGACGACACGCGAGGACTTCTCCTCGACGACGCCCATCGCGACGTACATGCCGAAGCCGATGATCTGGGCATACAGCAGGAACACTGCAGACAGGGCCAGCGCGGTTCGCTGACCGGATTCTGGATCCGGCGGATCGATTGCGTCGACGGTGACCGTCGCGGCGCCCGTCCTTGCCGCCAGTTCACTCTGGTCGACACCCTGTTGCGCCAGTGCGGTATTCGTTGCCTGTGTCGTCACACTGCCCTCGACGACGGCACGCAACGTCCCGGTCAGATCGGATTCGGTGACGGCGGTGTATGCGCCTGCGGTTCCGTCCGGAACCAGCGCCACGTCGAGATCCCCGGATTCGACGCCACTACGCGCGGCCGCCGCGTCGGCGATCTCACGAACTTCGACGGGAGACCCGACTGCATCGCCGGTTGCTTCCACTATTGCCGCGATGGATTGATCGCCCGCAATCCCGACCACGTCGCGGTCCTCGTCACCGCTGCCGGAGAAGATCGAGTAGGCGATGATGCCGCCGACGATGACGGCGAGAATGATGACGTTGCTGATGACGAAGCTCTTCTTCATCACCTGAACGGTGAACTCGCGCTTGGCGATCAGCGAGACCGCGCTGAAGGAATTCAGTTGTGAGCTCATGCCACTACCGCCTCTCGGAACAGGTCGCTCAGGGAAGGTTTCTGGATGGAGAATTCGTGTACCGGTCCGGTCGCGAGCGCGGCTCGCAGAACCGATTGATCGTCGGCTCCCGGTGCCAACCCCAGTACGGTGATGCCGTCGCTCTGGCCGAGCACGCTCACTCCGTCGATGCCCGACGCCCATCCGGGGGCAGCGTTCGGTGCGTGGACGTGCAGATGCGAATCTCCCGATCCGCGCAGTTCGTCGACGGTGCCGACGGCCTTCATGGAGCCGGCGGCGATGATGCCGACGCGGTCGCACAGGCGTTGCACCAGATCGAGTTGGTGGCTCGAGAACACCACCGGTACTCCGGAAGCCGCCTTCTCGCGGAGAACCTCGCTCATGACGTCCACGGCGATGGGGTCGAGGCCGGAGAACGGCTCGTCCAACACGAGAACCGCGGGATCGTGCACCAGTGCTGCTGCCAACTGCACGCGCTGCTGGTTACCCAGGCTGAGTGCGTCGACTGTGTCGTTCACTCGCTCGTCGATGCCGAGACGTTCGGTCCAGCGAATCACCGCGGCCTTGGCATCCTTCGACGACAGGCCGTGCAGCTCGGCCATGTATGCCAGCTGCGGTCCGACTTTCATCTTGGGATACAGCCCGCGTTCCTCGGGCATGTAGCCGATGGTGCGGCGCACATCGAGGTCGACGGGTTTGCCGCCCAACAGAACCTGGCCGGAATCAGCGGAGAGAACACCGAGCGCAATGCGCATCGTGGTGGTCTTGCCCGCGCCGTTGCTGCCGACGAAGCCGAACAACTCGCCCGGCCTTACGTCGAAGCTCAGGTTGTCGAGGGCGATCTTGTCGCCGTATCTCTTGGAGATGGAGTCGATCGTGAGGGTGCTCATGGTGCCCTTTCGGTCGTTACTGCTGGTCGAAATTTTCGGTGTCTTCGGGTTCGGGGTCCGGAGTGATCCAGGCGAGAATGATTGCTGGGGAACACCCGCCGGCCAGTAGGGCAGCGAGCGTCCACAGTGCTCCGGCGTAAGCCAAGTTTTCGTTGTCGTACGTTCCTGACAGCACGATCAGAGCAAGAAGTGCCGCCATCACCAAAGCCTGGGTGACGGTAAGACCGATGGAACGTGCTTCGTTGCGCTGCTGCACTTCCCATTCGTCGAGTGCACCCACCGGTGCATCGCTGTGGCGACGGGACACTGTTTGCAGCATCGTCCACGTGACGAGAAACATCACGGTGGCCGGGATCCATGCGATCGGTGCCCACCTCGAGAACAGGGACCACACGGCAACCACCATCAGGGTGAGCAAGGACGCCATCAGCGAGACGGCGAGTATGCGTCGACGTTTCTGCGTGCGCCAGTTCGGAAGCCAGTGACGGGACGTCGCGTCGTTTTCGTGAAATCGTCTGGTGCGATAGGCCTGATAACGGGTGAGGATGTCCGGTTGTGTGGTCATGATCTCAGCTGTCCTCGGGATCGGCGTCGGGAGTGGTCCACGCGAGAATCATTGCGGGAGTTGTGTTGCCGGCAAGGAGCGCGATAAGGATCAATGCGCCACCGGAAACTCCCAGGTTGGTCGATACGAATACCGATCCGATGAACAAGTACCCCGCTGCTGCGGTACCCAGCCATTGAGTGACTCTCAGCCCGGTGGATCGGGCCTCGCTCCGACGCTGGATCTCGAATTCGTCCAGCGCTTCGTCCGGCGCTTCGGCACGACGGTCGGAGACGACCCCGAGTGCTATGGCAGCAAAGGCGAAGGCGATGTAGCACAGTGCCCACACCGCAATTGCCCAGTCGATCAAGGGTTCCACGAAGGCGAACACCGTGGCAACGACGAGCGCTACCGCCATCGCGACGACGAACGCTCGACGCCGTTTCAGTGGGCGCAGCGCCGGAAGCCTACGCGCCAATTCGCTGTCGTTCTCCAGGAAGAACTCCGTTCGAGCTTGCCGATAGCGGGTGAAGATGTTGGAACGGGGCGTGTTCATCGATCCTTCTCCCTTCGGAAGAGTTCGGCCGAGAGTGGTCCGAGTTCTTCTCGTGAGAACACTGCTTCGATCGGCAGATCGAAGACGTCGCAGATGCGCATCGCGAGGTCGAGGCTCGGGTAGTGGTCGCCTCGTTCCAGGGCGCCCACTGTCTGGGGGTTGACTTCGACGAGTTCGGCCAGTTGCGCGCGGCTCATCTTTCGTTCTGCCCGCAGAACACCCACCCGGTTGAAGATCGGGAGCGCGGTACCGCGCTTGACGGGGCTCATGACAATGAATTGTTGTATAAACCCAACGATCTGTCAACGGGTGATAACAGATTTGTCCAACATTCTTACGGAGCCTGCTGATCCCGGGCGGCCGCGACGACAGCGCGCATGGTCGTCAGAAACTCGTCGATCGTTGCCCTCTGTTCGGGCGTGAAGCGGCTGAGCTCGTCGACAGCTGAGGCGATGACCGGACCGAAGAACGTTGTCCCGAGTTCCGACGCACGGGCGGTAACGCACAGCAGTACTCGCCGGCGATCGGATGGGTCCGGTTCGCGTAGTACCAAGCCGCGCTTGCTCATTCGATCGATCAAGGCCGTGACGGACGCCGATTCGAGGCCCAGCTTCGCGCCGAGCCAGCCGGGTGTTGCAGAGATCGATGCCCTGTCAGCGTCGAGCAGGCAGATCAGTGCCCGGATATCCGTCGGGTGAAGCGCATGCCGCTGCGCGAACTCTGCGCCCAGGAGATCGAGGTCGACGGTCAGCGCGCGTAGCTGATGGACGGCGGAGGCGGGCTCGGTCATGTGCTGATCCCTCGGGAGATGCTGGACGAGAAGTCCCTCTATTGTCTACTATCTCGATCATCGAGAGAATAGAGGAACCGGTGACACTAGACGGATTCTTCGCCGCCTACGACCGCGTGCTGCGGAAATGGCCCGCCGATACCCAGGCCATCGACGTGAACACGGTGCACGGCACCACGCGAATCAACGCCTGCGGACCGGTCGACGGTCCAGCGCTGGTGCTGCTGCCGGGAGCCGGTGCAACCTCCACGGTGTGGTTCGCCAACGTCGGCGCGCTCGCCCAGCACTACCGGATATTCGCAATCGATTTGATGGGCGACGTCGGACGCAGTGTGCCGGGGGAGCAGGCCATCGAGTCCGTGGACGAGCTGCTGAACTGGGTGTCGGCGGTGCTGGATGAGCTGGGGCTGCCGACCGCGGCATTGTGCGGCCATTCCTACGGCGCGATGATCGCGTTGGCGTACGCCCTGCGCCACGAAGATCGAGTCGACGCGCTGACGCTGCTCGATCCCAATTCCTGCTTCGGCTCCATGAGTCCGCGGTATCTGCTGCATGCCCTGCCGATACTGCTGTCTCGCAACGAGCAACGGCAGCGTGAGTTCGTGCGCTGGGAAACCGACGGCGCGCAGCTGGATCCGGATTGGCTCGACGTACTTGCTCTCGGTGCCGCGCATGCCCCGACCACAAAGACCATCGTCCCGAGGCGGCCGAAAGCTCCTGCGTTCGACAACTTCGGTGTGCCCACCACCGTGGTTCTGGCAGGGAAGGGGAAGGTGCACAACGCCGCCCGCATCGAAGCAGCAATCCGAACAGACCTGCCTGCAGCGCGAACAGTGATACTCGGCGGTGCTACGCATCACACGCTACCGATGGTTCCCGCCGCCGAGGTGAACGACATTCTGCTGAGTTGACGCGAATCGGGTGCAATTGGCCGCGGTCAGCGCGGTGCGCTGCACCCGATTCAGGGCGACTTACTTCTCGCTCAATTGCCCGCCCGCCATCGTCCACTGCCGAGTGCTGCGGACCGTGTCGAGCATTCTGCGATCGTGCGTCACCAGGAGCAGTGTTCCTTCGAAGTTCTCCATCGCACGTTCGAGTTGTTCGATGGCGGGCAAATCGAGGTGGTTGGTCGGCTCGTCCAAGACAAGCAAGTTCACTCCGCGGGCCTGCAACAAGGCGAGTGCGGCACGGGTTCGCTCACCGGGAGAGAGTGACGAGGCCGGTCGGAGCGCATCGTCGCCGCGCAGGCCGAACTTGGCCAACAGGGTGCGCACCTCGGCGTCGGGCCACTCGGGAACCGCTGCGCTCAGTGCGTCGGACACGGTGCCGTCACCGACGAAATGTGCTCGTGCCTGGTCGATTTCGCCGATCGCCACACCTGAACCCAGCGAGGCTGTGCCCTCGTCCGAGGCCAGGCGGCCCAGCAGTACCGAGAGCAGTGTGGTCTTGCCGGAGCCGTTGGGGCCGGTGATCAGGATGCGATCGCCCCACTCGATCTGCGTCGTCACCGGACCGAAGGTGAACCCTGGCCTGCGTACGACGGCTCCGCCCAGTACCGCGACGACGGTTCCGCTACGAGGTGCCGCCGCGATCTCCATGCGCAGCTCCCATTCCTTGCGGGGCTCTTCGACCACCTCGAGCCGCTCGATGCGACGTTGTGTCTGGCGGGCTTTCGCGGCTTGTTTCTCGGTGGACTCGGCGCGGGTCTTGCGGGCTATCTTGTCGTTGTCGGTGGCCTTTCGGCGCGCATTGCGGACGCCCGATTCCATCCAGTTTCGTTGCATTTGCGCGCGAGACTCCAACGCGGACTTTGTATCTGCGAACTCGTCGTACTTCTCCCTGGCATGCTGGCGCGCTATCTCTCGTTCCGCCAGGTAGGACTGGTAGCTGCCGTCGTAGACGTCGATGCGGCGCTGCGCGCGATCGAGCTCGACGACGCCCGTCACTGTCCGCGCCAGAAACTCTCGATCGTGACTGACGACGACGATCGCCGCCCGTGTCGCGACGACGAACTGCTCGAGTTGCTCGAGGCCTGCCAGATCGAGATCGTTGGTGGGCTCGTCGAGCAGAAGAATGTCGTACCGCGCCAGCAGAATCGCGGCCAGACCGGCGCGGGCAGCCTGCCCACCCGACAGATCCGTCATCAGTGCAGATCCGTCGACGTCCAGTCCGAGATCCGCGAGCACTTTCGCGGTGCGCTCCGCCAGGTCCGCACCGCCGAGGGCCAGCCACTTCTCGAGCGCCGGGGTGTACAGGTCCTCATCACTCGACCCCAACGCCTCGGCGGCTGCGTTCATCGTGGATTCGGCGTCGGTGACCCCGGTGCGCCTGCCGAGAAAGTCCAACACTGTCTCGCCCAGAATTCGCTCGGGCTCCTGCGCCAGATAGCCCACGGTCGCATCCGGCGGACTGGTGTAGATCTCACCCTCGTGATCGGCTGTGCCCACTCCCGCGAGCAGGGTCAACAGCGTCGACTTGCCCGCCCCGTTCGCACCGACCAAGCCGATGACGTCGCCCTCGGTCACCGTCAGCTCGAGGCCGGAGAACAGGGTGCGATCGCCGTGGAATGCGGCGAGATCATCGATGCGGAGCGTGGCAGTCACCGGACCAGTATCCCCGGGGCCGGGAACAGATCCACAGTGCCGTCCGTTGGCATTTGTATGACGTATTCAGCCGAGACCAGTACTGTCCCGACCATCGTGCTCAACGACGGCACGTCCATTCCCCAGCTCGGCTTCGGTGTGTGGCAGGTTCCCGACGACGGTGCCCAGGCCGCAGTGACCGAGGCGCTGAAGGTCGGTTACCGCAGCATCGACACCGCCAAGGTGTACGAGAACGAGGCCGGCACCGGTAAAGCGATCGCGGAGTCCGGCATCGCCCGTGACGAACTCTTCATCACCACCAAGTTGTGGAACGACGATCAGGGCTACGACTCCACCCTGCAGGCCTTCGACGCCAGCATGGATCGCCTCGGGCTCGAGTACCTCGACCTCTACCTGATTCACTGGCAGCAGCTCGATCGCGACAAGTACATCGATACGTTCAAGGCGTTCCAGAAGCTGAAGGCGGACGGCCGTATCGGCTCGATCGGCGTCTCCAACTTCACCATCCCCACCCTCGAGAAGCTGATCGACGCGGTCGGCGAGACGCCGTCGGTCAACCAGATCGAGCTGCATCCGCGGCTGATTCAGGAGGAACTGCGCGCGTTCCACACCTCGAAGGGCATTGCCACCGAGGCCTGGAGCCCGCTCGGCTCGGGCACCATTCTGGACGAGCCGGTGTTCGCGAAGATCGGTGATGCACACGGAGTCACTCCGGCCCAGGTCATCCTGCGCTGGCACATCCAGCTCGGCAATGTCGTGATCCCCAAGTCGGTCACCCCTGAGCGGATTGCCAGCAACTTCGACGTGTTCGGCTTCGAGCTGAGCAACGACGAACTTCAGCAGATCAGTGCGCTGGATTCCGCCGACGGCCGCACCGGCCCGGACCCGGACAAGTTCAGCAGCTGATGATGGGGGCCTAGTCTGTATTCATGTCGGAACCGCTCGACGGCAAGACCGTTGCCCTCACCGCCGAGCGGCGTGCGGACGAAATGGCCACCATGCTCGAACGCCGCGGCGCGAACATCGTTCACGCCGCGGCGATTCACGTTCTACCCCTGATCGACGACTCCGAGTTGAAGTCTGCCACCGCAGGCATCGTCGAACGCCCACCGCAGATCGTCGTCATCAGCACCAGCATCGGTTTCCGGGGCTGGCTCGACGCCGCCGCCGACTGGGGTGTGCGCGATGACCTTCTTTCCGCTTTGGGGCAGACGCGCATCATTGCGCGAGGCCCGAAGGCGCGCGGAGCAATTCGCGGTGTCGGGTTGCGTGAGGAGTGGTCGCCGGCCACCGAAGCGTCGCAGGAAGTTTCCGATCATCTTGCTGCCGAGGGTGTTTCGGGCGTCGACATCGCGGTTCAGCTGCACGGCGTCATCACCGAGTGGGAACCGACGATCCACCTGAGCGATGCTCTGAGCGCTTTCGGTGCGCAGGTCCGACCCATCCCGGTGTATCGCTGGATCCGGCCCGTCGATCAGGCCCCACTCGTGGACCTGCTGGCGCAGATCATCGAGCACCGCGTGGACGCGGTGACGTTCACCAGTGCCCCGGCCGTCGCATCCTTGCTGTCCACCGCCAAGGACAACGGCATGCTCGACGCGTTTCTGGACGCGCTCCGCGGCCCCGTCGCCGCGATCTGCGTGGGGCCGGTGACGTCCGCCCCGTTGGATGCTCTGGATGTCCCGACCTCGATGCCGAGCCGGGCGCGATTGGGCGCGCTGGCGAAGTTCGTGACCGAGCAGCTCGGTTAATCCAGAGTCTCGAGCAGCTCCGTCACTGCGGCTCGTCCGGCGCGGTTCGCCCCGATCGTGCTCGCGGACGGCCCGTAGCCGAGCAGGTGCACGCGATGGTTCGCTGCCACTCGAGTGGCGAGTCTGCCGTCCATGACGATTCCTCCGCCTCGCCCCCGCAGGCGCAGCGGGGCGAGGTGGTCGAGTGCGCTGCGAAATCCGGTGGCCCACAGGATCACGTCCGCGTGTTGGCTCGATCCGTCGTCCCAGACCACGGAATCGGCGGTGATCGAGGAGAACATCGGCTTGCGCTCGAGCGCGCCGCGCTCGCGGGCGGCCGCCAACGACGGCGTCAGCAACAACCCGGTCACCGACACCACCGAGCCCGGTGGCAGGCCCGCCCGAACCCGCTCCTCGACCATGGCCACGGCGGTGCGTCCGGCATTCTGGTCGAACTCGCCGTCTCGGAACACCGGTGGTCGACGCGTGACCCACGTCGTGGTCGTCACCTGGGAGATCTCGTCGAGTAGTTGGACGGCCGAGATTCCGCCGCCCACCACCACGACGTGCTTGCCGGCGAACTCGTCGGCCGTCCGGTAATCCTTCGTGTGCAGTTGCCGGCCGGTGAACGTCTCGGCTCCGGGGTAGTGCGGAACGAACGGCTTCTCCCAGGTTCCCGTCGCGTTGATCAATCCCTCCGCCATGACGACCGTCTCGCCGGCCTCCACCCGAAAGAGAGGTTCGCGGTCGCACACGACGGTCACCGTCACCGGGCGTCGGACATGCAGGTCGAATCGCTCTTCGTACTCACGGTAATAGCGGGGAACCGCGTCAGCGGCCGCAATGGTGTCGGCCGGTTCCTCGCCCAGTGTGTCGGCGAACGGCATTCCGGGCAGGTCGTGGACTCCGTTGACGGTGCTCAGCGTCAGCGAAGGCCAACGGAACTGCCAGGCACCGCCGGGGCCGGGTGCGCTGTCCAGCATCACGAAGCCCGCGCCTGCGTGCAGGCCCGCTCGATGGAGGTGGTAGCCGGCCGAGAGGCCTGCCTGCCCTGCGCCGATGACGGCAACTCGAGTGTCGGTCACGGCTATCAGTACATCAGTCACCCAGTAGGTAAAACCGCTACCGGTCGGTAACCTCTGCTCTCGTGATCGGACTCTCTCGTGACGGCGATGTCGTCACCCTCGAATTGCAGCGCCCGGAACGACGCAACGCGCTGAACACCGAACTGTGTCTCGCGGTGCGCCACGGCGTGGAACAGGCCGAGCGTGACGGCGCGCGAGTGCTCGTCATCACCGGGCAGGGCACCACCTTCTGTGCGGGCGCGGACCTGACCGGTGACGCGTTCCCGGAATCGTTCGGGCAGATCCTCGAGGAGATGTTGAGTGCCGTCGAGTCGGTGTCCATTCCGGTGGTCGCGGCGATCAACGGCCCGGCCGTGGGGGCGGGCACTCAGTTGGCGATTGCCTGCGATCTGCGTGTGGTTGCGCCGGGTGCCTTTTTCGAGATCCCATCCACGCGCCTCGGGTTGGCGGTGAGCAACTGGACCATCAAGCGTCTGGCCTCGCTCGCGGGCGGAGGTGTTGCGCGCACCATTCTGCTGGGCGGGGAGCGAGTGTATGCCGAGCAAGCCTTCACCTGCGGCTTGGCGAACAAGCTCGGCGACGTCGATGCCGCGATGACGTGGGCGCAGTCGATCACCGAACTCGCTCCGCTGGCGCTGCGTCACCTCAAGCTCGTGTTCAACGATGATGGGACACATCATGATCCGACGCCCCAGCAGCAGGCCGCGTTCGACGCCGCGTGGAGCAGCGAGGACATGAAGGAGGCGCGCCGCGCCCGATCCGAGAAGCGCGCACCGAAGTTCGTGGGCAGGTGATCAACGGCGCGCCCGATGCGGGCGATACCGCGTGGCTTTTGGCCAGTACCGCACTGGTCCTGCTGATGACACCGGGCCTGGCCTTCTTCTACGGCGGCATGGTGCGCTCGAAGAGTGTGCTCAACATGATGATGATGAGCCTGTCGGCCATCGCCGTCGTGTGGCTGGCGTGGTTGGCGTTCGGATTCTCGATGGTGTTCGGCGACAACGTGATCGGCGGCTGGATCGGAAACCCGTTGCAGTATGCCGGTTTCGAGGGCTTGCTGGGCGGGGTGTACACCTCGGCCGGGGGAGCGGTGTCGATTCCGTTGGTGGGAACCGTTCCGGCGCTGGTGTTCGCGGCGTTCCAGGCGGGATTCGCCATGGTGACGGTGGCGTTGATCTCCGGCGCTGTCGCAGACCGGATGCGGTTCGTTCCGTGGGTCGTGTTCGCAGCGTTGTGGTCCACCCTGGTGTATTTCCCGGTGGCGCACTGGGTGTTCTCGCTCGACGGGCTCACCAGTGAATTCGGTGGATGGTTGACCAACAGGCTCGGTGCGGTCGACTTCGCCGGCGGCACGGCCGTGGAGATCAACGCCGGAGTCGCCGGGCTGGTGCTCGCGCTCGTGGTGGGTAAGCGTCGGGGTTGGCCACGGGATCCCATGCGCCCGCACAACCTACCGGCCGTCATGCTCGGTGCCGGGTTGCTGTGGTTCGGCTGGTTCGGCTTCAACGCGGGATCGTCGTTGGCCGCGGACGGCGTCGCCGCGGTGGCCCTGGTGAACACGATGGGTGCCGGAGCGATGTCCATGGCGGCGTGGCTCGTCGTCGAGAAGCTGCGGGACGGTCATGCCACATCGTTCGGCGCGGCCTCGGGTGTCGTGGCCGGTCTGGTGGCCATCACACCGTCGTGCACGGCGGTCACTCCGATCGGTGCCGCAGCGATCGGCATCGCGTCGGGTGCGTTGTGCGCTCTGGCCATCGGGCTCAAATACCGCTTCGGTTACGACGATTCGCTCGACGTCGTCGGCGTGCACCTCGTCGGTGGCATCGTCGGCACGCTGATGATCGGGCTCGTCGCCAGCGCGCAGATGCCGGCCGGGGTGGACGGTCTGTTCTACGGCGGCGGGCTGCATCAGCTGTGGGTGCAGGCGATAGCGGTCGTGGCGGTGTTCGTCTACTGCGCCGTCGTCACCACCGTTATCGCGTTCGCGATCAGGGCGGTGATGGGCGTGCGCGCCGATGCCCAGCACGAAGCCGACGGCCTCGACGAGCACGAGCATGCCGAGTCCGCATACGACTTCGGGGTGGGCCACGGCGGCAGCAACAAGCCGGGCCTTTTCGGTAAGTAGCGGCAACGCATACGTCCTCTTTACGAACCGATCGGTCGCTGAAAGTCGTTCTGTCCCTTTCGGGTTGATCCGATCGATCGTTGTTCGATTCGACCCCGTTCGTTCATCTTGGGTTCGCCTCGACCGCGTGTTTCCCCCATAGTTTTTCGCTGCTCGGCATCGAGTGATGGACACGACGAAAGACTGAGGAACATGAAGCTGACTCGATTCGCGGCAACGTCCGCATTGGTCATTGCAGCGATGACGACCGCCATGGGCACCGCCTACGCCGATCCGGCACCGGCTCCCACCGCTGCCGTCGGGTGGAACGTCACCCAGGCCGGCAACCAGGTCCTCGTCGATACGACGGCCGGCACCCTGAGCAACGAGGACAACCACCTCGTGGTGCGTGACACCAACGGTGCAGTGGTCGAATCCGTGCCGCTCGCCATTGCCGCCGACGGATTCTCGCACCCCGTCGCTGCCGTGATCGACGGTAACCACGCCACCCTGACCGCCGATGTGTCGCCTGCCGCGGCCACCCCGGCCTCCACCTCTATCCCCGGCCTGCAGCAGGTCGACCTGCCTGCCGCTGTCGCAGGCGTCAAGGACAACCTCAGCCTCACGGCCTCTGTCGGTGGATTCCTCGGTGCCGCAACCGGAATCGTCGGCGGATGCATCCTCGGAATCATCACCGGAGTCGTCGTGACCGCACCGGTTGCCACGCTTCTCGGAATGGGCCCGATCGGTGGTTGCGTCATCGGTGCCATCGCTCTCGGTTCCATCGGATCGCTCGCCGGTACCGCCGGCGGTGGCCTCGGCGCCGTCGCAGCCAACGCCGGACAGTTCATCCAGCTCCTCAACGCTCCCCCCGCCGTCAAGAAGTAATTCCCGCGCAGTAGAACTGTGGCCCACACCGGATGTCCGGTGTGGGCCACAGTCGTCTTCGGGTCTAACGCGCCAGCGCGAGATCGGACACGTGCGCGCGTCTGGCTGCCGTCACGAGTTCGACGATGTCGTTCGCCACCTCGTGTGCTCGTTCGAGAATCACCATGTGTCCGGCCTGCGCGACGCGTACCAACCGTGCGCCCGGGAGGTGCGAGGCCAGGGTTTCCGAGTGGCGCATCGGCGTCATCAGATCGTCCGAGCCGCACAGCACCAACGTGGGAATCGTCGCCAGCGCTGCCAGGCCGGCGATCTCGTCGAGACCACGGAATGCCCCGAGAAACCCCGCCAGCGTGACGATGGACGTCTCGCCCAGCATGGCCGTCGCCAGCGTGACCACTCGTGGGCTGACGGTTCGGGATCCGCAGCCTGCTGTCCTGACGATCGGTGCGCAGACGCCTCGACTGAGCTTCTTGGCACCGGACATCAGCCGGGGGGCGCGTCGAACAGCCGCTTGGAACACCGCCACGGCCGGATGGGCGAGGCAGCTGCCGAGCCCGTCGTCGGTGATCCCGCCTGCGGACGTTGCGATCAATCCGACCCCGACCAGACGCGATCCGATGGCATCCGGGTATTGACGAGCGTAGGAGAGCGCAGTCATTCCACCCATGGAGTGTCCGATCACAACGAACGGCCCCACCGGCACGACAGCGCGGATCACATCGGCCAGGTCCTCGCCGAGTTGATCGATTGTGCAGTTCTCGGGGACGGCCGCACTCGATTCCCCGTGACCGCGGTGGTCGTACATGACGATTCGGACGTCGTCTCCCCAGGTGCGCTCCACTTCTCGTCGCACATCGGTCCACGACTGCATGCGCAGGCAGTGGCCGTGCACGAACACCACGGTCAGCGGCGCATCCGAGCATCCGAATTCCCGAACAGCCAGGGCGGTGCCATCAGCGGCAGCGACGGTGCTGCGGCGACCGACCTGATGGATCTGCTCGCTGGTGTTCATGTGCGCTCCGCGGGGGTGAGGGTCACGTGCTGCGACGGGTTCGTTGTCCGGTACTTCGCTCCGCAGACACACCGTGTTACCTGAGTCACATTTTTTTCAGATGTGGTACCCACTGCGACCAAGCCGAACGGGAATCTGCGCCGAAGCACTCATGAGCGTTCAGGAGAGGACGCGCGTTGCCAGTGAGGAGATCGGCCATGGGCGTGGACAGGCTCGAAGAGGTAGTACCGCACGCTGTCGCGGGAGACCGATCAGCACTCGAGCAGGTGCTCGTGTTGATCCAGCCTCCGGTACGCAGATACTGCGCCGCGCGGATCGGCAATCTCGATGTCGCCGCCGACGATGTGGTGCAGGACGTCTGCCTCGCGTTGGTCACCGCGATTCCCAAGTACCGCGATATGGGCAAGCCCTTCATGGCGTTCGTGTACGGAATCGCTTCCCACAAGCTGGCCGACGCCGGACGCAAATCGGTACTGCGACAGACATTCTCCATCGACGAAATGCCCGAGGAACAGTCTCAGGACGCAGGCCCCGAGCAGCTCGCCCTCGGCGGCGAACTGCGCAGTCATGCACAGGCGCTGATGGACACCCTGCCGACGAAGTACCGCAAGATAATCCTCATGCGCGTCGTGTGGGGCCTGACTGCACCGCAGACTGGCGAAGCATTGGGAATGACGGCAGGTGCGGTACGGGTGGCCCAGCATCGCGCGATGAACATGCTTCGCGCGGAACTGTCCAACTTCTCCCTGCTGGAAGCCGGCGCAGCCGCCTGACTCTTCTGCCTCGAGGTGCCCCTCCGTGTGATCGACTGTCACAATGACCGGTACAGGGGGACCCGAGCCGCAGTTCGTTCCGAGCGAGCCGCACCGACCGAACCGCCAGCAGTGGGTGTTGGCTGCCATCGTGCTGGCCCTCGCCGTGGCGGTGATCGTCCGCACGCTGCTGCAGAAGACCGGTCATGAGCAGACCGCCGCCTTCTACGTCGGCATTCCTACCGTGCTGGCCATCGTCGTGGTGCTGTCGGCACCGTGGGGAAGCGTCATCGGCACGACGGTCAAGGTGGTGACGGTATGTCTTTTGCTGTCGATGATCGTGCTGGGTGAGGGCTTCATCTGTGTCATCTTCGCGGCACCGATCTTCTACGGTGTGGCCATCATCGTGGCGGGTCTGATCTCCTACTTCAAGCGACAGGGCGGCAGCACACTCCAGATCTCGGTTCTGCCCGTGCTCGTACTCGTCATGGCGACCGAGGGTGTGCTGCCGATGACGACCTTCCCTACGGACTCGACGGTCTCGGCAACCCGGGTGTTCGACGCCTCCTCCGACGAGGTGGGTTCGGCCGTCGGGTCGCCGCTGAGATTCCACGAGGTCGCGCCGTCGGGCATTCTGTCCTGGGGGTTTCCGGAACCGCAGCACGACGACGTGCAGGGCTCGCAGGTCGGCGATCGACGCATCGTCGAGTTCGCCGGGGCGCACCATCGGCCCGCGATGATGTCCACCCACCACTGGGGTGAGCAGTCGTCCGCGTTGACGCTCGAGGTGACCGAGCGGAGCGCAACATCGGTTCGGATGCGCGTGGTCTCGGACACGACCCCGCTCGCGACGTGGTTGACCTGGAAGACGATCGACATCGGCTGGTCCGAGCAGGGCGATGGCCGCACCGCGGTGACGTGGACGCTGAACTTCGACCGCGAATTGGCGCCCGCCTGGTATTTCGGCCCCATCGAGCGCGTCGTGGCCGAGCGGGCAGCGGGCTATCTCCTGGATTCGCTCGACCTCGAGGGGTGAGCGCTTCGATGCAGACCGGCCTCGATATCGCGGCACTGCGGTCGGCGGTGGTGCTGGTACCGCTGATCTCGGTGGCGGCGCTGTGGACAGCGGGTCTGTGGGGTGTCGGAGCGGATGTGAAAGGGCGGGGTGCCGCGGTATTGGCCCTGCTGTGGTGCGCCGTGAGTCTGCTGCCCGTCAACGCGCTTGCGGTTCACCTGGGGTGGTGGACTTTCGGGACCGACGGTCTCGAATGGTTCGAGGTGCCGATCGATGTGATGTTCGGTTGGGCGTTGCTGTGGGGAGCGGTACCGATCCTGTTGTCGCGGTGGGTGAATCAGCTGCTCGTCGTCGCCGTTCTGGTCACTGCCGACGTTCTGGTGATGGGCAGTCTCGAGCCCCTGGTGGTCCTGGCACCGGCGTGGTGGTGGGGCGAAGCGGTTGCCGTTCTCGTATGTCTCGTCCCGGCAACGGCATTGGGCATCCTGACGGCGACTCGGCGCGCATTGCGGGTCCGGGTAGTGCTGCAGATGGCGCTGTTCGCATCGTTGCTGGTCTTCGTGATTCCCTCTATCGCGTTCGAGGCGACCGGGAAATCGTGGGCAGGTGTACTCGCCGGGATGGGAGGTCTGCTGGATTCGGTGACCATCCAGGTGATCGCTGTGCTGGGCATCGTCGCCCTGCGCGCCGTTTGGGATTTCGCGATCATCGGCCACGGAACGCCGTTTCCCTGGGATCCGCCCACTCGTCTCGTCACGTCGGGACCCTATGCGTTCGTGCGCAATCCGATGCAGCTGTGTGCGGTGTTGATTCTCGTTGCGTGCGCAGTTCTGTTCGGTGCGCCGGCGCTGATTCTCGCTGCGGTGGCCGGGGCCGCATTCAGTAGCGGCATCGCGGCGTGGAACGAGACGAGTCATCTGACGGCCCGGTTCGGACCGGCCTGGACCGAACACCGATCGCAGGTTCGCAACTGGTTGCCCCGATGGCACGCGCGGCCGGACCGCGCGTCGGGCACGCTGTACGCGTCGGTCACGTGCGATCCGTGTAGTGCGGTCGGTCCGTGGTTCGCCCGTCGTTCGTCGGCGGGGCTGGTGATCGCGGCCGCCGAGGACCATCCGGACGCGCTGCGGCGGGTTCGCTACGAGAGCGCCGACGGATGCGTCGTCGCCGACGGCACTCGGGCCATCGGATGTGCACTCGAGCATCTGACCCTCGGCTGGGCGGTGCTGGGTTGGCTGATGCGAGCACCGATACTGGCGAGTGTGATCGCTCTGGTGACCGACGCGTGTGGGGGCGCTCCGCGATCGATTCCGAGGCGCGTGTCCGAAACGCCGGATTGAGTAACAGTAGCTACACACACGCAAGACACTGCGGCAACGTTGCGGTTCTACGTTACTGAGCCATGACCGCCGTACAGCCTGCGCCGACAGACACCGCGCTGAAAGAGACGCTCGAGGACTACACGCTGCGCTTCGCGCCGCGTAGCTACCGTAAATGGGGAACCGGTGTCGTCGCGACGTCCGCGCTCGGCGGGATCGCCTATCTCGCGGACTTCGCCATCGGTGCCAACATCGGAATCTCCTACGGAACCGGCAATGCACTCTGGGGCATCCTGGTTTTTGCCGTGGTGATCTTCCTGACCGGGCTTCCGCTCGCCTACTATGCCGCCCGCTACAACATCGATCTCGACTTGATCACGCGGGGAAGCGGATTCGGGTACTACGGGTCCGTCGTCACCAACGTCATCTTCGCGACGTTCACGTTCATCTTCTTCGCGCTCGAAGGTTCGATCATGGCGCAGGGACTCGAACTGGGGCTGAGCATCCCGTTGCCCATCGGGTACGCGGTCTCGACGATCATGGTGATCCCGCTGGTCATCTACGGCATGAAAGCTCTTGCCAAACTTCAGGTCTGGACCACTCCGCTGTGGCTCGTCCTGATGGTGTTGCCGTTCGTCTACCTGGTGATCAGCAATCCCGATTCGGTGGGGGAGTTCTTCGCCTTCGGTGGGCAGGACGGAGCCGACGGCAAGGGCGTCAACGTCGGGTCGGTCATGCTCGCCGCCGGTGTGTGTCTCTCGCTCATCGCGCAGATCGCCGAGCAGATCGACTACCTGCGCTTCATGCCACCCAAAACTCCGGAGAACTCTCGGAGATGGTGGACGGCAGTACTTCTCGCCGGTCCGGGCTGGGTCATCTTCGGTGCGCTCAAGCAGGTCGTCGGTCTCTTTCTCGCCGTGTACCTGATCGCCAACGTCGTCGACGGATCCACCATCGCCAACGAGCCGGTGCATCAGTTCCTGGAGATCTACGAGAACTTCATGCCGGGTTGGCTCGCGATGACGCTCGCGGTCATCCTGGTCGTCATCAGCCAGATCAAGATCAACGTGACCAACGCGTATTCCGGGTCGCTGGCGTGGACCAACTCCTACACCCGCATCACCAAGACCTACCCGGGTCGCATGGTGTTCGTGCTGTTCAATCTCGCGATCGCGCTGATTCTGATGGAAGCCAACATGTTCGACTTCCTCAACAGCATCCTCGGGTTCTACGCCAACTGCGGTATCGCGTGGATCGCGGTGGTGGCCTCGGACATCGTCTTCAACAAGTACATCCTGAGGCTCTCGCCCAAGGTGCCCGAGTTCCGACGCGGCATGCTCTACAACATCAACCCGGTCGGCTTCGGATCGATGGCGGTGTCGGCCGTCCTGTCGATCCTCGTGTTCTTCGGGGCCTTCGGATCTGCGATCAAACCGTATTCGCCCATCGTGGCTCTCGTTCTCGCACTGGTGCTTCCGCCCATCTTGGCGGTGGCGACCAAGGGCAAGTACTACCTGCGCCGCACCGACGACGGGATCGATCTGCCGATGTTCGACGAGCACGGCAACCCGTCGGACGAGCTCGTGATGTGCCACGTGAGCGGCATGGAATTCGAGCGACCCGACATGATCGCGTCCAACGTGCCCGGGCCCGACGGTGAGAAGCAGTACATCAGTTCGCTGTCGCTGAGTACCGACAAGACGGGGGAGCACATCCTGCCGGAACAGTGACCCAGCAGTGGAGCCTGCGGAACGACCCGCAGGCTCCACGCTCACATGCGGCGCAGCCGCTCAGATGGTGCGCGTCAACCGATCGGCGAGCAGCTTGGAGAACTTCGCCGGGTCCTTGAGCTCGGTGCCCTCGGCCATGAGTGCCGTCGCATAGAGCAATTCGGCGGTTTCGGCGAGGTGCGGATCGTCGCTGCGATCCTCGCGAGCCTTCTTCAGTCCCGTCACCAGGTCGTGGTTCGGGTTGAGTTCGAGGATGCGCTTGGAGGTCGGTACGAACTGTCCCGACGCCTTGTACATCTTCTCGAGCTGCGGGGAGAAGCTGAACTCGTCACCGACGACGCAGGCCGGTGACGTCGTCAGGCGCGTCGACAGACGTACCTCCTTGACGTCCTCGCCGAGGGTGTCGGTCAGCCAGGTGAGCAGGTCCGCGAACTCCTTGTCCTGCTCCTCGCGCTTGGCCTCGGACTCCTTCTTCTCCTCTTCGGTGTCGAGGTCCACCTCGCCCTTGGCGATGGACTGGAACGACTTTCCGTCGAAGTCGGTGACGTTGCCGACCCACACTTCGTCGACCGAGTCGGTGAGCAGCAGCACCTCGAGACCGCGAGCCGTGAAGGCCTCCATGTGCGGCGAGCTCTCGATCTGCTGACGGGATTCACCGGTCATGTAGTAGATCTGCTGCTGGCCGTCCTTCATCCGGTCCACGTACTCGGCCAGAGTGGTCAGACCCTCTTCGGAGTTGGTGGACGCGAACGACGAGATGCCCAACAGGGTTTCGCGGTTGTCGGAGTCGGAGATCAGGCCTTCCTTGAGGACCGTGCCGAACTGCGACCACAGCGTCTTGTACTTGTCGGGCTGCTCGCTCTGCAGCTCCTTGACGGTCGAGAGCACCTTCTTGGTCAGGCGTCGACGGATCGCGCGGATCTGCCGGTCCTGCTGCAGGATTTCGCGAGAGACGTTGAGCGAGAGGTCCGCTGCGTCCACGACACCCTTGACGAAGCGCAGGTACTCGGGCAGCAGTTCCTGCGAGTCGTCCATGATGAAGACGCGCTTGACGTACAGATGTACGCCGGCCTTGCTCTCGCGCATGAACAGGTCGAACGGTGCCTGCGACGGAATGAACAGCAGCGCTTGGTATTCGAACGTGCCCTCGGCCTTGAACGGGATGACCTCGAGCGGTTCGTCCCAGGCGTGGCTGACGTGCTTGTAGAACTCCTTGTACTCGTCCTCGGACACCTCGTCCTTGGAGCGGGTCCACAGTGCCTTCTGCGAGTTGATCGTCTCGGTCTCGATCGTGACGGTGTCCTCGCCGCCCTCTTCTTCGCTCTTGACGCGCTTCTCCACGTCGATGCGAATGGGCCACGCGATGAAGTCCGAGTACTTCTTGACCAGTTCCTTGATCTTGCGCTCGGACGCGTAGTCGTGGAGGTGGTCTTCCTCGTCGGCGGGCTTGAGTGCCAACGTCACCGAGGATCCCTGGGGGGCGTCGTCGACGTCGGTGATCTCGTAGGTGCCCTCGCCGGTGGACTCCCACTTGGTTGCCGTGCTCTCCCCGGCCTTGCGGGTGAGCAGCGTGACCTTCTCGGCCACCATGAACGTGGAGTAGAAGCCGATGCCGAACTGGCCGATCAGTTCCTCGGACGCGGCCGCATCCTTGGCTTCCTTGAGCTTCTTGCGTACTTCGGCGGTACCCGACTTGGCGAGGGTGCCGATGAGGTCGATCACCTCGGAGCGGGACATGCCGATGCCGTTGTCGCGGATCGTCAGCGTGCGGGCACCGGAGTCGATGTCGATCTCGATGTGCAGATCCGAGACGTCGACGTCCAGATCCTTGTTGCGGTACGACTCCAGGCGCAGCTTGTCCAGCGCGTCCGAGGAGTTCGAGATCAGTTCACGGAGAAAGCTGTCCTTGTTGGAGTAGATGGAGTGCACCATCAGATCCAGGAGCTGGCGCGTCTCCGCCTGGAATTCGAGCTGTTCGGTACTCAATGTCTCCCCTTCTAGCAGCAAAACCGACGCGAATATTCTACGGCAAGGTTACGGGTGAGCTGCGCAGACGTCGGAGCCGCCTACTGTGGTGGCCGTGACGAAGACCAAGTGGGTTACAGGAGTGTCCGCAGCTGTGGGTGGGGCATGGTTGGCGCGCGCTCTGTGGGGACTCCCGTCGGCAATCGGTGCGCGACGGGTACAGATCTCGCCGTATGCGGCCGGCTCCCCGCGGTATCGCGATCGCCGATTCCACAACTCCGATCCCAGTTCCAGCTTCGTGCCGGGCCGAGGCGAGAAGGGGCAGAAGAACATTCTCGTCTCGCTGTTCACCGAGCGGGGCAAGGGCAGACCGCAACGCGCCATTCCGTTGGCCCCTCCGATTGCCCCCGTGGATGCGGGTGAGCTGGCGGTCACCTGGTACGGACATTCGAGTGTGCTCGTCGAGGTCGACGGCTACCGCATTCTCGCGGATCCGGTGTGGAGCAACCGCGTCTCGCCGTCCACCGTGGTCGGCCCTGCGCGCATGCACCCGACTCCCGTTGCTCTGACCGATCTTCCGCAGGTCGACGCCATCGTGATCTCTCACGATCACTACGACCATCTCGACAAGACCACGGTGCAGAAGCTGGCGAGCACGCAGTCGGCACCGTTCGTGGTGCCGCTCGGCATCGGCGCGCACCTGCGCAAATGGCGAGTGCCCGACGAACGCATCATCGAACTGGACTGGGACGAGCAGACGAACATCGGCGGCCTCACCGTCACGTGCACCGAAGCTCGGCACTTCTCCGGGCGAGGGTTGACCCGAGACTCGACGCAGTGGGCGTCCTGGGCCTTCGCCGGTCCGGTTCGACGGGTCTTCTTCGGCGGCGATACCGGCTACACCCCGAAGTTCGCCGAGATCGGCAGCAAGTACGGACCGTTCGATCTGACGCTTCTGCCCGTCGGTGCCTACGACGTGCGGTGGCCCGATATCCACATGAATCCGGAGGAAGCGGTCACGGCCCACGTGGATCTGACGCCGTCGGGCATCTTCGTGCCGATTCACTGGGCCACGTTCAACCTGGCGTTCCACCCGTGGTCCGAGCCGATCGTGCGGCTGCACGCTGCCGCGCAGGACGTCGGAGTGCAGGTGGCGGTGCCGATGCCGGGGCAACGAATAGACGGCACGCGAACGCTGCACGACGATCGCTGGTGGGCTCGGCTGGGCTGAGCAGATCCCAACTAGGCAGGAGTGGAGCCTGCAGAAACGACCCAACTAGGCTGCACGCATGTCTATCGACGCCGATGCGCAGCGTGACACCGGGCTGACCGAGGCGGAAGTTGCCAGGCTCAGGGCCGAGGGAAAGTCGAACGACGTTCCGGCCCGTGCCTCTCGATCGGTGCGCGACATCGTTCGCGGCAACGTGTTCACTCGCATCAACGCGATTCTGGGTGTGCTGTTGATCATCGTGCTCTCGACCGGCTCGGTGATCGACGGCATGTTCGGGTTGTTGATCGTCGCGAACAGTGGCATCGGCATCATCCAGGAGATCCGCGCGAAGCGCACGCTGGATCGGCTGGCCATCGTCGGCCAGAACAAGCCCCAGGTGCGACGCGACGGTGTCTCGAAGGAAGTTCCGCCCGACGAGGTGGTGCTCGGTGACATCGTGGAACTGGGCCCCGGCGATCAGATCGTCGTCGACGGTGAGGTGATCGAGACCGCGAGCCTCGAGATCGACGAGTCGTTGCTCACCGGTGAAGCCGACACCGTGCACAAACTCGAAGCAGCGCAGGTGCTTTCGGGCAGTTTCGTGGTCTCGGGCAGCGGGGCATATCGAGCCACGAAAGTGGGTCGCGATGCTTATGCGGCCAAGCTCGCCGAGGAGGCCAGCAAGTTCACCCTGGTCAAGTCCGAGCTGCGCAGCGGTATCGACAAGATCTTGAAGTTCATCACCTATCTGATGATCCCGGCCGGTGCGCTGATCATCTACAACCAATTGTTCTCCAGCGGGCAGGCTTTGAGGCCGGCTCTGAACGGCATGGTGGCCGCCCTCGTTCCCATGGTCCCCGAGGGCCTGGTGCTGATGACGTCGATCGCGTTCGCGGTGGGCGTCATCAGGCTCGGGCAACGGCAATGCCTGGTGCAGGAGCTGCCCGCCATCGAAGGGCTGGCCCGCGTCGACGTGGTGTGTGCCGACAAGACCGGCACCCTCACCGAGAACGGGATGCGGCTGTCCGAGTTGGTACTGATCGACGAGCGTGACTCCGATTCCGTCACAGCAACTCTCGCATCGCTGGCGCACGACGACCCGCGTCCCAATGCCAGTGTGCAGGCGGTGGGCGAGGCGTATCCCGACGCACCGGGGTGGACGCAGAGCGCGGTGGCACCGTTCTCCTCGGCCAAGAAGTGGAGCGGTGTGTCCTACGGCGAACACGGAAACTGGCTCCTCGGTGCCCCCGACGTCTTGCTCGATCCAGGCTCGGACACGGCTCGACGCGCGGAATCCGCTGGGGCGAAGGGCCTGCGGGTCTTGCTGCTCGCCAGCAGTGACCTCGCCGTGGACGACGCGGATGCGCCGGGAGTCGTCACTCCGCGCGCTCTGGTGATTCTCGAGCAGAAGGTGCGCGAGGACGCGCGAGAGACGTTGGAGTACTTCGCGAGTCAGCAGGTGCAGGTCAAGGTCATCTCCGGAGACAACGCCGTGTCGGTCGGCGCGGTCGCGGGTTCACTCGGACTGCCGGGCGGCGACGCCCCGATCGACGCTCGTGAGTTGCCCGAGGATTCCGAGCAACTGGCCGACACCCTGCAGAGCTCGACGACGTTCGGGCGGGTGCGGCCCGATCAGAAGCGAGCGATGGTGGGCGCGTTGCAATCTCGCGGCCACGCCGTCGCGATGACCGGTGACGGCGTCAACGACGTGCTGGCTCTCAAGGACGCCGATATCGGCGTGTCGATGGGGTCGGGAAGCGCGGCAACGCGTGCCGTCGCGCAGATCGTGCTGTTGGACAACAAGTTCGCCACACTGCCCTACGTCGTGGGGGAGGGGCGACGCGTCATCGGCAACATCGAGCGCGTGTCCAACCTGTTCCTGACCAAGACCGTCTATTCGGTGCTGCTGGCGTTTCTCATCGGAATATCCGGTGTCCTGTCCCAGGTCTTCCATTTCGAGCCGATTCCGTATCCGTTCCTGCCGCGGCACGTGACGATCGCCGCCTGGTTCACCATCGGCATTCCGGCCTTCGTCCTCTCGCTCGCGCCCAACAACGAGCGAGCGCGCAGTGGGTTCGTCTCGCGGGTGATGCGGTTGGCCGTCCCGTCCGGGCTGATCGTCGGCTCGTGCACGTTCGTCTCCTACCTGCTGGTCTACGCGGGTCCGAACGCCACCGAGACCCAGGTGACGCAGGCCAGCACCACGGCATTGATCACGCTGATCATGATCGCGCTGTGGGTGTTGGCCGTCGTGGCCAGGCCCTACAACTGGTGGAAGATCCTGCTGCTCGCCGGATCGGTCGGCGGGTACCTGTTGCTGTTCGCAATTCCGTTCTGCCGCACGTTCTTCAAGCTCGATCCCTCCAACGTCGGTGCCACCACGAGCGCGTTGATCATCGGCGGCATCGGTATCGCGCTCGTCGAGGTTGCCCACCGCTTCGGATCGGTACTGCGCAACCGGCAGTACAAAACGTAAGCTGCCAGGTGTTCGGTTGTACCCCTCGAGGTAGGAGTAGGTCATGGGCTTCGCAGACAATCTGAAGGGCATCGTCGACAAGGGCAAGGACCTTGCGGCCGAGAACTCGGACAAGATCGACGACGTCGTGGACAAGGCGGGTGACTTCATCGACAACAAGACCGGCGGTAAGTACTCCGACAAGATCGACAAGGTGCAGGAAGCAGCCAAGAAGGCAATTCCGGACAAGTAGGGCATATCGGTTGTCCGATTCCGGCATTCGCTGCCGTCGGTCGCGCCGAAGGGTGCGGCTGACGGCAGAATTGTCGGGGTGGACGGACCGATTCTTCTTCTCGTAGTCATCTTCGCGATCGCCGTCGCCGGTTTCGCCAAGCGTTTGGACCTTCAGGTCCCGCTCGTTCTGGTCACCGTCGGGTCCATCGCGTCGTTCGTCCCCGGCGTTCCGCACGTCGACCTCTCGCCCAACCTGATCCTCGGTGTGGTGCTGCCGCCGCTGCTGTATTCGGCTGCGCTGGATTTCTCGTTCGTCACCTTTCGTCGGAACCTTGGTCAGATCCTCCGGCTCGGACTGGTCATGGTGGTCGTGACGACGCTCGTCGTCGGCTGGTTCGCCAATCTGCTGGTTCCGGAGCTGACGCTCGGTGCGGCCCTGGTGCTCGGTGCCGTCGTCGCGCCACCCGACGCGGTGTCGGCCATCGCCGTCGGCCGCAAGCTCGGCCTGCCCGCCAGGATGATGGCCATCCTCACCGGGGAGAGCCTGGTGAACGACGCGGCCGCATTGACTCTGTTCACTCTGGCCGTGGCGTCGGTGACGGGCAGTCGCATCGAGCTGGGTTCGCCGGTGTTGTTCTTCCTGTACGAAATCGTCGGTGGCGTCCTGGTCGGCCTGGTCCTCTCGCGCATCGTCCGGTTCGTCCGACGGCGCATCGCCGACTCGGCGCTCGAGACGGTGCTCGGTCTCGTGCTGCCGTTCGCGGCGTATCTGGCAGCAGAGGAGATACACGCCTCCGGCGTCCTCGCCGTGGTCACCGCCGGTTTCGTGTTGGGGCGTGTCACCGCAGACGTCTCGGTCACCACGCGAGTCCAGGAACGTCAGGTGTGGCCGACGCTGGACCTACTGCTCGAGGCGTTCGTGTTCGCCTACATGGGTTTACAGCTGAAGTTCGTGATCCGGGAGGTCCAGCGAGAGGGCCTGCCGGTCCATCACGTCTTCGCGTACGCCGTGGTGGTGCTGTTGGTCGTCATGGCCGTACGCCCCGCCTGGATCTTTGCCAATTCCGGTCGAGACACGTTGTTTCGGAAGATCTTTCGACGAGAGGTGTCGGCCGGTAACGGCCTGACGTGGCAGCAGAACATGGTGCTGTCGTGGGCCGGCATGCGCGGAGTGGTGACGCTGGCCGCAGCCGCCGGTGTGCCGTTGACGACCGTGGTGGGGGACGAGTTCCCCGGCCGCGCCGTGATCCAGGCCGTGGCGTTCGTCGTCGCGGTCGGGACGTTGCTGCTGCAGGGCCTGACGCTTCCGCTGCTGATCCGTCGGCTCGACGTCGCCGATCCACTCGAGAAGCAACGCACCGACAATCAGCGATTGCTCTCGCAGGCCATCGCCCGCACTGCCGCCGAGACCTACCTCGAGCGCGCCGCGAAGGACGGTATCGCCGGAGTGGATGGGGAGCGAGTGACCGAAGTGATCGATCGGGTTCGCCGTTCGGTGCGGGCACGGTTGGATGCGGACGAAACCGAGGACCGGGAGAAGCGAATCGCGGCGGCCGGGGCGTTGTTCGATACGTTGCGCCACAATGTGCTGGTCGCACAACGAGCCGCTCTCATCGCCGCCCGCGACTCGGGGGAGTTGGAGGACGAGGCTCTGCGGGCAGTGTTGAATGGTCTGGACGTGGAAGAGGTTGCGGCCGAGGCCCGCATCGAACGACGATCGATGTAGAGAAACGCAATGTAGGAGCGCAGAGACAGTGAGGTCGACCGGGTTGGCGACGACCGCGGCGCTGGTGTTCGCGCTTGCCGCCTGCAGCGCGCCGGTGGCCGAGCCCGTGCCGTCCGCCCCCGCGGCCCTGCCCGCGCCCGAGGGTGACGAGCGCGGATCCATCGTGTCGGCGACGCCGCTGGGCCAGGTCGACATCGGTGTCGCATATCTGGGCGGGACGGCCTCGAAGATCGTGTACCGCACCACCGACGGGCTGACCGGCGGTGGAACGCAGACGTCGGGAACGGTGTTCGTGCCCAAGGGTTCTGCGCCTGCGGGCGGCTGGCCGATCGTCTCGGTGGGGCACGGCACGACCGGCGTCACCGACGAATGCGCACCCTCGTTGTACCCGAATCTTTTGGGCACCATCGGATTGGTGACGCCGTTCCTCGAGCGCGGCACAGTGGTGGTGGTGACGGACTACCAGGGGCTCGGGACGCCGGGAGACCCCGCCTACCTCGACCGAGATGCCGCCGCCTACGACGTCATCGACGCGGTGCGAGCGGCCCGCAACGTGGTTCCCGATGTCGGCACCAGATGGGGCGCGATAGGCACTTCGCAAGGCGGGCAAGCAGTCTGGGCTGCCGCAGAACGCACGGCGGAGTACGGTGACGGCCTGCAATTGGTAGGAGTTGCCGCGCTGTCGCCTGTAGCCGATGTGACGCGGTTCTTCGCATCGGACACCGAACAGACGCTGCCTCGTCAGTTGCTGGTGCCGTTTCTCTACGAGGGCCTCCACGTCACCGATCCGAGCGCCGAGCGCGCGGACTACATCCGCGGCACCTTCGCCGACAACGTGACCGCACTGACGGCGTGCAGCGATCTGCTCGGTTTCTCGAAGGCCGACGCGGGTGCGGTCATCGATCCCGCCGATGCCGTCCCGGCCGACGATCGGGCCGCGAATCGGATGGCGGATTGGCTCGCGGCGGTCGCACTGCCGACGTCGCGGACAGATGTTCCGCTGTTCGTTCTGGTCGGCGAGCGCGACGATCTGATCGACCCGCAGTGGACCCGCGACGCGGTAGCGAAAGCCTGCGGACTCGGCGACGACGTGGAACTGCGCGCAGAACCCGAGCAGGGGCACGCGGACCTGGCCGCCAACGGTATCGGCGTCGACTGGCTCGTCGAACGGTTCCTGAACGTCCCGACCGCGAGCACGTGCGCGCGATGAGGTCCGCACGATGACCGGGGCCCTGGCCTGGCTGGCGATGATCGTGGCGTTGATCGTCACCGTGATCGCGGTCATCAGCCTGCGTGGTCGACGTGATCTGACCACCCCCGAGGAGCGTGCGGTCCATTCCACCCTGCACACTGCATCGCTGGCGGCCACGCCGCTGCGCGACGGTCTCGACACCCGTTCGGCATCGGTCGCTGCGCCGCATCTGCGGGTACTGACCGGAGCGGACGCGCTCGGTGTCTGCGATCCCGACGGTTCCCTGCTGGCGTGGGACGGTCCGTGGGAGGAGCTGACACCGGCGTTCGTGGAGGCGGCGAAGCGGGCGGTGGACGGGCAACGCCGAGTTCTGGTGCGCCTGCCCCTCGGTTCGATCCACTCGGTGAAGGCGTTGGTGGTGCAGCCGTTGGTCGTCGACGATTCGCCGGTGGTGGGGGTGTTGGGTGCGGCTCTGGTGACCGAGCCGGGACCGGGCGTGCTCGGTGCCATCGCCGAGGTGGCGCGCTACGCATGCGGGCAGATCGAGCTCGCCGAACTCGATGCGTCGAGGGCTCGTTTGGACCGCGCCGAGGTGCGGGCGCTCCGGGCGCAGATCAGCCCGCACTTCATCTACAACGCACTGGGCACCATCGCGTCGTTCGTCCGTACCGATCCCGATCGGGCCCGGGAGCTGGTGCTCGAGTTCGCCGATTTCACTCGGTACTCCTTCCGCAACGCCGGCGAGTTCACCGTGCTCGCAGACGAACTCCGCAACATCGACCGGTACCTGACACTCGAGCGTGCGCGCTTCGGTGATTCCCTGCAGGTCTCGTTGCAGGTCGCGCCCGAGGTGTTGGGCGTTGTCCTGCCGTTCCTCGCGCTGCAGCCACTGGTCGAGAACGCAGTCCGCCACGGGCTGGCCGGCAAGGCCGACGGGGGCCGCGTGACGATCGTCGCCGCCGACGAGGGCACCGATGCGGTGATCAGCATCGAGGACGACGGTGTGGGCATGGACCCCGAGGTACTTCGCTCGGGCAGCCTGCACACCGAGGACGCGGCCCATGTCGGACTGGCGAACGTGGACGATCGGCTGCGGGCGGCCTTCGGAAACGATTACGGTCTCGTAGTGGACACCGCACCGGGCGCAGGCACGAAAGTGAGCCTTCGCGTGCCCAAATTCAGGCCGGGTGTGCGGGCATGACGCAGGCCGCAACCGCAGGTGGGCGCGGATTGATCGTGCTCGCAGTCGACGACGAGCGCCCCGCGCTGGACGAGCTCGCCTTCCTGCTGCGCAGCCAGGACGCCGTCGCCGAGGTGCATACCGCGCAGGACGCGACCACCGCACTACGGCAGCTCCAGCAGAGCTCCGGGCAGTCCGTCGTGGATGCGGTGTTCCTCGACATCAACATGCCCGGCCTCGACGGACTCGAGCTGGCCGGGATTCTGTCCGCATTCGCTCGGCCACCGGCCGTCGTGTTCGTCACCGCCCACGACGATCGGGCCCTGGCCGCCTACGATCTGGGTGCCGTCGACTACCTGCTCAAGCCTCTGCGCGAGGATCGGCTCGCCGAGGCCGTGCGGCGCGTCGTTGCCGCCCGACGGACGCCGGCGACGTCCGCCGACACCTCCGCGGACGAGGTGATTCCCGTCGAACTCGGAGGAACGACCACGCTGGTTCACCGGTCCTCGGTCGCGTGGGTGGAAGCCGACGGCGACTACGCCAGATTGCACACCGCCAATGGGTCGCATCTGGTGCGAATACCGATCTCGGCTCTCGAAAGTCGTTGGGCCGATGCAGGATTTCTGCGGGTGCACCGCTCCTACCTGGTCTCGCTGCGGCTGGTGACCGGAATCAGGAGTGTCGGTTCGGGTCTGGTGGTGTGCCTGCGTGGCAGTGGAGATCTGGCCGCATCCGAACTGCCGGTGAGCCGCAGGCACGCCAGAGAACTCAAGGACAGGCTGGTCCGCGGGCCGCTGCAATCGTGGTCGTCACGGTGAGCAGGGGGACGCGGTGAGTCAACCGGATCGCCAGCGCGTCGTACTCTCGCAGCGCCGCGGAGCGCGGATGGTGCGCACCCGCATCGAAGTGCAGGAGCAAACCGAGGTGGGTGACGCTCTGGTCCGCAGTCTCGTGCGTGCCCAACTGTTGTTGTCGGTGCGCCTCGCGGTGGTCACGCTGTCGATACTGTTCGCGATCCCGTTGTCGGGCTTGCTGCTCTCACGTTTCACGGACGTCGCGTGGCTGGGCATCGGAGTGCCGTGGTTGGTGCTGGGGGTGGTCATCTATCCGTTGCTGTTCGTGGTCGGGAGGGCCTACGTGCGCCGAGCCGAGCGCAACGAGGCGGAGTTCGTAGGCTTGGTCGAGGATTAGCCGTCGGTGAACCAGTCCATTCCCGTCGCAACGGTGATCGCGCTGCTCGTGGCAGCTGCCGCCACCGTGGGCATCGGCATCTACGGAGTTCGGTTGGCTCGCACCACCTCGGACTTCCTGGTGGCCTCGCGCACCGTCGGGCCGCGGTGGAACGCCGCCGCCATCAGCGGTGAATACCTCTCTGCTGCATCGTTTCTCGGGGTCGCCGGTCTCATCGCCAAGTACGGGGCCGACGCGCTGTGGTACCCCGTCGGCTTCACCGCGGGTTACCTGGGGCTATTGCTGTTCGTCGCTGCGCCGTTGCGGCGCAGCGGTGCGTACACAGTGCCGGATTTCGTCGAGTTCCGGCTCGGCGCACCATGGTTGCGCACGGTGGCGATGCTGGTGGTGGTGGTCATCTGCGCGCTGTATCTGGTGCCTCAGTTCCAGGGTGCGGGCCTGACCCTGAACATCCTGCTCGGAGTGCCGGGCTGGGTGGGAGCCCTGGCGGTCGGGCTCATCGTCATCGCCAACGTCGTCGGCGGGGGGATGCGCTCGATCACGTTCGTGCAGGCGTTCCAGTACTGGCTCAAGCTCACCGCGATCGCAATTCCGGCGTTGGTGCTGGCCGTGCACTTCTTCGCCGACGATCGGAGCGTCGGCAGCCCGGCACCGCCGACCGTAACCGAGCAGACCGTCGTGGACATCACCACCGACGTTGTGGTTCAGGTCGATTCGCCGATCGTGGTGTCGGTGACCGGAACGTTGGACGAGCAAAGCGCGGACGGACGAGTGAGGCTGGAGGCGGGCGAACATCGGCTCGGATCCGGCACCCTGCTCACCCTCGACGCGGGATCTCCGGTTCCGGTGGTGGCCGGCGCCCCGACCACCGACCGAGCATGGGCGATGCCCGGCGGGGGACTGGGCGGAGCGCATCCGCTGTATCAGGTCTACTCGCTGATCCTGGCGACGTTCCTCGGCACCCTGGGACTGCCGCACGTGCTGGTGCGGTTCTACACCAACCCGGACGGTCGAGCCGCGCGACTCACGTCGTTGACCGTGCTGGCGTTGCTCGGCACGTTCTATCTGTTCCCGACGGTGCTCGGGGTCTTCGCGCGCCTGTACGTACCGCAACTGCTGATCACCGGTGCATCGGACGCCGCGGTTCTGCTCTTGCCCGGCTCCGTGCTGTCCGGAATCCCGGGGCAATTACTCGCCGCTCTCGTGGCCGCCGGTGCCATCGCGGCCTTTCTGTCCACCTCGTCCGGCCTACTGGTCAGCATCGCCGGGGTGCTGAGTACCGACGTGCTCTCGGGCAAGGTGCGGGACTTCCGCGTCGCCGCGGTACTCGCGGGCGCGGTACCTCTCGTCCTGTCGATCGCCGTTGTCTCGCTGGACCTCTCGCGGACCGTCGGGCTCGTCTTCGCCGTCGCCGCATCCACGCTGTGCCCATTGTTGGTGTTGGGCATCTGGTGGCGCGGGCTCACGGCTGCGGGTGCCGCGACCGGAATGCTGTTCGGCGGCGGTATCTCGCTCGTTGCCGCGTCGATCTCCGTCGTCACCCCCATCGCCGACGGTGTCCTCGGCGGGTGGCCGGCAGCGATACTCGGTTATCCGGCGGCGGTCAGCGTTCCCGTCGCCTTCGCTGCGATGATCCTCGTCAGTCTCGCCACCCGAAAAGCGGTGCCGCCCGACGTCTCCCGTATCTTCGCTCGCCTGCACCTGCCCGAAGGCCTCGACATGGGCAAGGACCGCGAGGGAGAGCTGTAGCGAGAACGAGGCCGCTCGACCGCCGTTCTCGACCGCTCGTCGCACACTCCCGCAGCCCGTCGTGTGATCGCCGCCACCCCCTGATGTTGTGACCTGACTCTCACTACTGTTTCCGTCAGCTACAGCTCACACCAACTTCAGGAGTCCAAGGTGACCGCACCGGAAACCAATTCGCCACCGGACGCGCAGGCGTTCGTCGACATGCAGGCCAGTCCGGAGTTCCAGGAACTCCGCCGTCGCCTGCGTAGCTTCGTGTTCCCGATGGCCGGGTTCTTCCTGGTCTGGTACATCGCCTACGTGCTGCTGAGCACCTACGCGGTCGACTTCATGTCGACCAAGGTGTGGGGCAACATCAACGTCGGCCTGCTGCTCGGCCTCGGCCAGTTCGTCACGACGTTCGCCATCACCGGCATCTACGTGAAGTTCGCCAACCGTGAACTCGATCCTCGCGCCGCAGCCCTGCGCGCCGAGATGGAAACTTCCCAGGGAGCCAAGTCGTGATGACACTCGCCCAGGCCGCCGACACCACCGTCGGTGAACCGCTCGTCAACATCGCCATCTTCGGCGCGTTCGTCCTCATCACCATGGCTGTGGTCATTCGCGCCTCGAAGAAGAACGCGACCTCCGCGGAATTCTTCACCGCGGGCGGCGGATTCTCCGGGCCGCAGAACGGCGTCGCCATCGCCGGTGACTACCTCTCTGCAGCAAGCTTTCTCGGTATCGCCGGTGCCATCGCCGTCTACGGCTACGACGGCTTCCTGTACTCCATCGGCTTCCTCGTCGCCTGGCTCGTCGCCCTGTTGCTGGTTGCCGAATTGCTCAGGAACACCGGCAAATTCACCATGGCGGACGTGCTGAGCTTCCGGCTCAAGCAGGGCCCGGTTCGCACCGCGGCCGCTCTGTCCACGCTGACCGTGTCGCTGTTCTACCTGCTGGCGCAGATGGCAGGCGCAGGCGGACTCGTCGCACTTCTGCTCGACATCTCCGACCGCACCGGCCAGTCCATCGTCATCGCCATCGTCGGTGTACTGATGATCGCGTACGTCCTCATCGGCGGCATGAAGGGCACCACGTGGGTGCAGATCATCAAGGCCGTTCTGCTCATCGCCGGTGCCGCGTTCATGACCGTGCTCGTGCTCGCCAAGTTCGGTCTGAACTTCTCCGAGCTGCTCGGCAGCGCGCAGGCGATGGTGTCCAGTTCGGCCGACCCGGTCGTCGGGGCACGTGACGTCATCGAGCCCGGCGCCCAGTACGGCGGCAGCGCCACCTCGAAGATCAACTTCCTCTCGCTCGGTATCGCCCTCGTGCTCGGCACTGCCGGCCTGCCGCACGTGCTCATGCGCTTCTACACGGTGCCCACCGCTAAGGAAGCTCGTCGCAGCGTCGTGTGGGCCATCGCGCTCATCGGTGCGTTCTACCTGTTCACCCTCGTGCTCGGCTACGGTGCCGCAGCGATCGTCGGACCCGACCGCATCCTGGCCTCGGCCGGCGGTCAGAACTCCGCAGCTCCGCTGTTGGCGTTCGAGCTCGGCGGCGTGATTCTGCTGGGCGTCATCTCGGCGGTGGCCTTCGCCACCATCCTCGCCGTGGTCGCCGGATTGACGATCACCGCGTCGGCGTCGTTCGCTCACGACATCTATGCGAGCGTCATCAAGAAGGGCAAGGTCGACGACAAGAAGCAGGTCAAGGTCTCCCGCATCACGGCCGTCGTCATCGGTGTGCTGGCCATCGGCCTCGGCATCCTCGCCAACGGGCAGAACATCGCCTTCCTGGTGGCGCTGGCGTTCGCCGTCGCCGCGGCCGCGAACCTGCCGACCATCCTGTACTCGCTGTTCTGGCGTCGCTTCACCACCACCGGCGCACTGTTCAGCATGTACGGCGGCCTGATCTCGACGATAGTGCTGATCATCTTCTCCCCGGCCGTGTCGGGATCGAAGACGGCAATGCTGCCCGATCTGGACTTCGCCTGGTTCCCGCTGTCCAACCCCGGCATCGTGTCGATTCCCTTGGCCTTCATCCTCGGCATCGTCGGAACGCTGATCTCGAAGGACACCGAGAACACCGACAAGCAGGCCGAAATGGAAGTTCGCTCATTGACCGGTATCGGTGCGGAGAAGGCCAGCGCCCACTGATCCACCGGTAGGACCGTCTCGGAAGTGCCCGTGTGAGCAAGGCCTCACACGGGCATTTTTCGTCCAACGGTTACCATCCCTGCTGTGGCCAAGCTGAAGGTTTCCCTCGACGTCCCACTGTCCCCCGAACAGACGTGGGCGCACGCGTCCGATCTGTCCGGATACGAGCAGTGGCTCTCCATCCACGAAGCGTGGCGCGGTGAGCTGCCCGAGCAGCTGGCCGTCGGCACCACTCTGGACTCCATCGCCAGCGTGAAGGGCATGCGCAACCGGGTGTCCTGGAAAATCGAGTCCTACGATCCGCCCAAGAAGCTCGAGCTGAAGGGCAACGGCAAGGGCGGTGTGAAGATCGGTCTCGACCTGTCGGTGAAGTCCAAGGGCGACGGCTCCGAGATCACGATCGACGTCAACCTGGGCGGTGCACCGCTGTTCGGTCCCATCGGGTCCGGCGTCGCCCGCGCACTCAAGGGCGACATCGAGAACTCGCTGAAAACGTTCGTCAAGATCTACGCCTGACGGTGTAGGAGTGGAGATGCATGCCCGGTAGGCACAGCGCGCCGTCGTCCGCGACGAGCAGCAGAGGGTTCGCCAAGTACGTCGTCGTTGCCGTCGTCCTGCTACTGGTCGTCGCAGGCGGAGTGTTCGTCGCACAGAAGTTCTTCGGCAGCGCGTGCGGCGACGAGTCCGAGTACACGGTGGCCGCGGACCCCTCGATCGCCCCGGTGCTGCAGAAAATCGTCGACGGCACGTCCGCGGAAGACCTGGACTGCGCTCGAATCGCCGTCACTGCGAGCGAGTCGGGTCAGGTGTCTGCTGCGGTGGCCAAGGGTGATGACGCACCCTCGCTGTGGATTCCGGATTCGTCGTTGTGGATCGGGAAGACCGTCCGATCCACTGCCTCGCTGATCGACCTCGCGAGCCAGTCGGTGGCCAGCACTCCGGCGGTGCTGGCTGCGCGCAAGGATGAGGTGCCGTTCTTCGACACCTGGCTCACCGCGCTGAAGCTCGAAGGCCTGCGTATCGGTAATCCCTTGGCCAACACCATCTCCGACGCCGCCATTCTGGGTGCGGTGGCAGAAGCAGGTTCCGACGAGAAGGCTCTCGACTCGGTGTCGACCGCACTGGTCCCCATCGCCCAGGCTCAGGCCGCCACGCGCGGGGAGGCCGATCCCACGACACGCCTGGACGACGTCGTCGCGGGCGGCGGCGTCGCCGTGGTCTCCGAGCAGACCTTCCTGCAGTATCAACGCGACAACGGCGACGCTCTCGGCGCGACGGCACCGCCGACGGGCAGCATCTTCCTGAACTTTCCGTTGGCGGTGACCGAGCCTGCAGACGATCGACACGAGGCCGCCAAGTCCGTCGGAACGGCTCTGGCCGCAGCCATCGAATCCGAGCAGGGTCAGCAGGCGTTGTCCGGGGCCGGCTTCAGATCTGCGGACAATGCCGTGCTGGATTCCGATCGTGGGATCGGGGAGGTTGCGCCCCTGACGATTGCCGATCAGCAGGCCGCCGAGTCGACGCTGAAGCAGTACCAGGTGTTGGCCCTGCCCTCGCGGGCATTGGTGATGGAAGACGTCTCCGGATCGATGAACTACAGCGCGGGTGCGAACTCGCGTATCGCCATGACGGTGCAGGCCAGCGAGACCGGCAACGGACTGTTCCCCGACAACGCGTCGATGGGATTGTGGGCTTTTTCCATCGGACTCGGCGGCGGCAGTCAGGACTACAAGGAACTGGCACCGATCCGGCGGATGGACGAGAAGGTCAACAACACCAGTCAGCGCGAGGTGCTGTTGCAGCAGATTCGAACCCTGCCCTCTTTGGTCGGGGGCGGTACCGGCTTGTACGACACGACGTTGGCCGCGTTCCGCACCGTGCAGGAGGGATACGACCCCGACGCGGTCAACAGCGTCATCATTCTCACCGACGGTGCCAACGAGGATCCCGACAGCATCTCGCTCGACGAGCTGTTGTCGACGCTGCGCGCGGAGCAGGACCCGTCGCGTCCGGTCGTCATCGTCACGATCGGCATCACCGACGACGCCGATGCCGGTGTGCTGCAGCAGATTTCGGCCGCCACCGGTGGCACCAGCTTCGTCGCGCGAAATCCGGCCGAAATCCCGAACGTCTTCGTCAATGCGCTGAGAAGCCGTTCCGGTCGGTGACGGGAGCGGCTATGCTGTGCGCCGCGTGCCTTCCGGTACTTCGGGTAGGCGGCGCAACCGCGGTGCAGGGGCGTGCCGGGGGATCGAAGTAGGGGGCGAAGTCGATGTCTGGACGTCACAGCGGCAGCAGTCGCAGATTCAGTCCTGTCGTGACGTGGGGCGCAGCTGCGCTCGCGGTGGTGGTCGTGTCCGCCGGTGGGTGGTTCGGAGTCCAGGCCGTCCGCGCGTCCGATGCCAATTCGTGCGATTCCCTGGACACCGTCTCGCTCGCGGTCGACGCGTCCATCGCCGAGCCGGTTCGGCAGATCGTCTCGCAGGCCGGCGAGTTCGATCGCGGCTGCGTGAACTTCGACGTCCGCTCCGAGCGTCCCACCGATACCGCAACGGAGATCGCGGGCACCGTGAACCGGCCGGACCTGTGGATTCCGGATTCGACGTTGTGGTTGCTCAAGACTCTCCGCTCGACCGGCGCTCTCCCCGAGTTGGCCAAGACGTCCGTCGCGAACACGGTGCCGGTCCTGATCTCGAAGTCCGACGCCGTGCCGGTCACCGACACCTGGCTCAGTGTGTTGCAACTTCCCGGGCAACGCATCGGCGATCCCCTCACCAGTAGTGCGTCGAATGCGGCGGTACTCGGCGCGCTCGCCGAGTCCGAGGTCGCGATCTCCGATGCCAAGGCCGTATCCGCGGCTCTGGTGCCCATGGCCCAGGACTTCGGGCGCATTGCCGACGCGCCGCACGACACCCCCGATCTCGTCGCCCAGGTGGCTACCGAAGGTGGTACCAGCGTGGCCACCGAGCAGGCGTTGCTCGCCTACGAGGCGGACAACCCGGGCGCGAGTCTCACCGAGTCGGTTCCGCCGACCGGCAGCTACTTTCTCAACTACCCGTTGGCAGTGACCGCTCCGGCCGGGCCCGACTACGACCGAGTCAAGAAGGCCGGAGCGGCCCTGGCCTCGGTTCTGGCCACGCAGTCGGCCACCGACACGCTGGTGGCGGCCGGCTTCCGAACTGCGAGTGGCACTCCGTTGCCCGACGGCAAGGGCGTCGGATCCGTTGCGTCGTTGGAGATCAAGAACCCACTCTCGATCGAGACGACACTGCGAGATTGGGCCGTGCTGGCCCTGCCGCTGCGCACCCTCGTGGTCGAGGACGTATCGGGCTCGATGGCCGCGAAGTCGGGTGATTCGACGCGCATCGCGTTGACCGTCGACGCATCGGTCGGTGCCAACGATCTCTTCAGCGACCAGACTCAGATGGGGTTGTGGGCCTTCTCCATCGGACTCGGTGGCGGAAAGCAGGACTACCGAGAACTGGTGCCGCTCGGGCCGGTGAGCAACACGTTCGACGGCAAGCCGCAGCGCCAGGCCATCCTCGATTCCATCCGGGGCCTTCCTGCTCTCGTCGGAGGCGGAACCGGGCTGTACGACACGACGCTGGCCGCATTCCGGCGGGTCAAGGAGGGCTACGACCCCGACTACGTCAACAGCGTCATCATTCTGACCGACGGATCCAACGACGACGACGGCAGTATCACCCTCGATCAGCTGCTGGCAACGCTGCAGAAGGAGCAGGATCCGGTGCGGCCCATCGTCATCGTCACCGTCGGCGTCACCAGTGACGCAGATCCGGTTGCGCTGCAACAAATTTCCGCGGTGACGGGTGGAACGAGTTATGTAGCGGAGGATCCGCGCGATATCCCCGACGTGTTCGTCAAGGCACTGAACTCGCGCACCGAGCGCCTCGCGGGCGAGTAGTTCAGCCCCACAGGAAGCTGATCGCGATCGCTGCGGCGCACGCGAGGGTCACCACGGTCAGCGCCACCGCGTCCGAGGCCTTGAAGCGCGAGTCGGTGGCGGTGATCATCCCGGTGCCGCCGCGAGCAGTGATGGCCGTGCCCATCTCGTCGGCTCGTCTGATGGCCACCGACATGACGGTCGTGACGATGTCGACCAGTGAATTGTCCGAGGCACTGTTGACGACGGGCTTGGGGCGAAGGCGTCGGGCCGCGTTGAGGGTGCGCATCTCCTCGATCAACAAGGGCAGCGACCGCAGGCTCAACGCGACGGCGATCGCCCACTCGTCGACCGGCAACTTCAGCTTCTTCAACGGTGCACCCAGCTTGGACACCGCAGGCGCGATGTCGCTCATCGAGGTGGTCCAACCGATCATCATCGAGGCACCGAGCAGTACGAACACGAACAGCGTCGCCCGCAGGTACACCAACACTGCTGCTCCGCCGATCGGCACATTGAGCAGCGCACCGAAGCCGAACAGTGCCCAGATCCACCACGGTGGCCGCGGCAGTGCGGTGATCGGAACGTGCGCAATGATCGCGGCGATAAGCAACAGGCCGAACACGATTCCGAGCGCGGGCCACGTCGGTGCCACCACGAGAGTGACGCTCAGTAGCAGCACGACGACGAGCTTGGTGCCGGCCCACAGACGGTGGATCGGCGAAACTCGAGGAACTCGACGCAGTACGACGGTGGTCACGAGGGCACGCTCCCCAGGATCGAATCGGAGACGATGTGGCCGTCGGACATCGTGATGGTGCGGCTGCAGACCGCGTCCATGCCGTCCACATCGTGCGAGATCACCACGATTGCGACGCCCCGTTCCCGCAGTCCGGCGAGGACGCCGATGATGTCGTCGCGTCCAGGGGGATCGAGGCCGGCCAGCGGCTCGTCGAGAACCAGCATGCGGGGCCGGCGCGCGATGAGACCGGCCAGTACGACGCGTCGCATCTGGCCGCCGCTGAGCGAGTCGATTTCGCGGGCCGCGAGCGATCTGTCGAGGCCGACCGCATCCATGGCGGCCGAGACTGTGGCAGAACCGGTTTCGGGGCCGGCTGCCGCAGCGATGTCCTCGGACACGGTGCGACGCTGCAACTGCAGACGCGAATGTTGGAACGCGAGTCCGATATCGCCCACCCGTGTGGTCATGGCCTTGCCGTCGAGCTGCGCGGTGCCCTTCGTCGGGCCGGTGAGCCCGGCCATGATCCAGGCGAGAGTGGACTTACCCGAGCCGTTTCCGCCGAGAATCAGAACTCCTTCACCGCGCTTGACGGTGATGTCGATCCCGTTCAGCGCCATCTGCGCCCAGGGAGTGCGGCGGTTGTAGGTGTGCTTCACACCGGCCACTTCGAGCAAACGCTGGCTCGAATTGTCGTGCAGCACAGCGGGATACGCGGCGTTGGGTTGCATCCAGGTGGAGTCGTGCTGTACCTGGTATCCCTCGTGCAGATGCACGACGCGATCTGCGGCAACGGTTTCCGAGACATGATGGGTGACGAGAACGACCGACATTCCGTGTCTGCGAGGCAGTTCGGCGAGGAGCGAGACCAGATGTTCGCGGCCGTCCGCGTCGATCATGGCCGTTGCCTCGTCGGCGATGAGCAGGGCGGGCCTGCGGGCCAATGCTGCGGCAACGGCGAGCCGCTGCATTTCGCCGCCGGACAGTGACGCGGTATCGCGGTCACCCATTCCGCCGAGGCCAACCTCGTCGAGTAATGCCTCGACGTCGGGACGGGAATCGCCGGGCGGTAGGCCCCACACCACGTCGTCGGCGACGCGAGTGCCGAGGATCTGGCTCTCGGGTCGTTGCAGGACCATGGCGGTGCCGCCGTAACGGCCGAGGCCGGTGGCACCGGGCCGCTCGACGACACCGTCCGAGGGTTCCAGGCCGGCCAGGATTCTCGTCAGGGTCGATTTGCCGGAGCCGTTGTGACCGACGATCACCGTGAATTCACCCGGTTCGATGCGCAGGTCGACGCCGGTCAAGGCCGATGTGGCCGAACCCGGGTATCGATATCCGACCGAGCCGAGCGTGACCGGCAGCGGTCCGATCTCCTCGTCGGCGGTGCTCGAGGCCAGAGCTTCGGGGGTGGGGATGGTGGAGAGACGATCCAGGATGGCAGTGAGAATCAGCCATGCGAACAGTGTTCCGGTGACGATGCCGAAGGCGATCGAACCGCCCACCCACCACCACCAGTTGTCCAGCACGGCGGTGGAGCTGCTGCGCAGTACGTCGGCGGCACCCTGCAACGCCGACGTGCGCTCGAGCAGCCGCGACACTCCCTCCAGGGTGTTGCGGAGGGTGTCGAGGAACAAGGTGCGCAGCGGAGCGAGGATCAGCAGCAGTACCACCATCAGGGCTCCGAGCGCAGGCCCGACGACCAGCGAGGTGACCATCACGCCGAACAGTCCCTGCTTCTTGCGCTTCGCCCGGCCCACCAGGCCTCCCAGCAGGGCCGCGGTGGCCACGGTGAGAGCCGTCTGGGTGCCGGCAGCCACGAATCCCACGAGGGTGCCCGCGACCGCAGCGGTGAGAAGAGCACGCGTGCGATAACGCAGGGCGACCACCGACATGGGGATGGCCGCAACGACCTGAAGAATCGTGGCCATCGGTACGAGCACACCGATCACCGTCAACGCGACCGTGAAGCTGCTCATGACCGCGGCGGTCGCCAATTCCTGAGGACCGAGGGGCACCGACTTCGGGGTGCGAGAAGAACTGACGGTCACCGCTCCAGTGTGCCAGGCCGACTGAGGCACACTGTCTGCGTGACATCCGAGATCGCGACCCTCAGGCGACTTCATCCGGCGTGGATCGTCGCGGCCGTGGCGTTCCTCGCCCTCGTCGGTGCCGCCGGCTTCCGTGCGGCACCGAGTGTGTTGATGGTGCCGCTGCAGGAGGAGTTCGGCTGGCCACGGTCGATGCTGTCGTTGGCCGTCGGCGTCAATCTGGTGTTGTTCGGCCTGACGGCTCCGTTCGCCGCGGCCCTGATGGAGCGCTTCGGAATCCGGGCGGTGACGTCCGTCGCTCTGACGATCGTCGCGGCAGGCAGCGCTCTGAGTGTCTTCGTCACCCAAGCTTGGCAGTTGGTGTTGACCTGGGGAGTCATGATCGGTCTCGGCACCGGATCGATGGCCCTGGTCTTCGCAGCGGTGGTGACCGATCGATGGTTCGTGCGCCGGCGTGGCCTGGTGTCGGGAATCCTCACGGCCGGAAGCGCGACGGGGCAGCTGATCTTCCTACCGTTGATCGCGCAACTCGTCGACAGGTCCGGTTGGCGCGCCGCCTCGTTGCTCATTGCGGGTGGCTCGCTGATCGTCGTCCCGTTCGTCCTGCGGTGGCTGCGGAACATGCCGGCCGACATCGGGGTGACCCCGTACGGTGCGCCGGAGGGTTACACGGCGGTGGTGGCGGATACGACGGTGAATCCAGCGATGGCGGCTGTACAGGCTCTGCGCGACGCGAGCCACGTCCGCACGTTCTGGGCTCTGGTTGTGGGTTTCGCTATCTGTGGGGCAACGACCAACGGGCTCATCGGAACTCACTTCATCCCGTCTGCGCACGACCACGGAATGCACGAAACCACCGCCGCGGGACTGCTGGCGGTGGTGGGAATCTTCGACATAGTGGGGACTATCGGATCGGGCTGGTTGACCGATCGCGTCGACCCGCGCTACCTACTCGCGGCCTACTACGGATTTCGTGGCGTGTCGCTGCTGTTCCTGCCGTGGCTGTTGTCCGCGACCATCCAACCGTCGATCGTGATTTTCGTGGTGATCTACGGATTGGATTGGGTGGCAACGGTTCCGCCCACGATTGCACTGTGTCGAGAGGTCTTCGGCGATCGAGGTTCGCTGGTGTTCGGCTGGGTGTTCGCCTCACATCAGATCGGTGCCGGTATCGCATCGGTCGTCGCGGGAGTCGTGCGAGACGCAACCGGCGCGTACACGATGGCGTGGTTCGGTGCGGCGGGACTGTGCGCGGTCGCTGCGGTGGTGAGCGTGAGAACAGGAAAGCGCGGAAAGCCCTCGTAGAGAGGGCTTCCCGCGCTCATGCCTGAATCAGTTCAGCTCGAGATCAGCGGCTGCGCTGGCTCGTGGCCGGTCCTGCTGCACGACGGCTGTGGCCGCCGCCACCGCTGCGGGGCTGTCCGCCACCACTGCGCGGCTGACCACCACTGCGGGGCTGTCCACCACCACTGCGCGGCTGACCACCCGAGCGGGCCGGGCCGCCGCGTCGAGCATTGCTGTTGCGCGGGGCTCCGGTACGTGCGGGTGCCTGCTCGACGCGTGGCGCCGGCTCGACGTAACGGGCCTGCTCACCGACGAGGTTCGCCACTGCGGGCGAATCGGCGGTGACGCGGATCGGAGTGACCTTGATGTCCGCCTTGCGCAGCAGTACCGCGGTGTCCTTGCGCTGCTCGGGCAGCACGACGGTCACGACGTCGCCGGCGCTTCCGGCGCGCGCCGTACGGCCGGAGCGGTGCAGGTACGCCTTGTGCTCGGCCGGGGGATCGACGTGGACGACCAGCTGCACATCGTCGACGTGAACGCCGCGGGCTGCGACGTCGGTGGCGACGAGAACGCGGGCCTGGCCGGAGGAGAAGGCGGCGAGGTTGCGGTCACGTGCGGCCTGCGAGAGATTGCCGTGCAGGTCGACGGACGGGATCCCGGCGTCGGTGAGCTGCTTGGCCAACTTGCGGGCCTGGTGCTTGGTGCGCATGAACAGGATGCGACGTCCGGTGCCCGAAGCGAGGTGATGAACCAGCTTCTTCTTGGCTTCCACGCCGTCGACCTCGAAAACGCTGTGCGTCATGGCCTCGACGTGCGAAGTGGCCTCGTCGACGGAGTGCGTGATCTGGTTGTGCAGGAAGCGCTTGACCAATTTGTCGACGCCGTTGTCCAGAGTCGCCGAGAACAGCATGCGCTGGCCCTTGTCCGGGGTGGCGGCGAGGATGCGGGTGACGACGGGCAGGAACCCGAGATCGGCCATGTGGTCGGCCTCGTCGAGGACGGTGATCTGAACGCCGTCGAGCGTGAGGTGACGCTGCTTCATCAGGTCTTCGAGGCGACCGGGGCAGGCGACGACGATGTCGACTCCACCCTTGAGTGCGGAGACCTGGCGAACCTGCGACACACCACCGAAGATCGTGGTGACCTTCAACGAGTACGCGGAGGCGAGAGGTTCGATCGCGACGGCGATCTGGGTGGCGAGCTCACGCGTCGGTGCGAGGATAAGGCCGCGCGGGCGGCCGGGCTTGCGGTTGCCGGGAAGCTGGCCTGCGAGGCGAGCGACCATCGGGATGGAGAACGCGAGTGTCTTTCCGCTGCCGGTCTTTCCGCGTCCGAGCACGTCGCGTCCCTGCAGCGTGTCGGGGAGCGTATCGGCCTGGATGGGGAATGCCTCGGTCTTGCCCTGGCTCGCGAGTACATCCGCGATGGCCTGGGGTACACCGAGTGCAGCAAAAGTCTGTGGGGTCGTCATTGTGATGAAAAGTGCCTTTCGGGCAGGGTGTTGCACCTGCGGGCCTTGGGCCGAGATGCAAGGTGGCGAGACTGCCGGTGGGCAGTTTCGATCGCCGTAAGAGAAGCCTGTGCGGGGTGCACATGGTGATTCGGGAGCATTCCACGACGTCCGACGCGCAGCTACGCGCGTCGTCACCGAGTGTAACCGAGTTGTGGCCCGGTCTCTTCCCGCGCTGTCTCGTCATGCCGCGCCGTCGCCGAAGAGATCGGTGATCATAATGTTCTCGATCCGCGAGCTGTAGAGCTCGACCACCGGCATCGGCGGGGCACTCGAGTCATAGGTGTGCCCCGTGGGTGAGATGAGTCGGTAGCGATGTCTCGCGTTCCGTTTGTCTCGCAGCGCTTCGGCAGTCCAGCCCTCGCCCTCTTTCGCGTAATTGCAAGCGGCACAAAGGCCTGCGCCGTTCTCGGCACTGGTTCTGCCACTGGAGGAATGCGGTCTGATGTGGTCGTGGTGTCGGATCGGCGCGTCGCACCAGGGGGTGCGGCAGGTGCGATCTCGAAGATCTATGAGGCGTCCCAGAGCGGTCGGAAATGCACGTGAAGTGGACTCCACGGCTGTCAGTGCGCCGGATTTCGGATGGGCATAGAGGCGACGTAATGCGACGTGCGTCTCACTATCGAGCGTGTCTCGGATCAGTTGCCGTGCGACGTCGGACGGGATGTCGCCGTAGCCGTGCATGTATGCGGACGTGGAACCGCCTGCGAGCAGAGTCGAGTCGGAGATGGCGATGTCGACGGTCACCGGCGGGCCTTGGGCTGCCGACGCGCCGGTGACTCGCTCGAAGATGAGGTCGGCCATGATCTGGTCGCGGGTGCGTGTGTCGCCACCTGAGTTGATGATGGTGTCGGCATCTCGTCGCAGTGTCGCCCACATGCAGACGGACTTCTCCATCGACGTGAGGACGGTGAAGAAACCCATGGATTCGGGTGCGGGGCGGGTACTGGTGCGTCGAGCGGCGTAGGCCTTGGCGCGTCGTTTCACCTGGGAGGCAGCGTCGAGCTCGTTGGCAAGTGCGCGAGCGCGACCCTCGATCGTGCGGTCGCCGGCACCGGCCAAGGTGGCGGGATCTGCGCACAATCGCTCGTCGATGGTGCGGCGATCGTCGACGGTGAGGCATGCCGTCTCGCGAGCAAGAATCATGACTCGCCATTCGTTGAGTTCGCCGGCTCTCAGACGTGCGAGAGTGTGCGGCATCTCGTGCACCAGGGCGCGAGCAAGTCCCAGATGAGTGCCCCCACGGTTCGGTGATTCGCGTCGGGCCAGACCGACCTGTGACGCAATCCCGCTGCGCCACTGAGCTTTCGGCTTGCCGAGTTCTCTGCGCTGGGTACTGATGGCTGATGCGACGGCATCGGTCACCTCGGCTTGGGTCGCCACACTGGCGCACTTGACGGTCTCGAGGGCAGAGATCAAATCGATGCCTGCTGCGGCGTCGGACTCGAACCTCGACGACTGAAGCCGCGCAACGAAGCGCAGCACCTCGTCAGGCGTCAACGGCGGATTCTTCAAAGCTGTGACCACGAGTTCCTCCCCAGTACTCGAACGGGTGTTCGATATTGCGGGTGAATTCGATCAGGCGCAAGACCTGCTTCGGTCGTCAGGTCAGCACTAGTGCGATGGCGATGGAACTCACGACAGCGTTGTTGGTTGCGTGCAAAATGAGCGGAGCCCACAGCGATCGGTACCAGAGCCGTAGTGCGACAAGGCCGGTGCCGAGGAAGAGGATGTACAGCATCGCCGGCGGTGCAATGTGGCACAGCGCAAAGACTATGGTGACGAGCGCAGCACTGACCACTGTCGGCATCTTGGACATGAGCCAGTCGAGCAGTACTCGGCGAAACACTATTTCCTCGATCAGCGGTACGACGCCCGCAATCAGCACGAGTATCGCGGCGATCGAGGCCGGTCCAATTTGGGCGGCGTCTTTCACTATCGCGTTCTGGTTGCCGTCCGGTGCGACGTCGAGGAGTGCGCCGATTCCGGCCGTGGCGAGCACGGCGAAAGCCATCAGGAGCGGGACCTGCCACAGGAGATGGAGGAGGCTGTGCACGGGGGACCGAAAGCCCAAGTCCGACAACGACCATCGACGTCGGCGAATCAACGCGAAGTAGAGGCCGGCGCATCCACACATGCCCGCCAGAATCATTGCGAGCAAGGCCGCCTCGGCGACCTCGCCGACCATGAACCCCACCACGGCCCCGAGCAGTCCGCCGATCGTCGTTCCCCCGAACCCAGCGAGGAAGGCCAACGCTACGTCGCTCACGGTGGGTGTAGGCAGCGCCGAGTCGGTGATACGCGGGAAACCCTCGTTTACGTGAACGAGTGGCGCATTCTCGTCAGGGGAGTGGTCCACACCTGCACTATTTCGCCGTACGCTCGCCGACGCAAGTGCCGGCATCCGGGAATCATGGCAGTCTCACAACTGCCCAGTGGTGCCCTCGGCAGGATTCGAACCTGCGACCTACCCTTTAGGAGAGGGTTGCTCTATCCCCTGAGCTACGAAGGCTGGTAACTGTCCGTTGGTCGTAAACTGTTGCAGCGCAACACTTGTCGATCCTCGGAACAATCGTTTGCGGATGGACTTGCTGTCGTGGTGCACAGCCGACCCACATCGCGCTCGCTAGTCTAGCGGCCCACCCCGCGGATCGTGAAGCAGGTCGGCGCTGGCGGCCACGACACCGGTCAGTGACGCGATCAGGCTCAGGGCGGTGCGGTGCTGGTCAGCGGTGTAGTCGGCGGTGGATTCGACGCCGACGAAGCATTGGATGTCGCGAGCGAAAGCGTCGAAGGTCGTTGCCAGGATCCCCGCCGATGCGAACACTCCCACGATGAACTGGTCACGGCCGCGTCGGCGAAGCTCGACCTCGAGGTCGGTGGCGTAGAAGGCGCTGTAACTGCGCTTCGCGATCTGCAGGTAGTCGGGCTCGGCAATCACCACCTGCTCGGCGCTCGGACCCAACCCCCACATCGGTCCCAGCAGTCCGCGCTGGATCACATCACTCGCCGCTCGCGGTGCGCTGGCCAGAATGGGGACCCCATTCGACCGCGCCCACTCCGTCACCGTCGCTGCCGCCGCAACCACCCGCGTGCGGACAGAGTCGTCGAGCACATTCAGGTAGTACGGCAGCATGTCGTGAACCAGCAGTGCCGCGCGCTCGGGCCGTAACTCCCAGTCCGGACCGCCCGCACAGTCGAGCAAACCTTCGACCTCGTAATCCTCTACCTCGACGCTGAATGTAGCCATCCGTGAACCCTTCCCTCCCGCAGACGCGCGCACATTCGCTGGGTGCGCGCAGAATCGCTATCCGTCAGCTGACCATTCCGCTCGCGTCTGCCGAATGCGCGCGCGTGTGCGAATCCCGAGGCCGACGACACAATCGCCACCCGTCACTCCTCTGTACATACGCGCTGTACAAACGCGCGCGCATTCGCTGAACGCGCGCAGGCTCGTCACACTATTCCGCTCGCATACGGCAAACGCGCGCGCATTTGCGAACTCCGTCGGACCCGCCAACCCGCCGGACCCCCGCCCACCACTCAATCCGCCGCAATAGCATCCACGATGTTCAGTCGAGAGGCATGCACGGCAGGTGGGGCCGAACCCAGCAGTGACAGGCCGAGAGCGACGAGGCCGTACAGCAGCACCGACCATCCGGTTGCGTAGGTGACCGGGATTCCGATGCTGGCCCCCAGGATCAGTGTGCTCAGGTATTGCAGACCTGCACCGATGACCAGCCCCAGCACACCACCCACGATGCCGACCGACAGTGCCTCCGCCAGCACCATACGAGCCAGGGTTCCTCGTCCACCGCCCATGGCTCGCAGCACGCCGAGCTCGCGGCGACGTTCCAGAACCGACAGCGTCAGCGTGTTGAGCAGCGCGACCGCAGCCACGAGCGCCACGATCCACTGCAGTGCGATGGCCAGTGCGCCGGACTGACGTATGGCGGCACTGGTGCCGTCGAGTGCAGCGCCGCCGGTGTACACGAATGTCTCGGGTGGTAGCGCTGAGCGCAGTGAATCCTGTACGGCGGCAACGTCTCCGTCGACACTGATCTCGAGGTAGGTGGCACCGGGTCGGTCGTACCAGCGTTGCATCGAATCCAACGAGATCGCCATGGTGCCGCCCGCGGCGTTGATGTACTTCACGAGGTCCAGCACGCGTACCGTCTTCACCCCGGTCGGTGTGGGCAGATCGATGGAGTCGCCGGCCGAGACGCCGAGCGTTCTGCCGAATCCCTCGGAGAGAACCACACCCTCACCGGCGAGTACTCCGGCGCGCACCTCGTCGGACAGGGACGCGAGCGTTACGGCGTTGCTACCGTCGGCGACGCCTTGAATGGAGACCAGTTCGTCGTCGATGCTCGCGTAGGCCCACTGTCCTTCGACGACGCGGGAGACTCCCGGCGTGGCTCGGACCACGTCGTCCACCGCGGCAGGAACGATCGGGCCGGACGGAATGGCGTCGGGTGAGGTCATCGAGACGTACAGGTCCGTTTTCGCGAGCGACGACAGCGACTCGGCCGCGGAGTCGGTCATGTTGGTCAGTGAACCCGACACTCCCACACTGACTCCCACCGCGATCACGATCGTCATGACCGTTGCCCAGATGCGCCGCGGAGCGCGTTCGATGGTGGCGGTGGCCAAACGGCCCGCGCCGCCCCATCGGCGGGGTACGGCTCCGGTTGCCCGGACGATCGGTCCGGTACCGCCGACACACAGGGCTACGACGCCGAACATGAACAGTGCACCGGCACCGAGCGTCAGCTGCCCGTCGACTTTGACGGCGAATACGAACGACCCGGCGATGGCGAGTAGCCCGAACACGGTGGCGGCCAGGGTGAACGACAGCTTCGGTCCGCCGGACGTTTCTCCACCGCCCACCGCCAACGCTTCGATCGGCGAAATTCGGTATACCTGCACCGCAGCCAGAGCTGACGCGCCGACGCAGGCCAGTACACACGCGACTATCGCCACGGGAATCGCGAAGCCGGGCAGCACGTACTCGATCCGCGCGTCGAATGCCTGCGACAGGAACGGCGGCAGGCTCTCGATGGCGATGCGGCCCATCGCTATTCCCAGCGGGACACCGACGGCTCCGCCCACCAGGCCGACCAGAACGGACTCGAACAGCAGGTCGCGGACGATGTCTGCGCGGCGCCCGCCGACGGCTCGAAGAAGAGAGATGGTGGGCCGACGCTTCGCGATGGCCATGTTCATGACGTTGAAGACGAGGAACGCCGCGACGACGAACGCGATGAGCGAGACCATGAGCGTGGCATTGCGCGTCAGGCTCATCGCCTGGTTCGCGCGGTCGGCTCGAAAGTCCGGATTCATCACCGACACTCGGCCGGCGAGCGCTGCGTCCAGGTCGGAACGCAGTGTGTCGCCGCCGCCCAGGACGAATATCGAGTCGAGTTCGCCCGGGCGATCGGTGAGCGCCTGCGCAGCGGGAAGAAGCGCCACCGCGAACATGCCCCCACCGATGCGTTGGGTGCCGGGGCCGTCGATCACGCCGACCACCGAGGTCGCAGCATCGTCGATGGTGACGGTGTCTCCCTGCCGCAGACCCGTTGCGGCACCGACCAATACACCGGACGGATTGGTCAACAGTCCGCTCGCGTCACCTACCGCGCCCTGCAGATCCGACTGCAGTGCCGTGATGGACGAGTCGACGCCCAACAACGTCAGATCTCCGACGTCGGATCGAACGGTGCTGCGTAGCAGGGGAACTGCGGTGTCGACGCCGGGCACGGAGCGCACGACGTCCAGCTCGCTCTGGTCGAAACCCGAGTCCGTGACACCGACTACCTCGTAATCGGCATTGCCGGCGATCGTCACCGCCAACCGTTCGACGGATCCGGTCAACGACCCGTACGTGCCGAGAACTGCAATGAGCAACCCGGCCGCGACCGCGACGACACCGGCCGAGACGAGCGAACGCACCCAGTGCATGCGGAGGTCGCGAAGGCTGATGACCCGAAATCTGCTGAGAGCGGTACCGATCACCGATCGAGGCCGGCCGTCGCTGTGTCCGTCTCGACGCGACCGTCGATCATGCTGACGATGCGGTCGGTGGACCGTGCCGCGTCGAGATCGTGGGTAGCCATCACCACTGCTCGACGCCCCTCGCTGGCGTGCGCCACGTCGGCCAGAATCTCGAGGACGTTGTGCGAGGTCTTCGAGTCCAGGTTGCCGGTGGGTTCGTCGGCGATCAACAGGGCCGGGTCCATCATCAGGGCTCGGGCAATCGCGATGCGCTGAATCTGCCCGCCGGACAGTTGCGCCGGCCGATGCTCGGATCGTTGCGAGAGTCCCACCATGTCGAGCAGTCGCATCGCGTCGGCCTTGGCCTTCTTGATGGGGGTGCCGTCGAGCAATTTGGGGACGGCGACGTTCTCCCACGCGGACATCGTCGGCAACAGATTGAAGAACTGAAAGACGAAGCCCACCTGGTGGCGTCGGAAGTCGGACTGCGCGTTGTCGTCGAGGGTGGTGACTTCGACGTCGTCGAACCGAATGGAACCCGACGTGGGGGTGTCCAATGCACCGAGCATGTGCAGCAGCGTCGACTTACCGGCACCGGACGGTGCGACGAGGGAGACGAACTGGCCGCCCTCGATCGTGAGGTCGATGCCGTCCAGAGCTCGTACCGGTTGGTCCCCGGTGGGATACTCCTTGACCACGCCGGACAGCTCCAGCATCAACTTCGCCACGGACGAATCCCCTTGCTTCTCGAATGTATCTTCGACGGTACCCGCCGTCGGATCGAGAAACCGTTCGGAACTCTCAGATCAGGCTGCCCCGCGCGAGGATTCGAGTCGACGGGCTACGAGAGCGGCCTGCAGGTGTCGAATTCCGGACGGGCGGGTGGGGTCGAAGCCGGTGAGCTGTGCGATCCGCTTGAGCCGGTAATCCACGGTATTGGTGTGCAGGTGGAGCTGGCGAGCAGACCGCTGCCGGTTCAGGTCGTGTGAGATGTGGATCTCGAGGGTTTCGAGCAGCTCGGGTGACGAGTCGAGCGGCTCGAGGATCTGGGTCAGGTGGCGTCGGCCGGGACCCGGACGCGTCAGCTGGTACTCCAGCACGAGGTCGTCCATGCGGTAGAGGCCCGACGGGCGGTGCAGTTGGTGGGCCAGCGACAGCAGCTCGTGTACCTGATCGGCGGCGGTGGGGATGTCCGCGGTTGCGGCCTGCTCGGCCGTGACGGTGACGGGCACCTCGGCCGCGGTGCCGATGCGATGCACCAGCGCCTCGACCCACTCGTCGTCGTGAACGCCGGGGATCAGGACGGTGCCACCCTCGGTGCTCAGCAGTGACAGCGGAGTGCGCCCGCAGATCGTCGCCAGCTCGGCCTGTACTCGACGTAGCTTCCTGCGAGCGGCGACCGTCTTCTGAATGTTGGGGTCGTTCTCGTCCGGGTGCGGCGGCACCGAGATGGCGAGCACGAGGTAACTGTCGGCGAGTTCGATGCCGGACTGGCGTGCCATCGACACCGCATTGTGGCCGCTGAGAAGGGAGGTGACCAGGGTGTGCGCTGCGGTGTGGTGCTCGCTGGCCACCGCTTGGAGTTCCTCGACGTAGCTCTTGCTGGCGGCGATGGACACCTTCTCCGAGAGGAGCACGAACATGCGCGCAGCTTCGATCAGTTGTGCGGCGTCGCCCTCGCCGGCCCGCTTGGACACCAGGTTCCAGCCGATCTGGATGCCCTCGTGATAGACGCTGAGCACGGATTCGAGTGGAACGCCCTCGCGGGCCCACTGGCTGGCCTTGGCCCGAAGCTCGGCCAGGTCGGATTCGGCCGGAGCGCGACGTTCGTCCAGCATCTGCACAGCGATACTGATGCACTTGACGGTGAATTCGGTGACGTCGCCGTGGAGCTGTTCGCCCGGCAACGATCCGCAGGGGGTGTTGGCGGCGAAGTGCCCTACCAGGAGCCGCGCCACCGCGCGGAAGTCGCGAAGAGGAGCTGACGCAGGCTGACCCGCGACCATGATTCCGAGGCTAGTCGAGTTGTGAACGGTCACAGATCAACCCTTCGTGTTGGATTCTTCAGGTCATTCGGACTGCAAACTTACTCACGCGTATCTACGCGCTTCCACGGTTCAATCTATGCAACCCTGCGCAAAACCGCGGTGTTTTCGTACTTCAAGTTTGTTTCCTGGCCTCTAACAGGATCGATCATAGGTTGTTATCTACGTGTGATCCATGGTTTCGGGAAAACTCGTTGTGATCTATCTCGAGCGAGTGGCCCGGCCGGCTGCGACTTGCCCTAAACAATCGCCAAGCTGTTCACGGGGTGTCGAGAGCGCATCTACCTTGATCTCGTTGAAGGCGGGCGACGAGAGGGCGAGCATGCACAGTGATATCGGTCAGTTCACTGTTCTCCGAGAGTTACGCCCGATCATCGAGGAGAACCTGGCCCGTCACCGCGCAGAATCCGTTCGGTGGGAGCCGGCCGACTTCGTCCGTGCCGAGATGTACTGGGGCGCGCGACCCTCGACTCTGACCGAAACCGCAAAAGCCGCGCTGGTGACCAATCTGCTTGTAGAGCAGAATATTCCGCTCTATCGGCGCGACGCGGTGGCCACCGAAGCGGGTGCCTGGCCGTCCTGGCTCACCGAGTGGAGCAACGAACGACGACGCCATGCCGTGGCCGTCACCGATTACCTGGTCGCCACCCGCAGCGTGGATCCGGTCGCCCTCGGCCGAGCTCGGGCGCAGTGCATGACGGTGGGATTCGACTCTCCGATGAACGGTGCCCACCTGCTCCGGTCGCTGGTTCAGGTGGCCCTCGACGCCTCTGTCTCGAGCGTCAGTCATCGCAACACCGCGGTCCAGTGCCACGACCCGGTGGCGGACCGCCTTCTCGGACGCATCGTCGCCGACCAGGAACTGCATGTCCGCTTCTTCGCGAACATGGTCTCGGCTGCGCTCGCTGTGGCACCCGGTCTGACGGTCACCGCCATCACCGAAGTCGTCATGAACTTCCAGCTGCCCGGTACCAACCTGCCGGGTTTCGCCCGCAGTGCGATGCTCATCGCGCGGGACGGAATCTACGATCTCGCCCGCCACCTCGACGAGGTGCTACGCCCCCTGTTGGCCCAGTGGCGCATCTTCGAGCGGACCGATCTCGGTGCCGGGGCGCGCAGCCGCGATCAGTTGGCCGACTACTTGGATCACCTCGATGCTCAGGCTTCCACCACCGAGCGCAGCCCGGTCCGAACGCGGGAATTCGCAAATGCACTACGCGCCAGCTGACACGCTTACCTCGGCGGAGTCCATCGACTAACCTGAAGTTCCGATCCTCAGACGCTCCTCACCTCGTTTTCGGGGCAACGACCGGAGGCCCCCACCGTGACAGGCTCTCGACCGATCATCGTCGGCATCGACGGATCCGCCGCGGCGGACAAGGCGGTGATCTGGGCGGCCCTGTGCGCGCGCAGACGCGATCGGCGGTTGCATATCGTGACGGCCGTCGACATGCCGGGAGTCGTCGATCTGAGTGAATTTGCCGGTGAAGCAACGGAGTTCGTAGCGACAGCCAAATCCAGGTTGGTGGCTGCGGAGACGTTGGCCGCGTCGGTCGTCGACGATCCCGCGTTCGAGGTGACGTCGAGTGCGATCGAGGGCGGCGTCATGGACGTCCTCATCGGCGTCTCGGCACAGGCCGAGATTCTGGTGATCGGTGCCAGTGAAACCGGCGCTGTCACATTGTCATTGGCTGCGCACAGCGTGTCGCCGGTGGCCGTGGTGCGTGGCCGCGACATCGACGGCCGTCCGGTCGCCGAGGGCCCGGTCGTCGTCGGCATCGATGGATCGGACGTCAATCAGGCTGCTGTCGAGGGGGCGTTCGCCGAGGCGTCGGCGCGCGATGCGGTGTTGCTGGCGGTCCACGTGTGGTCCGACGTCGATCTGACGCAGTCGTTCGGCCGTGCGCCGAAGGATTGGCACGCCATCGCCGACGGTGAGGAAGCGTTGTTGGCCGAGAGTCTTGCCGGTTGGCAAGAGAGGTTCCCCGAGGTCGAGGTACAGCGCATCGTGGCCCAGGACCGGCCGGTGCGAGTTCTCAGCGGCCTGTCCGAGACGGCGGCACTGATCGTGGTGGGCAACCGGGGACGAGGCGGTTTCGGCGGAATGCTGCTGGGATCCACGAGTTTCGCCCTCGTCAACACGGCGGACTGCCCGGTGTTGGTAGTGCGGAAAGCGCTCACATAGCGACGGTCAGCAAGAAGCTCACGTCTTCGAGGGCCTCGACGCTGTGGCGGGCGTCGGGGATGACGAGCAGGTCGCCGGTCGAGCCCTTCCAGGACTTCTCCCCGCTGATCAGTTCCAATTTGCCGCTCAGGACGAGGACTGTCGATTCGCCGTTGAGGTCGTGTTCGGCCAGCTTGTTGCCGGCAGCCAGCGCCACGACGGTTTGCCTCAGATGCCGGCTGTGGCCGCCGTACACCGTCTGTGAACTGCGGCCACTCGATGCGCCGACTGCGAGCTTGAGTTGTTGACGGGCAAGTGCGGTGAGTGACTTCTTGTCCATGATCGCAAGTATGACGCACCACCCGCGGTCACGATGGGGGAATCATGAACGCGCTCAAGAAGGTTGGGTAGCCTTTCCGTACTCCACGTAGCGAAACCGCGTCCCGTTCACTCGGCTGCTCTGCCACTCGCCGGCCATCGCGAACCAGCCGTCCGGAATCTCGGGAGCGACGGTATCGCCGGGGATGTCGAGATCGACCTCGGTCACCTCCAGGTGCGTCGCGATACCCAGTGCGCTCCGATAGATTTCGCCGCCGCCGATGATCCACACCGGGCCCTCGCTCACCAGGGCAACGGCGTCGGCGACACTGCGGGCACTCTCGGCACCGTCGGCGGTCCACGAGGAGTTTCGGGTGACCACGATGTTGCGACGGCCCGGCAGCGGACGGAACTTCGCCGGCAGCGAATCCCACGTCTTGCGGCCCATGATCACCGGGTGCTCGGCCGTCGTGGCTTTGAAGTGCGCCATGTCCTCGGGAATGTGCCAGGGGATCCCACCCCCGTCACCGATTATCCCGGCACGGCTCTGCGCCCAGATCAGGCCGACGAACTGCCGGGCACTCACACCGCTACCGGGGCCTTGATTGCCGGATGGTGCTGGTAGTCGACGATCTCGATGTCCTCGAAGGTGTAGTCGAAGATCGAATCTCGTTGTGCCAGTTTCAGAGTGGGGTACGGATACGCCTCGCGAGAGAGCTGCTCGGAAACCTGCTCGCGGTGATTGTCGTAGATGTGGCAGTCGCCGCCGGTCCATACGAATTCGCCCACCTCGAGACCCGTCTGGGCCGCCACCATGTGCGTGAGCAGAGCGTAGCTGGCGATGTTGAACGGTACGCCGAGGAACATGTCTGCACTGCGCTGGTAGAGCTGGCAGGAGAGCTTGCCGTCGGCAACGTAGAACTGGAAGAACGCGTGGCAGGGAGGCAGCGCCATCCGCGGGATCTCGCCGACGTTCCAGGCCGAGACGATCATCCGACGCGAATCCGGATTCGTTCGCAGAGTCTCGATGACCTGGCTGATCTGGTCGATGTGCTCGCCCGATGGGGTGGGCCACGACCGCCATTGCACTCCGTAGACGGGGCCGAGTTCACCGTCCGGAGCGGCCCACTCGTCCCAGATGCTCACGCCGTGCTCCTGCAGCCAGGTGGCATTGGAGTCGCCGCGCAGGAACCACAGCAGCTCGTAGACGATCGACTTGAGGTGAACCTTCTTGGTGGTGATCAACGGGAAGCCCGCGGACAGATCGAACCGCATCTGGTGCCCGAAGACGCTGGTCGTCCCGGTCCCGGTCCGGTCGGATTTGGCCGTACCGGTATCGAGGATGTGGCGCAGCAGATCTTCGTACGGAGTCGGAACCATCACGACGGCCATCGTAGCTGCATACTGGTTTCATGCCGGAATTGCCCGAGGTGGAAGCCCTTGCCGGTTTCCTACGCGAACATGCCGTCGGTGCCGTCATCGGCCGCATCGATATCGCCGCGCTGAGTGTTCTCAAAACTTTCGATCCGCCGATCACCGAACTGCAGGGCCAGGACGTCACCGATGCCGCACGATTCGGTAAACACCTGGCACTGCGAGCCGGGGACCTGTGGCTGATCACGCATCTCTCGCGCGGCGGGTGGCTGCGGTGGGTGGACAATCCGAGCGCCGCGCCGCCGAAGCCGGGCAAGGGCCCGTTGGCGTTGCGGATCCACTTCTTCACTCCCGAAGGCGCGACGCCGGCCATCGACCTGACCGAAGCGGGGACCAAGAAACGGCTGGCGGTGTGGGTGGTCCGTGATCCTGCGCAGGTCGCGAGCATCGCCCGGCTGGGACCCGATGCGCTCACGGTCACCGAGCTCGAGTTCGCCGACATTCTCTCCGGCACCTCTGCGCGACTGAAGACGTCGTTGGTGGACCAGTCGCTGTTGGCCGGCATCGGTAATGCTTATTCGGACGAGATCTTGCACGTCGCCAAATTGTCGCCGTTCGCGTCGTCGCGCACACTCGATGCCGAATCCGTCGGGGTGCTCTACGCGGCGATGCGCTCGGTGCTGTCCGACGCGGTGGCCCGCTCGGCCGGGCAGGACGCGGCGCGGCTGAAGGGGGAGAAGCGATCGGGAATGCGGGTGCATGCCCGGACCGGTTTGCCGTGTCCGGTGTGCGGCGATCCGGTCCGCGAGGTCGCGTACGTCGATCGGTCTTTTCAGTACTGCGCCACATGCCAGACGGCCGGCAAGATTCTTGCCGACCGTCGTATGTCGCGTCTGCTCAAGTGACGGGTTCGAGCTTCTGGCTGGCGTACCCGCGATAACCTTCCCACGCCTTGCGGCGGTCGCTCCGCGGATCCTTCTGCACCCGAGTGCGGGTGTCGAAGATCAGTGTCTTTCGATCGCTTTCGTCGTATGCCGGCCACGATTCCAACGGCTTGCCGTTGGTGGCGAACGAAATCCAGTGCGATTGCACCTGCTCGGTGACCTCGGAGAAGGCCTTTCGCCCGCCGGTGAGGGTGAGCGCCTTACCGAACAGGGTCTCACTGATGCCGAACACGGCGAACAACTCGAAGCCGTGGGTAGCGTCGAGACCGAGGAGCTTCATCGACCGCGGTGCGAAGTCGTATCGGTAGAAGTACGTCGGTGCGTGACGCGAATGTCCTTCGGCCACTTCCAGAGACGGCTTCCAGAAAGTGAAGTCGCCACCGAAGTCGATGGCGGCGCGCTCGCTCGGGTAACCCCGGTAGCCCGAAGTGACCACCGCTTCGGCGTCGGGATCGGTGAGCGAGAACAGCTTGGTGATGCGCTCGGGGTTGGTGGGCAACGCGTCGAGAAACTTCGGAAACAGTGTTCCCTCACGGGCATTGGTGCCGATGATCAGTGGTACTCGGTGCGCGGTGCCTTTCGCGTACGCCTCGACCGGGCTGACCGGCAGGAAGTCGCCGTCGATCACCGGGCCGAACGGCAGCAGACCGGGAGTGCGGTGCAACGTGGTGAGCCCCAGCTTGGTACCGGCGCGTCCCAGCTTGAGCACCTCGGCGTTCTCGAGGGTTTCGACAGCGTTCTCGGCGGTACCGCCGAGGTAGCCGATGTATTCGCGCGCCCACTGATCGGCACGCTCCTTGGTGGCGGTCATGCCGGGTGCCGAGCTCTCGGAGATGGCCTGCGCAAAAAGCCCTTTGGCGGAGGGCACCGTCATCAGGGTGGTGACGGCGTTGCCCCCGGCGGACTCGCCGAATACGGTGACGTTCTTCGGATCGCCGCCGAAGTTCGCGATGTTGCGCTGCACCCATTCCAGGGCGGCAACCTGATCTCGCAAACCGAGATTGGAATCGAACGGCCGCTCGGGAGTGGAGAACTGGGACATGTCCAGGTAACCCAGAGCACCGAGTCGGTAATTCACCGAGACGTAGATGATGCCGTCGCCGTCCTTCAGTGAGCGCCGCACCAGTGAGCCGCCGCCGTACAGGGGAGTGGCCGATGTACCGAGGGTGTACGCACCGCCGTGGATGAACACCATCACCGGTCTGGGCTTCGTGCTCGACGTGCTCGGTGCCAAGACGTTGAGCGTCAAGCAGTCTTCGCTCGACGGTTGGTACTTGCCGATCGCCAGCATTGTGCCGCGTTTGTGCTGAACGGATGCGTTGCCCCACTCGGTGGCGTCGCGCACACCCTCCCACGGCTCGGTGGGTTGCGGTGCCCGGAAACGCAGCGGACCGACGGGTGGGGCGGCGTACGGAATGCCTCGCCAGGTGGTCAGGTCACCGACGGGCTTGCCCTCGATGATGCCGTCGGAGGTGGTCACGCGTGTCGTCACAGCCATGTCGCGAGTCTACTGATCGGTCCTTACTCATGGGTAAGAACCGCCTCGGTTCGCTACCGGGCACACTCGATTGCATGCCTTTCGAGTACCGCGCCGACATAGTGCAGCTGCTGCGAGCACCTGCGCACGCGTATTTCGGTCGATCCAAGGACGGTCCGGCCGACGTGCCGACCGACCTGCCCTCCAGTGTTGAGATCGTTGCACACAAGGGCATCCGCGGCGATCGATTCTTCGGAGTCAAAGCCCATACGGAAGCCGCGGTGAGCTTTCTTGCCGTCGAGGCCTGGGAGGCCGTGGGAGAGGTGCTCGGCGTCGAGGTGCCGGACCCGGCCGTGGCCAGGCGCAACGTCGTCGTGCGCGGTCTCGAACTCGACCCACTGCGGGGCCTCGAATTCCAGCTGAACTCCGGCGACGGCTGGATCACCTTCCGCGGTGGTCGGCCGGCTCATCCGTGCGCATGGATGGACCGGATGGTGGTCGACGGTGCGCGCAAGGCGTTGATCGGCCGCGGCGGCCTCCGTGTCGAACCGCTGTCCGACGGCATTCTGCGCGTCGGGGAGTTGGCGGTGCGGTCGCCGGTAGAGCTCGACTCCGCTCGCGCTGCGTTGTCGGTCAGGCGCGCACAACCGATCTGAACTTCGTTCGTCGAATCGCGGCGTCATGCTGTCCAGGGTCTTGCTCACAAAGCGAATCTGTGTTCATATTGTGAGCAATGGTGTGACGCATCACACCACACCGCTCGCCACGGCGTCGGTCACCCGATCAGCAGGAAGATTTGCCGATGTCCGACATGTGGATCGTGATCAACACCGTCGTCGCCGTTCTGGCGGTGGTGGTCTTCATCGTTCGTTTTCACTTCAACCCGGTGATCTCGCTGGTACTCGGGGCCGCCTATCTGGGCTTGGCGACCAAGCTCGGAGTCACTACAACCGTCGACACCATCACGGGCGGATTCGGCGAGATCATGGCCGAGGTGGGACTGCTCATCGCGTTCGGCGTCCTGATGGGCGCGGTGCTGCAGGAGATGAGCGCAATTCAACGTCTCGTCGGCACCTTGCTGAAGACGTTCGGTCCCAAACGGCTCCCGTACGCGCTGTCGCTGACCATCGCGACCGTGTTGCAGTCCATCTTTCTCGACGTGCTGCTGGTGATATCTGCTCCACTCGCTCGGAACCTCGCGCCGAAGATCGGCAAGTACGGCACAGCGAGAATGGCTACGGCGCTGGCCATCTCGCTCGAATGCGGGATCGTGTTCATGGTTCCCGGTGTCGCGACTCTCGCTTTGGCCGGACTGCTCGGAGTGCCGTTGGGCAAGATGATGATCTACGGATTGATCCTGATCGTTCCCGTCGTCGTGCTGTCCGTGGCCATCATGTCGTTCGTGTTCCGGCACGGCTGGTGGAACGAGGAGAAGGACGAGCAGCAGATCGTCGTGGTCCCAGAGCCTGTGGTTCCCGAGACTGGCGATTCCGATGACGAGCCCCTCGAGGCCGGCGGTGGCGTGGCGCAGAAGGTACGCACCGAGAAGCAGACCTCGCTGCTGGTGTTGCTCTCGCCATTGCTGCTCGCTCTCGTCCTCATTGCCATCGGGGCAGTTCTCGAAGTGGCCGACATATCTTTTCCCGTAGTCGAATTCATCGCCAGCCCCGTCATCGCCCTGCTCATCGGACTGGTGGGGACGTGCCTCATCGGCCGCTACCACGTCGGACAGAAACGGGTCGAGAAGGCACTGGCTCGCGGTTTCGCCGAGAGCGGTCAGATCCTGATCCTCACCGGTGTCGGTGGGTCGCTCGCGGCCGTCATCAACGAAGCCGGTCTCGGCGACATCCTCGGCCAATACTTCACGGCCAGTACCGCAGCACCGTTGTTGATGGTGTGGGTCATCGCTGCGGCGTTGCACATCGCCGTCGGATCCGTGACGATCTCTGCCATCACCTCGGCCGGCATCCTTGCCCCGGTCGCTCCGCTCATCGGTCTCGACCCGGTGTTCATCGCGTTGGCCGCCGGCGCGGGGTCACTGTTCGCCGTCCATGTCACCAGCAACACCTTCTGGCTGCTGCAGTCCTTGATGGGCCAGTCGACACGGGGCACACTCAAGACGTGTTCGGTGGGCGTCTCGGTGGCATCGGTGATCGCCATTGCGTTGATCGTGCCGATGAGCTGGATCCTGTGACCTCCTCTGCCGTGAACATCGAAAGGAACACAATGGCATTGCCGCTCAGCGGAGTTCGAGTACTCGAACTCGGCAATTACATCGCCGCCCCCACCGCGGCCAGGATGCTCGCCGATTTCGGTGCCGAGGTGATCAAGGTCGAACGTCCGGGGACCGGCGACGAACTACGCAACTGGCGGCTGTACTCGGGCACCACATCGATGCTCTATCGCACGATAAACCGGAACAAGAAGTCGATCGTGCTGGACCTGCGTACCGAACAGGGACGCCAGGACGTTGTCGCTCTGGCCGCACAGTGCGACATCGTGCTCGAGAACTTCCGACCCGGCACCCTGGAGAAATGGGGCATCTCGCCGGAGGTACTCAGTGCGGCCAATCCGGAGCTGATCATCACGCGCATCTCGGCCTTCGGGCAGACCGGCCCGATGTCGCAGCGACCCGGGTTCGCCGCTGTGGCAGAGGCATACGGCGGATTCCGCAATCTCGTCGGTGACCCGGACCGGCCACCGGTCCGAGTGGGAGTCTCGATCGGCGACTCGATCGCCGGACTGTACGCAGCGTTCGGTTGCGTCATGGCATTGTTCCAACGCCAGACACAGCGCGCAGCAGAGAAATCGGACCCGTTGTCGCTCGAACAGCGTTCCATCGATGTGGCGCTGAACGAATCCATCCTGTCGATGATGGAGTCGCTGATTCCGGATTATCTCGCTTACGGCGTCGAACGTGAACGGACGGGCGGGCGGATGGAGGGCATCGCGCCGTCGAATGCCTACCCGTGCAACGACGGTCACTCGATCATCATCGCCGGTAACGGCGACGCCATCTTCCAGCGCTACATGGAGACCATCGATCGTCCCGATCTGGGAGCCGATCCGGACCTGTCATCCAATGCGGGCCGGTGGCGTCGACGCGACGAATTGGATGCGGCTATCTCGGCCTGGACCGGATTGCACTCGCGTGAACAGGCATTGAAGATCCTCGACGCCGCCGGGGTGCCATCCGGGCCGATCTACACCGCGGCGGATATCGTCGCCGACGAGCAGTACGCCGCCCGCAACATGATTCAGCACTTCCAGGTCGACACCGGCGGCGACGAACCCGCCGACGTCGGATTCGTCGGTGTGGTTCCGGTGATCGGCGACGCATCCCTGCAGATCCGCTCGATCGGACCGGATCTGGGCGAACACACACGAGAAGTACTGTCGACCCTGCTCGGCCGTACCGACGAAGAAATGGGTCTGTAGATGTACTCGTTCTCCCCCTCCGCGGACCTGCGCGACGTCACGATGCGCGACGGTCTGCAGCTCACCGGCAAGTTGCTCTCCACCGATCGCAAGCTCGAGATCATCAGGGCGCTGATCGAACTCGGGGTGCCGTCGCTCGAGATCGGGTCGATGGCACGAGGCGACACAGTGCCACCGATGGCCAACACCCTCGAGGTCGTCGCCGAGCTGACCGCCGCCGAACTCGCCCGATGCTGGGTGTGGGTCGCTACTCCGCGGCACGTCGAGAAGGCCGCAGCCGCCGGTGCCCGCAACTTTCAGTACTGCTTCTCCGCGTCGGACTCGCACAACCAGGCCAACATCGGCCGTACCACCGAGGTCTCACTGGCAGCCATGCCCGATGCCGTCGACATCGCTCGGTCGGTGGGCGGTGAGATAGAGCTCTGCATCGCGACGTCGTTCACCTGTCCGTTCGAGGGGCAGGTGCCTCCGGATCGGGTGATCGACATTGCCAACGACGAACGTGCAATGGGCGCAACGGATATCGTCATCTGTGACACTCTCGGACAGGCCGTGCCGGTGCAGGTGTCGTCGTTGATCACCAGAGTGCGTGAGGAAACCCCGGATCGCCGGGTGGTGTTCCATGGTCACGACACCTGGGGCCTGGGCGTGGCGAACACTCTCGCCGCGATCTCCGCCGGTGCCACGATGGTCGACGGTTCGCTCGGCGGTCTCGGCGGGTGCCCCTTTGCGCCCGGGGCCAGCGGAAACACCTCGTCCGAGGACATCCTCTTCGCCACGCGGCCGCACTGGTTCGAGCCGAAAACATTGGCGGCCATGGTGTCTCTGTCCGAGGAGTTGCTCACCGAACTGGGCGAGCCCATGCGATCGAAAACAGTTCAGGGCGCACGATCGGAAGCTCGAGCATTCGAGTGGGTCGTATGAGCCGTATCCTCGTCACCACCGAGATACCGGCACCGGGCATGGACATTCTGCGCGCCGCCGGGGACGTGGACCTGCGGGAGGTCGATCACGAGCAGTTGGTCGACGCCTGCGCCTCGGGCGACTACTCCGTGGTCGTCTCCCAGTTGCGTGATCGGTTCGATGCCGACCTGCTGAGATCGGCATCGCTCGTCGGGATATCCAACTATGCAGTGGGATACGACAACATCGACATCGCAGCGGCCACAGCGCAGGGGATCACCGTCGCCAATACCCCGGGGGTGCTGACCGATTCGACCGCGGACATCGCGATGCTCCTCATTCTGTCCACGGCCCGCCGCGCCGTCGAGGCCGATGCGTTCGTCCGATCCGGCTCGTTCACCGGATGGCAACCCGAACTGCTTCTCGGCAGCGATGTCTCGGGCCGGGTGCTGGGGCTGGCCGGTTTCGGGCGCATTGCTCGCGCCACCGCTCGCCGGGCGTTGGGCTTCGGTATGACGGTGAAGTTCTGTCCCCGCCCGCCGGGTGATCGCGAGGTCTCCGACGACGAGCTCGGCGAGTTCGCGGGCCGCGTGATTCATGCGTCCTGGGACGAGATCGTCACGACCAGCGACTTTCTCTCCCTTCACGTTCCGTTGTCGGATTCGACTCACCATCTGGTCGACGCTGCGGTGTTCGAGGCCATGAAACCGTCGGCGATTCTGATCAACACCGCGCGAGGACCGGTGGTCGACGAGGCCGCGCTGGTGGTCGCACTACGGGAGAAGTCCATCTCCGCAGCAGGTTTGGACGTCTACGAGCGTGAGCCTGCACTCGAGCCGGGTCTGGCCGAGCTGTCGAACACGGTGTTGTTGCCGCACGTCGGCAGCGCGACGGTGTCGGTACGGTCGGAGATGGCACGCCTGTGTGCAACCAATGCCGCGGCGATGTTCGCCGGTTCGCTGCCGCCGCATCCGGTGAATGCCGAACTCTGGGGTCACGCGGGGTAGCGGCCGCCCAGAGTTCTCGTGATCTGCTCGGCGTGCGAGATCAACAGATCCACCCACGCCTCGCACTGCGATTGCGGCATCCGAAGGGTCGGACCGCTGATGGTGAGCGCACCGACGATGTCCGCGGCGGAATCGAACACCGGAGCGGACAGGCCGGACGCTCCGGATTCTCGCTCCCCGGTGGTGATCGCGTAACCGTCGGACTTGGTCTGCGCCAACAGGGCCCGCATCGTCTCCGCCTCGGTCACGGTCTGTTCGGTCATCGACTCGAGTTCGCGTGACAGCACGCGCTCGGCAAGCTCGTCGTCCCACGCCAGTAGGACGCGGCTTGCCGATCCCGCACTGAGTGGGATGACCTTGCCGACGTACATGTCTCGTCGCAACGCATGCCGGGTCTCGGCGATGGCGACGCACACGCGATAGTTCTGCTCCGGCCGAAAGAAGCACGCCGTTTCGGTCGTCGAATCGCGCATGTCCTTGAGTACAGGGTTGACGACCGACAGCACGTCGAGGTCCTTGGTCGCCGTTGCGGCCCAGTAGGCCATGCGCACCCCGATCCGGATGCGATCGCCCACGCGGTCCAGAAAACCCTGCTGCACAAGGTTGGTGACGAGCCGCTGCACCGTGGAGGTGGGTAGGCCGGTGGTCTGTTGAATCTCGCCGAGTGTCATCGACGGACGGTCGAACGAGAAGGCGTCGAGAATCTCGGTGATCTTGCCCAGCACCAGAAGTGGCTGCTGCTTCGATGTGCTCTCGCTGCTCACCCGACCAATCTACTCGGCCCGGGTGCTCAGCAGACGGTTGATCGGCTTGGTCAACAACAGAATCAGCAGCGACCACAGGCCGAGCGAGGTGAACGCGACACCGAACGCGATCAGGATCAACACCGAACTGATCGCACCGTTGCGGACGCGCTCGAGATCCCGGGAATCCTCGGCCACGATGGACGGGTGCCGCGAGACGATGACGTCCGCGACGAACATGGTGATGACGGATACCGCGATGGTGGCGACGTACAGCGTCGACGAACTCGAGTCGTAGCCGTTCTTCTCGGCGATCAACTTCGTCGGGAACGGCAGGAAGACGATCGACAGCAGCCAGACGAAGTTGACCCACATCAGGGCAGGTGTGTATCCGACCAGGTTTCGGAAGACGCGATGGTGGCTGAGCCACTGGGTGAAGATGACCAGAAAGCTCAGGACGAAGGCATAGAACTCGACTCCGTGTTCGCGAAAGACGTCCACGAAACTGTCGCTCTGTCCCGGATCCGCCAGTTCGACGAGTGGCAGCACCAGCAGCGTCGCCGCGATCGCGACCACCGCATCACTGAAGTTGACCAGTCTCTCGAAACCGCGTTGGTATTCCATGTCAGCCATTCTGTATCGCATGTCAGCACTGTGCTCTGTCTGCGAGTACCGTCCCAACGATGTCCGATCGACGCACTCTCACCACCGGTCGCGTGGTATTTCTCGTGGTTGCTGCGGCGGCCCCGATGGCGGCCATGATCGGCAACGTCCCCCTGGCGTTGATTCGTGGCAATGGTGCCGGTCTGCCTGCGGCGTATGCGATCAGTGCCGTTGTGCTGCTGTGCTTCTCGGTGGGCTTCGCGGCCATCAGCCAGCAGGTGTACAGCACCGGTGCGTTCTACACCTACATCGGTCTGGCGTTGGGAAAGCCGCCCGGTGTTGCTGCCGCATATGTCGCAGTTGTCGCGTATACCTCGTTGGCATGCGGACTTTCGGGAGCATTCGGATATTTCACGCACCTGGTATTCGAGGATTCCGGTATCGACATTCCGTGGTACGTCTTCACGGCAGCCGCTGTCGTCATCGTCGCGTTCCTCGGCTTCCGAAATGCCGACCTCTCGGCCAAGGTGTTGGGAACCCTGATGGTGCTCGAATTCGCCTTTCTCACCGTGTTCAACGCTCTCGTGGTGGGTGAGAAGGGAACCGCGGCGGTGCCACTGGAGTCGTTCACCCCGACGCAGGTGTTGTCCGGATCGTTGGGGATCGCGATGATGTTCGCCTTCTCCAGTTTCATCGGTTTCGAGTCCGCTGCGCTGTACGGCGAGGAGACCAAGGACCCCAGGCGCAGCATCCCGCGCGCGACGTTCATCGCGGTGTCGCTCATCGCGGTCTTCTACGTGTTGACCAGTTGGATCATCGTCGGGGCCGCGGGCGGAGTCGATGCACCGATCCTGGCCGAGAGCGAACTGGGCAACCTTCTGTTCACGCTGGCGCAGCAATACGGTGGAACCGTGTTGTACGACGGTACCGCCGTGTTGCTGTGCACCAGTGTGCTCGCGTCGTATCTCGCGGTGCACAACGCGGCGAGTCGGTACCTGTTCGCTCTCGGGCGCGAGCGCGTACTTCCGGTGCGGCTGGGCCGAATTCACCCGCGGCATTCAAGTCCGCACGTCGGCAGCATCACCGCCTCGGTCGTCGCCGCGATCTCGCTCACCGCATTCGCGGTAACCGGTGCAGACCCGTACCTGATCTATGCGGCCGGAGCTATCGGACTGGGAACGTTGGGAGTCATCGCGCTGCAGGCGGCTGCAGCGCTGTCGGTGGTGGTGTTCTTCATCGGCCACCCCGACCGTTCGCTATGGCGCACCGGCATCGCCCCCGGAATCGGGTTCGCCGGGTTCATGACCGGATTGGTGCTTGCCGGAACGCATTACAGCATCCTGACCGGTTCCGACTCTGCGATCGTCAATGCGATCCCGGTGGTGCTGATCCTCGCCGCGATCCTCGGCGTCCTGGTGGCACTGCGCATCAAACGCGCCGACCCGACGACCTACGAGGGAATTGCCGCGGCCTACATGCGTCAGTGATCGGCTGTTCGGCGAGCCTCGAGAAGCCGGAGCCAGATCTCGCTGACCGTCGGATACGACGGCACCGCATGCCACAGGTCGTCGAGCGACACCTTGCCGACCACGGCGATGGTGGCCGCATGAACCAGTTCGGCAACACCCGGACCGACGAACGTCGCTCCCACTATCGTGTCGGTGGCCCGGTCGATCACCAGCTGCGCACGGCCGGAGTAGTCGTCCTGCTGCAGAGACGATCCCGCGACGGCGATGTCCTGCGCCACGATCTCGACGTCGATGCCTTCTTTCCGAGCCTTGGCCTCGGTGAGTCCGACCGATGCCACCTCGAGCGGCGTGAACACCACCTGTGGGACCTGGCCATGGTCGGCGGTTGCGCGGAACCGCTTCCGATCCAACGGCTTTCCTTCGGCCCGCGCTGCAATGACATCGCCTGCCACCCGGCCCTGGTATTTGCCCATGTGCGTCAGTGGCGCGCGGCCGTTGATATCACCCACCGCGTACAGCCAGTCGTGACCCGGAACCGACAGGTGGTCGTCGACGTCGATGTAGTGGCCCTCGTCGAGTCCGAGGCTCGACAACCCCAGATCCGAACTCGCCGGCGCGCGACCCGCAGCGACGAGCACTTCATCCACGACAAGGTCGTCACCGCCGACTGTGAGCGTGACCGGCCCGCCGTGAATTCGACCGACACCGGTGTCGGCAGGGTTCTCCCGGGAGACGGACTCGGCGGAGGCGTCGAGCATGATCGTTGCGCCGCGCTTCTTCAGTGCCTCGGCGACCAATTCACCGGCGAACGGTTCGGAGCCGGCCAGCAGCGACGCACCACGCACGATCATCGTCACCTTCGCCCCGAGCGAGAGCAGCCACGTGGCGGCCTCCGACGCGACGACGCCACCGCCGATCACCGCGACATGGCCGGGAGTTTCGTGAATGTTGGTGGCGTCGCGAGAGATCCAGGGCATCGCGTCGCGCAGACCTGGCGTGTTCGGTACCGAGGCGGTGGTTCCGGTGGCGAGGATCACCGCATGGCGTGCGGTGATCGTGCGTCCGTCGACCTCGACGGTCTTGGCTCCGGTGAGTCGCCCGTGACCGCGGATCACCGAGATGCCGGCCGATTCGGCCCAACTCACCTGCGAAGAATCGTCGAGGCCGTGGGTGAACGACTCACGCCGGGCCAGTACCGCGTCGGCGTCGAGGGGTTGATCGCCCACCAGCTCTTTGACCCCCGGCATGTTTCGTGCGGTGTCGAGCACCTCGCTCGGACGCAGCAGGGCTTTGCTGGGCATGCAGGCCCAGTACGAGCACTCACCGCCGACCAGTTCGTGTTCGATGATCGCGGCGGTGCGATCGCTGCCCTGTATTGCGTACTGTGCGGCGTTCTCGCCCACCGGGCCTCCGCCGATGACGATCACGTCGAATTCCGAGCTCTCCGCTGCCATACCTCCACAGTGACATAGGCTCGCCGCTTATGGCGACCACTCGGAACAAGATTCTGATCACCGGAGCGAGCTCGGGCCTCGGAGAAGAAATGGCCAGACGGTTCGCCGCGATGGGTCGCGATCTGGCGCTGTGTGCCAGGCGGGTGGAGCGACTCGACGAACTTCGCGTCGAGTTGATGCACCGGAACCCGAACATCACCGTCGGCGTCCGTGCTCTCGACGTCACCGATCACGATGCGGTGGGCGAGGTGTTCGGTGCGTTGCGAGACGAATTGGGGGGCCTCGACCGAGTGATCGTCAACGCCGGCCTCGGTAAGGGCGCGAAGATCGGTACGGGTCGGGCCGAGGCCAACCTGCAGACCGCGCGCACCAATTTCGTCGGGGCCCTGTCGCAGGCCGAGGCCGCATTGTCGATCTTCCGGCAGCAGCGCCGCGGGCACCTGGTGTTCGTCTCGTCCATCAGCGCAGACCGGGGGCTGCCGGGAGCGAAAGCTGCCTACTCGGCGAGCAAAGCGGCAGTGGCGTCGCTGGGGGAGTCTCTGGCCACCGAACTGGCCCGAACCGATATCGCCGTCACGACTCTGCTGCCGGGTTTCATCGCCACCGACATGTCCGCCAACGCGGGCGACAGTGCCGCTCTCACAGCCACTCTGGACCAGGGGGTCACCGCCATGGTCGACGCGATCGAGAGCGAAACCCGCCGCGCCGCGCTGCCCGGCCTCAAGTGGCGGGGCATCGACGCGGCGCTGCGGTTTCTGCCGAACGTGTTGACGGATCGAATGGTGTAGCTACTGCAAGTAACCCTCGACCTGGTTGACGCTGTTGGCGGTTGCTGTGTCGGGATCCTTGCCCGCGTCGATGCGCGCGCGGCGCTGGCGAAGCAGGTCCCAACACTGATCGAGGGCGTGCTCGAGGGAGGCCAGTTCGGCCTTCTCGGTGCTCGGGTCGATCTCGCCGGCCTGGCTCTCGCTGCGGAGCTTGTGCTCGGTGGCAATGAGCTGCTGGATCTTGGTGTGGATATCGTGCTCGTTCATGGCGACCACGGTAGACCTACCAAGGTTTACCGGCCAGGTTTCGCCGTGCGAGAGCTCGCTGCAGAGCCGAGGCGAGCTCGCCGGGCGATCCGACCAGGGCGTCGTCGGTGCACACCAGCGAGAGCGTGTAGATGCCGTTCAGCCTGGAGATGTAGGTCGACATGCCGACGGTGGACTCGGTGCCCTGCAGATCGGGATGGATCGCCCGAGTGGCCAGTCCGCTCGAACGGTGCGGGCCGAGGGCCGTGACGCCGGTGGGGATATCACCGATGTTGGAGCACAACACTTCTCCGCGTCCCGGAGTCGACGTCAACTTCGCGGCCAGGCGGTGGGGCAGCAGCTGAACGATCTCCGGGGGATAACCGGCCGGAGCTCCGACGGGAGCTCCGAAGGCCGCTTTGCAGGCGATTCGGATGTCGGCGGGCGAATCGTCTCCACGGACCGCGACGGTAGCCATGCCGATCGAGTTGGCATCACCGGATCCGGTTCGGAAAGGGATGTCGACGGTCACGGCGGGTGATCCGAGTTCACTCATCGTGGCAGCTGCGACGGACACGAACAGGGAGTTGGCCGAACCCCCGACGCGTTCCGCCGCCGAATCCCATTCGGCAGCATCGATATCCACGATCACCGTGTGCATGTGCCGTGCTCGATGCGCAGTGACGCCGGTATCGGCGGTGGTGAACGCGCGCAGTTCGGCTCGCGCCTTCTTGCTGACCCACAGCTTCGCCGTCGCCGCGATGGATCGGACCAGAACGGTCAGGATCATCCGGATCGCGTCGGCAGCATCCGAGCCCGGATGCGGCACGGTCCTGGGCATCCTGGGATTGGAGAACGCTTGTGCAGCAGCCTCTATCAGGCCCCGCGCATCGGCCAGAGCGTGCGAGCACACCAAAGACACCACGGTTCCGCCGTGCGCGAGGGGAGCGGCCGTCAGTCGCCAGCCGGGTCCGTACTGCGGGTCGAGCGGTACGTCGGCTTGTGTATCGGCCCATCCGGCGACGTCGTCGACCGCTTCGGTGGCGTACTCGAGCGGTAGCGACTCCGGTGAGATGTCCCAGCGGAGCCTGGCACCGGGTACGCGGGGCTTGACGACTCTGCGGCCGAGCGGCCCGACCGCCAATTCTCGACGTACCCGGTCGAGTTCCTGCCTCGTCACCGTCTCGGTCGAACGCCAGATACCCTGCAGTGCAATGGGAGTGCCGTATCCACGGTGGGTGCGGAGGAAGATCTCGTCGATCACCGAGAGACGGGTCGAGATCACGGGCTCGGGGTACCGTGGCGTCCTGCACCCGAGACGAACTTGGCTGCGCCGGAGAGTGCGTCAGCGGTGATCGAGATGGCACCGTGTCGAAACTCGTTCTTCAGCGCCGCCTCTTCGTCCAGGCCGTCCTGCTCGAGCACGGACAAGCGGTCCTCGCGCATACAGGTCTGGGGTAGCAGGGCGAGTTCGGCAGCCAGGGCCTCTGCCTCGGAACGGGCCCGCCCCACCGGAACGACTCGAGTGATCAGCCCGATGTTCAGAGCTTCCTGCGCGTCGACGGCGCGACCGGTGAGGATCATGTCCATCGCCCGGCCGGTACCGACGATGCGCGGCAATCGCACTGTGCCGCCGTCGATCAGCGGAACACCCCAGCGGCGGCAGAACACCCCGAAGGTGGCGTCGTCCTCGGCGATGCGAAGATCGCACCACAGCGCCAGCTCGAGTCCACCGGCGACGGCATACCCGGAGACCGCCGCGATGACCGGCTTGGACAACCGCATTCGCGTCGGACCCATCGGCCCGTCGCCGTGTTCGGTGGCGTGGTTCGAGCGAGGTGTGCCCAGCGCTTCGAGGTCTGCTCCCGAGCAGAAGGTGCCTCCCTCGCCCCAGAGCACTGCTACCGACGCTGATTCATCGGCGTCGAACTCCTCGAACGCTTGGGTCAGCTCCTGCGCTGTGGGGCCGTCGACGGCGTTCCGCACCTCCGGGCGCGAGAGGACGATTGTGGTGACGGGGCCTGATCGTTCGATCCGTACCGGCATATTCGTGAAGCCTACTCGAGTTCTCTTGCGTGAAGCAATGAATCAGTGCTTCAATCCTTGACATGCCGTATCGCCGAACACCCGCGGTGCAAGCCAGACTCGACGCCGGTCGAGACAGGCTGTTCGCCGCAGCCATCGACGTGCTGTCGTTGCATGGCTACGCCGGACTGACGGTGGCCTCGGTCGCCGCGGCCGCAGGAGTATCCGCAGGCAGCGTCTACACCCACTTCGAGGGCAAGTCGGACCTGGTGGTCGCCATCTTCCGTGAAGTCTGCAGCCGGGAGGTGGCCGCCGTGATCGCCGTTGCCGAGCGCGGGAGTGCCGCCGAACGGGTGACGGCAGTGGTGGAGACCTTTGCCGGGCGTGCCCTGAAGAACCCGACGATGGCGTACGCGCTGCTGGCCGAACCGGTGGACCCCGCGGTCGACGCCGAGCGGTTGGTCTTCCGGCGGAAATTCACCGAGGCCTTCGCCGACGCGATCACTGCAGGCATCGCGGCCGGAGAGATCCCTGAGCAGGACACGGCACTCTCTGCGGCAGGTCTGGTCGGTGCCGTCGGCGAGGTACTGGTCGGTCCGCTGTCTGCACGTGAACCCGAGGACCCGGTGCCGGGTCTGGTCGCATTGTCGCTGCGCGCGTTAGGAGTTCGAGATGGACACGCATGAGGTATTCAACCAGGCCGTGAACCTGAGTCCGTACGACACGTCTGCGGATGTGTCGTTGCTCGACGGCCTGGAGCGGGCGGGCGGCGGGTGGGCGCTCGACGAGGTTCGGCAGTTGGGAGTGCTCGCCGGCGGAACGGTGGCCCAGGACTGGGGGCGGCTCGCCAACGAGAACCCGCCGGTGTTGAAGACTCACGATCGCTACGGTCATCGCATCGACGAGGTCGAGTTTCATCCGCACTGGCACGATCTGATGACCGTCGCCGTCGAACACGGGTTGCATGCCAGCCCCTGGACCGATGATCGCGTGGGTGCACACGTTGCCCGCGCCGCGAAGTTCTACGTGTGGGGACAGACCGATGCCGGGCACATGTGCCCGATCTCGATGACCTATGCCGTCGTTCCGGCATTGCGGCACAACCCATCTCTGGCTGCACAGTACGAGCCGCTGTTGGCCTCGCGGGAATACGACTTCGGTCTGCGGGTCCCGTCCGAGAAGCGTGGGCTGATCGCCGGTATGTCGATGACGGAGAAGCAGGGTGGCTCGGACGTTCGCGCCAACACCACCACTGCGACGCCGTCGTCGGACGGCACGTATTCGATCGTCGGTCACAAGTGGTTCACTTCTGCGCCGATGTCGGACATGTTCCTCACCCTGGCGCAGGCACCGGGTGGACTGTCGTGCTTCATGCTGCCGCGTGTTCTGCCCGACGGCACGCGTAATCGAATGACTCTGATGCGCCTGAAGGACAAGCTGGGGAACAAGTCCAACGCATCCGGTGAACTCGAGTACCACGGGGCGACCGGGTGGCTCGTGGGCGAAGAGGGTCGCGGAGTGCGCACCATCATCGAGATGGTCAACATGACCAGGCTGGACTGCGTCATAGGATCCGCGGCAGGAATTCGGAACGCCACCGTTCGCGCGGTTCACCACGCACGCCACCGAGCGGCGTTCGGCGCTACGCTGATCGATCAGCCGCTGATGCGAAATGTATTGGCAGACTTGACCATCGAATCCGAGGCCGCGACGGTCGCAATGATTCGGCTGGCCCAGGCCACCGACGGATCGGCTCGAGGCGACGAGCAGGAGAGCGCGTTGCGCAGGATCGCGTTGGCCATCACCAAGTACTGGGTGTGCAAGCGGGCACCGGCGCACGCTGCCGAAGCGCTCGAATGTCTCGGTGGCAACGGCTACGTGGAGGAATCGGGGATGCCCCGGTTGTTCCGCGAATCGCCGCTGATGTCGATCTGGGAAGGGTCAGGCAATGTTGCCGCACTCGATTCCCTGCGCGCATTGGCACGTCAACCGGACAGCGTCGAGGCATTCTTCGGCGAGATCGGCCAAGCGTCGGGCGTGGATTCTCGACTGGACGACGCGATAGCGCGGGTCGGCAAAGAGCTCTCCGACACCTCCGACATGGAATACCGAGCCAGGCGAGTCGTCGAGCTTATGGCGCTGACCTTCCAAGGCGCGCAACTGGTGATGCACGGCAATCCCGCTGTGGCCGATGCCTTCTGCGCCACTCGACTCGACCGCGACTGGGGCATTGCCTTCGGCACCCTGCCGACGGGAGTCGATACGGCGGCGGTGTTGGCGCGGGTGTGATTTTCGGATGGATCGGCTCCCCACATTTGGAAATGTGCCGCCGATCGGAGTCGGTTATCCGAAACTGGGGAGCTGATTCCCCGCCAGGCGCTGGTCTCCGAACCACCCGGCAGGCTGAGGGAGGGCTGCTGCGCGGGCACGGGCGTGCTCGAAGCGGCGCAGCAGAGCTCGCGGATCGTCCAAGTCTCGCCAATTCCAGCGCACCACAACCCACCCGAGATCTCGGAGTCTGTCCTCACGGTACTTCTCGTCGAGGAGTACCCGCTTGGAGTCGTACTTGGATTCGCCGTCGAACTCGCCGATCACTTTCCATTCCCAGAACAGGAAGTCGACTCGTCCGACGAATCGACCTGCCCCGTCGTACACCCATTGATTGAGCAGTGGTGTAGGCAAGGGAAGCGTCTCGAACAGCATGCGACTTCTGGATTCGCCGACGCTCTCGCTCCGTCCGCTCATCAGCGGCACCGCGCGCCGGGCGGCGGCGATGCCGGTACGAAAGCGAGCCGACTCCACCGCCGTCGAGAGGGCATCGGGATCGGTGTGGCCCGATTTGAGCGCACTGTCGCCCACACACACGGCTCGTTCCACACTGGTGGTGCGGGCGATGTCGACGATGGTGCGGGCTGCCGTAGTGACCGCCAGACCGTTGACCGTCGTACGTTCGGTGGGATCCAGCGCGGTGCCGTGCAGGATTCGTAGCGGCCGACGCTTGCTTGCGTAGTCGAGACCGTGCGTCATGTGCACCTTGTCCAGCGGAAGCTGCCAGATGTCGAAGCCCCACGCAATTGCGGCCGAAACATGGCTGAGCACTTCGCCCTGCGGTGCGGATCGCAAGTAGGACCGTGCGAGCAGCGAGTGACGTTCTGTCGGACTCGACGACTGCATCACCGCGCCCGGTACGTAGAAACCTGGTCGCAGGACCGACAGCTCACCGGTGCGGCGGAGTCGGCGCAAGTCGTCGTCGGTCAGTCCGAACGCGAGCGCATCGGCACGCGTGAACAGATCCGTCTGGGGTAAGTCCATGACTGCTTGGACGCGCGGACCGTCGACCAGGATCCGTTCCCCACGAAAAAGCTCCCCAGTTTTGGATTTCCGACGCCGATCGGAGGCACATTTCCAAAACTGGGGAGCTGATTCGCAGCCGAAGCGGACTAAGCCGAACGACCCCGCTGCGATCGGTACCAGCGCACCAGGGCGTCGGTGGATGAATCCGATTGCGCGGCAGGCGCTTCGGTATCGGTGAGCACCGGGGTCAGTTCGAGGGCCTGGGTCTTACCGAGTTCGACGCCCCACTGGTCGTAGGAGTCGACACCCCAGATGACGCCTTCGACGAAGACCTGATGCTCGTAGAGGGCGATCAACTGGCCGACGACCGACGGGGTGAGCTTGGGGGCGAGAATCGAGGTGGACGGTCGATTACCGGGCATCACCTTGTGCGGCACCACATCTGCCGGTGTGTCCTCGGCCGCGATCTCCTCGGCGGTCTTGCCGAAGGCGAGCACCTTGGTCTGTGCGAAGAAGTTGCTCATCAACAGGTCGTGCATCGAGCCGCTGCCGTCGCGGGTGGGCAGATCGTCGGTGGGCTCGGCGAAGCCGATGAAGTCTGCCGGTACCAAACGTGTTCCTTGGTGGAGCAATTGGTAGAAGGCATGCTGGCCGTTGGTGCCCGGCTCGCCCCAGAAGATTTCGCCGGTGGAGGTGGTGACGGGGGAGCCGTCGGCCTTGACGGACTTGCCGTTGGACTCCATGGTGAGCTGCTGCAGGTAGGCCGCGAAGCGCGAGAGGTCATTCGAATACGGCAGTACCGCACGGGTTTCCGCGCCGAAGAAGTTGCTGTACCACAGGCCGATGAGGCCGAGTAGAACCGGCGCGTTCTCGGCGAGCGGCGTCGACCGGAAGTGCTCGTCGATGCGATGGAAGCCGTCGAGGAATTCAGCGAATGCCTCTTTACCCACAACGGCCATGACCGACAACCCGATTGCCGAGTCCACGGAGTAGCGTCCGCCCACCCAGTCCCAGAAGCCGAACATGTTGTCGGTGTCGATGCCGAAGTCCGCGACTCGCTCGGCGTTGGTGGACACGGCGACGAAGTGCTTGGCGACGGCGTCCTCACCGAGTGCGTCGACGAGCCAGCGGCGGGCCGCGGTAGCGTTGGTCAACGTTTCGAGGGTGGAGAACGTCTTGGACGCGATGATGAACAGCGTCGACGCCGGATCGAGTCCGTCGAGTGCGCCGACGAGATCGGCGGGGTCGACGTTGGAGACGAACTTCGCGGAGATCCCCGCGTCGGCGTAGTGGCGCAGTGCGTTGTACACCATGACCGGACCCAGATCGGATCCGCCGATGCCGATGTTGACGACGGTGGAGATCTTCTCTCCGGTGGCACCTACCCACTCGCCCGAGCGCACCCGATCGGTGAATTCGCCCATGGCCGTGAGGACTTCGTGTACGTCGGCGACGACGTCCTGGCCGTCGACGGTCAACGACGCGTCGGCCGGAAGCCGCAGTGCGGTATGCAGAACAGCGCGATCCTCGGAGGTGTTGATGTGCGAGCCTGCGAACATGGCGTCGCGCTTGCCTTCGACGTCTGCGGTGCGAGCCAGTTCGATCAGCAGGGCGAGAGTCTCGCTGGTGACGCGGTGCTTGCTGTAGTCGATGTGCAGATCGGCGGCATCGAGGGTGAACGTGCGCGCGCGGTCGGCGTCCTCGGCGAACAGCGTCCGAAGATGAGTATCGGCGATCGTGGAGTGGTGATCGGTCAGTTTCTGCCAGGCATCCGTGCCGGTGATATCGACGCTCATACGAACCAACAGTAATGCCGTGCCGAGTCGCGCGCGCGACGTTTGTCGTTTGCGTCAGGGGTTGCGGAGGCATCATGGACGTATGGACCAACGTGCATTGATCGAATCGATTCCGGCAAAACTGTGGATCGGCGGCAAGGCCGTCGACGCGGAGGGAGGCAAGACGTTCGCGGTGAACGATCCCGCTACGGGTAAGCCGCTGACCGAGGTCGCCGACGCGTCCCCGGCCGACGCGATGAAGGCCCTCGACGCGGCCGCTGCGGCGCAGAAGAGTTGGGCGGCAACACCTGCTCGTGAGCGCAGCGAGATCCTGCGGGCGGCGTTCGAGAAGGTCACCGAGCGCGCCGACGACATCGCGCTGCTCATGACTCTGGAGATGGGCAAGGCCCTGGCCGAGTCCAAGGCCGAGGTCAAATACGGTGCCGAGTTCTTCCGGTGGTTTGCCGAGGAAGCGGTGCGCATCGGCGGTCGCTACACCCCGGCCCCGGCGGGCAACGGTCGCATTCTGGTGACCAAGGCTCCCGTCGGCCCGGTACTGGCGATCACCCCGTGGAACTTCCCGTTGGCGATGGGCACCCGAAAGATCGGGCCCGCTCTGGCCGCCGGCTGCACCATCGTGGTCAAGCCGGCCCGGGAGACCCCGCTGACCATGCTGTTGCTGGCCCAGATCTTCGACGAGGTGGGTCTGCCTGAGGGTGTGCTCTCGGTGCTCACGACATCGAAGTCCGGCGACGTCACCGGGCCCCTGCTCGAAGACCCACGGTTGCGCAAGCTCACCTTCACCGGCTCGACGGGAGTCGGCAAATCGCTCGTCGAGAAGTCCGCGACGAGGTTGCTGCGGACGTCCATGGAACTCGGTGGCAATGCCCCGTTCGTCGTGTTCGACGACGCGAACATCGACGACGCGGTGGACGGCGCGATGCTGGCGAAGATGCGCAACGGCGGAGAGGCCTGCACTGCGGCGAACCGGCTGCACGTGCACAACAGCGTGCGCGAGGAGTTCACCACCAAGTTGGTGGCAAGGATGTCCGAGATGAAGCTCGGACCCGGCGTCGATCCCGATACCAAGCTCGGACCGCTGATCAACGCGGACCAGCTCGACACGGTCCAGGAGCTCGTCGACGACGCAGTCCAGCAGGGTGCGACCGTCGCGCTCGGCGGTAGCGCACCGGGCGGCGACGGCTACTTCTACCCGGCGACCGTGCTGACCGACGTACCGGCGAACGCCCGGATCCTGAAGGAGGAGGTGTTCGGCCCGGTGGCACCGATCGTCGGCTTCGACACCGAGCAGGAAGGTATCGACGCGGCCAACGCCACCGAGTACGGCCTGGCGTCGTACATCTACACAGAAAGCCTGGACCGCGCGCTACGGGTGGCCGACGCCATCGACAGCGGCATGGTGGGCGTCAACCGCGGAGTGATCTCGGACGCGGCAGCGCCGTTCGGTGGAGTCAAGGAATCGGGATTCGGCCGCGAGGGCGGATCCGAAGGAATCGAGGAGTACCTCGAAACCAAGTACATCGCATTGAAGTAGAACGTCGGTTGGGCGTGCGCGTTGCGCGCCCAACCGGGGGGCGATCAGTGGCCGAGGCGACCGCGACCGAGGCGGAGCAGGAGCATGGCCAGCGTGTGGCCTTCCTGACCGAGGCTGCTGAAACGCTCCAGGACCTTCATCTCGCGGCTGTGCACCAGACGCGGACCGCCCGAGGCCATCCGGGTGCGTCCGATGATCTGCGAGACCTCGGAACGACGCTTGATGGCCGTCAGGATCTCGGCGTCCAAACGGTCGATTTCTTGGCGCAAATCGTTGATTTCGGCCTCGCTCGAAGGCACTGCAATCTCTGAATCGGTCTTCGTCGTCATGGCCATCGTCTCTCCTCGGGTCACATCTTGGATCGTTGCGTCGTCCGTCACCGTTACGCCTCTCGTATTCGGAACTGCGTCGCTCGGCGGCTCGGTTCCCGCTCGAATTTCTGCCCGGACCTTTCCAGCCCCCGCCTGGAACCAGGGGGCGTCGACTCTATCGACAGGCTCCTGCGCGTGTGGCCGAGGAGCGGCAGACCCGACGCAGGCTACGACGTACGGTTTTTTCGATCACCGATCCAGTGTGCCACGGGCCGATCGTCCTGAAAAGTCGTCGGGCCTGGGCCGGGACCACGCGATATGGGTTTGTCGGTACGCGCCGGTAACCTGACCTGACGATGAACACATTCCTCCAAGGCCTCGCGTCCCGTAAGAACGCTGCGTCCGATGCGCTGCTGGAGGGGCTCAATCCTCAGCAGCGTGAGGCCGTCGTGCACACCGGATCGCCGCTGCTCATCGTGGCCGGAGCCGGGTCGGGCAAGACCGCGGTGCTGACCCGTCGTATCGCGTATCTGCTCGCCGAACGAGGTGTGTCGCCCGGTCAGGTTCTGGCCATCACGTTCACCAACAAGGCCGCCGCCGAGATGCGCGAGCGCGTTGCCGGCTTGGTGGGACCGCGAGCCAACGCGATGTGGGTGTCGACGTTCCACTCGAGCTGTGTGCGGATTCTGCGGGCGCAGGCCGCACTGCTGCCGGGTCTGAACTCGAACTTCTCGATCTACGACGCCGACGACTCACGTCGATTGCTGACGATGATCTCCAAGGATCTGCAGATCGACACCAAGAAGTTCTCCGCGCGACTGCTGTCCACGGCCATCTCCAACCTCAAGAACGAGTTGATCGGCCCGGACAAGGCCGCCGAGGACGCCGACGGCGATCCTGCCGAGCTGCCGCGGCTCGTCGCGAAGGTATACGGCATCTACCAGCAGCGTCTGCGTGCGGCCAATGCCATGGACTTCGACGACCTCATCGGTGAGACCGTGGGAATCCTGCAGGCCTTTCCTCAGGTGGCTCAGTACTACCGACGACGGTTCCGGCACGTACTGGTCGACGAGTATCAGGACACCAACCACGCCCAGTACATGTTGGTTCGCGAACTCGTGGGCACCCCCGATGCAGACGGCGCGCTCGAGGGAACCGTCGCTCCGGGTGAACTGTGCGTGGTGGGCGACGCCGATCAGTCCATCTACGCCTTCCGCGGCGCGACCATTCGAAACATCGAGGAATTCGAGCGCGACTACCCCGACGCTCGCACCATTCTGCTCGAGCAGAACTACCGATCGACGCAGAACATCCTGTCGGCCGCCAACGCGGTCATCTCGCGCAACGTCGGCCGACGCGAGAAGAAGTTGTGGACCGATACCGGCGAGGGCGAGCTGATCGTCGGCTACGTCGCAGACAACGAGCACGACGAAGCGTCGTTCGTGGCCTCGGAGATCGACCGACTCGTCGACGGCGGAGATGTGCGGTTCGACGAGGTGGCTGTCTTCTATCGCACCAACAACTCCTCGCGTGCGCTCGAAGAGATCTTCATCCGACTCGGTCTGCCCTACAAGGTCGTCGGCGGCGTCCGCTTTTACGAGCGCAAGGAAGTCCGCGACCTGGTGGCGTACCTGCGGGTGCTGTCCAACGAGGACGACACGGTCAGCATGCGACGGATCCTCAATACTCCGCGGCGCGGTATCGGTGACCGTGCCGAGGCCTGCGTGGCCGTGCATGCCGAGCAGCGAGACATCAGCTTCTCGCGAGCGCTGCACGACGCGGCCGCGGGCAAGGTGGCGTTGCTCAACTCCCGGCAACAGAAACTGATCGCGCAGTTCATGGAATTGCTCGACGAACTGCGAGCAGTACTCACCGCGACGGACGGCGACGGTAACGACATCGCCGATATCGGGGACGTGGTCGAAGCAGTTCTGGACCGCACCGGTTACCGAGCCGAGCTCGAGGCCAGCAGCGACCCACAGGACGGTGCCCGCCTGGACAACTTGAACGAACTCGTCAGCGTGGCACGGGAGTTCACCTCCGAGGCACGCAACCAAGCTGCAGTGGCCGAGGAGGCGCTCGAGACAGGCGACGACCGAAGCGAGGACGACGGAGGCGTCGACGGATTGGCCGAACCGGGATCACTCGCTGCATTCCTCGAACGGGTTTCTCTGGTTGCCGATACCGATCAGATTCCCGACTCGGGCACCGGAGTCGTGACTCTGATGACCCTGCACACCGCCAAGGGACTGGAGTTCCCGGTCGTGTTCGTCACCGGGTGGGAAGACGGCCAGTTCCCACACATGCGAGCACTGGGAGACCCCAACGAGCTGTCTGAGGAACGACGCCTGGCGTACGTGGGTATCACGCGCGCACGGCAGCGGCTCTACCTCACCCGCGCGATCATGCGCTCGGCGTGGGGCCAGCCCATTGCGAACCCGGAATCGCGCTTCCTGCAGGAGGTTCCGCAACATCTGATCGATTGGCGACGCGAGGACCCCGGCACCGGGGGCGGTCGCGCGATCGGAGGTGGACGGTCCGGCAGCTACGGCTCGAACAGTTACGGCTCGAACAGCTACGGTTCGGGCGGCGGATACGGAGGCTCAGGCGGTTTCGGTTCATCGGGCTCGTCCCGTGGCCAGGGCTCGTCGCCCAGTTTCGGTGCCGCCAAGGGCCGCAACTCCAATCTCGTTCTTGCCGTAGGGGATCGAGTCAGTCACGACAAGTACGGGCTGGGCACGGTGCTGGAGTCGACCGGTGCCGGAGTCAAGGCGATGGTGCTGATCGACTTCGGTTCGGCCGGTCGCGTCAAGATGATGCTCATCGGTGGAGTTCCGATGACGAAGCTGTAAGAGGCCGGGAACGAAAAAGCCGGGCCCTGCGAGAGCGGGGTCCGGCTTGTTGTGCAGTGAGAGAGAGTCAGTCCATCTCGGGTCCGAGGGAGATTCCTCGGGAAGCGAGCCAGGGCAGTGGGTCGATCTTGACCTCGCCCGGGAGGTGGACCTCGAAGTGCAGGTGCGGGCCGGTGGAGAAGCCCCGGTTGCCCATGCGTGCGATTTGATCGCCGGCCATGACGTCCTGGCCCACGGTGACGGTGGAGCTGTCGATGTGGCCGTAGACGGTGATGGTGCCGTCGGCGTGCTGCAGTCGTACCCACATGCCGAAGCCTGCGGCCGGACCGGAGTCGATGACCTTGCCGTCAGCTACCGCGTAGATCGGAGTTCCGATGGCATTGGCGACGTCGACACCGGCGTGGAGAACGCCCCAGCGAGTGCCGAAGTTGGAGGTGTAAGTGCCCTGTGCGGGGAGAGCGAACAACGGCCGGCGTGCTGCCGCTTCACGTGCGGCACGCTCGTCGCTGAAGCGCTGACCCTTGGCGAGTAGGTCGTTGAACTGACTGAGATCGGCCGGTGCTGCGACGCTGAGGATCTGCGGTGCCTGTGACGGAGCCGTGCTCGACGAGTCCGTGTCGAGTGCGGTGGCTTGCGGGGCGGTGGTGGCTGCGACCGCTGCGGCGGCGGGTGCCTCACCTGCGGCGAGTGCGTACTCGGAGGTGGCGACTGCGGCGGGCGAGTCGTCGTTGATGACGGCCTGGCCTGCAGCTACGACGGCACCGGCGGCCACAGCCAGGACTGCAGCGCGACCCTTGAGGGCGCTGGGAGGAAGTGGGATTCGGTGGGCTCCACCGCGACGAGCCACGGGGGTGGCGTCTGCGGTGGTCGCGAAGGTCGTGACGACGGTCGGTGCTTCGTCGGCTGCGACGTAGGCGGTGTCGACGAACTCGGCCTCGGCGTACTGGTACGCGGGGTAGGAGTACGCGTCGTATGCGCTGTCGGCGTCGGCAGGCTCGTAGCTGTAGACCGTGGTCGCTTCTTCAACGTCAGGTCGGGAGAACCGGCTGGAAGTGAAGGACGCACGGTGTTGCTGCAAGACCTTCGACCTCCGATATCCGTGACCTGGCTGTTACTGAATGACCTCGCAGACGGTAACGAAACGATTGCGGGGCGCGCAAGTTAACAGCCCAAACTGGGAGGATATGTGAGATGGCTCACAGGATCACCAGTGCTTATGTGGTGACGAGCCACATCCGCAATCGGACACCCGGGCGGCATGACGCGACAGTAACGGTTCTCGCGCCCGTCGAGCCGATACCGTGACCCGAATGCCGACTCCCACCTTCGACGATTCGTCCGCTCGCGGTTCCGAGCGCGCGGAACCGACACGAATCGAGCCGCTGGATGCGCCGAGCGAACGAGCGGACGATCCATCTCCCACCTCTCGCTTCGCAGTTGCACTCGTCTTCGCTCTGGTCGCCGCGGCTGCCGGAGTGGCGGCCCAGCTGATCGGCGTCGTGCAGAGCGCCGACGGTTCGCCGGTGGGCAGCGGCGTGGCGTCGGCCGCCGTTGTCGGGGTCGCTCTTCCGGTCCTGGTTGCCGTCATCGCAGCCGTGGGCGCGGCCACGCGGCGCATCGAGTTCGCCGCGGCACTGCTGGCCGGGTACGGCGCGGTGGCACTCGGAATCGCACTGCTGGACGTCGCGCTGCTGTCGGATCCGATCGACGCCAATCGGCTCGAGCTCTTCCGTCCTCTGAGCGCTGCCATGCTCGACGCCACCGCCGGCGCCCAGATTGTGCTCGTGGGTCACGCAGCGTCGGTTCTGGCGGGTGTTGCGGGGTGGTCGGCTGTGCACCGCGCCGGGCTGGGTGACGGGTACGGCCATTCGGTGTATTCCGAGAACGTGGGGCGCGCGGCGGCGGGTCGGGTCGGTCCTGCGCTCGGGGCGCTGCTCGGCGTCTTCGGTGTGCTTGCGGTCGTCGCGGCGTTCTCGTCGCTGTATCGCTCCGAAGACCCGGTGGTGCTCGTGTCCGCCGTCGTGGAGTCGCCGGTGTTCGTCGCGGTCGGATCCGGAGTCGTCGGCGTCGCGGTGCTCGTGGTGGTCGCGTCGGCGCTGGCCTCGCTGTCACCGTCCGTGGCGTCGGGCGCGTCCGTCGGAGCCGGAATCGGCATGCTGGGATTCGCGGGCGTCGGTCTGCTCGCCGGACTGGGTACCGGAGATCGGGTGAGTGCCGGTCTCGGCTCCTATCTGGGAACGGTGGCCGCGCTCGGACTGCTGCTCTGCGGCGCAGCACTCGCACCGGTCGCCGCTGCCCGAGACCGCCGCGCGCTGCAGGCAGCGCAGGAGCGTGAGAAGGGTGCCCGAGGTGGCCGCGGCGTGGTCGGTCCCGGATCGAACAAGTGGCATGCAGCGGCAGGTGGTGTCGGAGTTCTCGCCGGCGCGCTGTTCGTCGTCGGATCGTTGCTACCGATTCTCGAGACCGACTCGGGAACTGCCACCCCGCAGATCCTGGCCACTCGGGTGGTGTTGGTGGCCGGCTTCGTGATGGTGCTGGGGTCGGTACCACTGCTTTTCTCCGAGTTCGCTTCTGCCGCACGCCCGTTCGTATCGCTGTTCTGGCTCGCTGCGGTGTCCGCTGCGGCGTCGGTGTTGCAATCCGTCGTGCTCGCCGAGGATGTCGACGGCGTCGGTACCGGCTTCGGTGCGCTCGCCATTGCCGCGGGCGTCGTCGCCGCGGTGGTCACCGGACTGCTGGCCCTGTTCGCCGGATCGGCCGAACGCGACGACGTCGACACATCGGCGGACCCGTCGACCGACGGCGTCGTCCTGGGCACAGGGGTGGTCGGTGCTGTGCTCGTCGCCGTCGGTCTGGCGCTGCCGCTGTACCGGGGCAGTGATGTCACCGCCGCTACCGTCACGGAACTTCCGTGGGGCTGGGACACCTGGGGGCAGATGTTGCTCGCCGTCGGCGTGGTGGTCGCTGCTCTCGTCGCTGCGCGGGCTCGGGCCGCGCGCGGGAGTGTTCTGCTCGCGGCAGCGGCGGTCGCCGGCATCGTTCATCTCGCCTCGTGGCCGTTGACCTCTGCCCGTGCGAACGACGCGGAAATGGGACCCGCAATCCTGCCGTTGGTGGCGGGAATCGTCGTTCTCGGTGTCGCCGCGGCACTTTCGGCTCGACGCCCCGACCGGTGACGCCGGTGTCATCGAGCCCTAAGCGGTGAGATAGACCACATACCATCCATGCGCCCGATGCGCCGTCGGGGCACCTGGATAAAGTCCATGCTCAGACCCGCTCACACCCCTGGAGCGGGCGTCAACGTAGACGAGACGGTGAGCTGATGGATCTCTTCGAATACCAGGCGAAGGAATTGTTCGCCAAGCATGGCGTACCCACCTCCGCCGGTCGTGTCACCGACACGGTCGCCGGAGCAACACAGATTGCCGAAGAAATCGGCAAGCCAGTAATGGTCAAGGCGCAGGTCAAGGTCGGCGGCCGCGGCAAGGCCGGCGGCGTCAAGTACTCCAAGGACGTCGCAGCAGCCACCGAGAACGCAGAAGCGATTCTCGGACTCGACATCAAGGGCCATGTCGTCAAGAAGCTTCTCGTTGCAGAGGCCTCCGACATCGCCGAGGAGTACTACATCTCCTTCCTGCTCGATCGCACCAACCGCACCTACCTCGCGATGTGTTCGGTCGAGGGTGGAGTCGAGATCGAGGTGACGGCGGAGGAGAACCCCGACGCACTCGCACGTATCCCCGTCGACGCAGTCAAGGGCGTCGACCTCGCGTTCGCTCGTGAGATCGCCGAGAAGGGCAAGCTGCCCGCCGAGGTGCTCGACGCCGCTGCGGTGACCATCCAGAAGCTGTGGGAGGTCTTCATCAACGAAGACGCTCTCCTGGTCGAGGTCAACCCGCTGGTTCGCACCCCCGACGATCAGATCCTCGCCCTCGACGGCAAGGTCACGCTCGACGCCAATGCAGACTTCCGCCAGGCCGGCCACGCCGAGTTCGAGGACAAGGATGCAGCCGATCCCCTCGAGGCCAAGGCCAAGGAGAACGACCTCAACTACGTCAAGCTCGACGGACAGGTCGGCATCATCGGAAACGGTGCCGGACTGGTCATGTCGACCCTCGACGTCGTTGCATACGCAGGCGAGGCACACGGCGGCGTCAAGCCGGCCAACTTCCTCGACATCGGCGGCGGCGCTTCGGCCGAGGTCATGGCCGCAGGCCTCGACGTCATCCTCGGCGACGAGCAGGTCAAGAGCGTGTTCGTCAACGTCTTCGGTGGCATCACCGCGTGTGACGCAGTGGCCAACGGCATCGTCGGCGCGCTGAAGAAGCTGGGCGACGACGCCAACAAGCCGCTGGTAGTCCGTCTCGACGGCAACAAGGTCGAAGAGGGCCGCAAGATTCTCGCCGACGCCGCGCACCCGCTGGTGACGCTCGCCGGAACCATGGACGAGGGCGCCGACAAGGCCGCCGAGCTGGCAGCGAAGTAGAGGAAACAATGTCTATCTTTCTGAACAAGGACAACAAGGTCATCGTCCAGGGCATCACCGGCGGCGAAGGCACCAAGCACACCGCCCTGATGCTCAAGGCCGGCACCCAGGTCGTCGGTGGCGTCAACGCACGTAAGGCCGGAACCACGGTCAAGCACGTCGACGCCCAGGGCAACGACATCGAACTGCCGGTGTTCGCATCGGTCGCCGAGGCCATGGAGAAGACCGGAGCCGACGTGTCCATCGCGTTCGTGCCGCCGGCATTCTCCAAGGACGCCATCGTCGAAGCGATCGACGCGGAGATCCCGCTGCTCGTCGTCATCACCGAGGGCATCCCCGTGCAGGACTCCGCGTACGCGTGGGCCTACAACGTGGAGAAGGGCAAGAAGACCCGGATCATCGGTCCGAACTGCCCCGGAATCATCACTCCCGGTGAGGCATTGGTCGGCATCACGCCCGCCAACATCTCGGGAACCGGGCCCATCGGCCTGGTCTCCAAGAGTGGCACGCTGACCTACCAGATGATGTTCGAGCTCCGCGACTTCGGATTCTCGACGGCCATCGGCATCGGCGGCGACCCGGTCATCGGAACCACCCACATCGACGCCATCGAGGCGTTCGAGGCGGACCCCGACACCAAGATCATCGTCATGATCGGTGAGATCGGCGGCGACGCCGAAGAGCGTGCAGCCGACTACATCAAGGCCAACGTGACCAAGCCGGTCGTCGGCTACGTCGCAGGCTTCACCGCTCCCGAGGGCAAGACCATGGGCCACGCCGGCGCCATTGTCTCCGGCTCGCTGGGAACGGCGCAGGCGAAGAAGGACGCACTCGAGGCCGCAGGCGTCAAGGTCGGCAAGACGCCGTCCGAGACCGCTGCTCTCGCGCGCGAAATCCTGGAATCGCTGTCCGTCAAGTAGGACTCGTTTCATGAAAAAGCCCGCCACCGATTCGGTGGCGGGCTTTTTCGTGCGCCCCGCCCGCGTGAATGGACCATTGCATACGGCTCGGCGCGGCAATGTCACATCGACGCGGACCGGGCAGTGCTATTCGGTCTCGAACTTGTCCACCCGCCACAGGACGAACACTGTCATCGCTCCGAACAGCGCCGCCGCGACTGCGTAGTAGAGCGATTGGGAACTTCCTGCAGCCCAGGCCAAGACGATTGCGGACAGCAGAAACAGCGCGACTTTGAAGTACTCGAACCTCTTACGTGTCATGTCCTGCCCTCCCGTTCGACGATGTCGCGTCCATTCTTACTGAAAAGCGTTGCGTTGCATAGTAATTGATTGCCCATATCGCGGTAAAGAAAAGTCAATAGCGGAAGTAACAACCTCGTGCGACAATCGTTGCGACACCGTTCCGGGGAGGGCTGATGTCGAAATTTCTGCACCGTCTGTACCGACAGGGGTGGCACGCGGATCCCGCCGTACGGCCGGTCGGCCGGTTGATGATCGCGGCCATGGTTGTCTCGTGTCTGTATGCACTCGCTTCCGTGGCGCTGGCGAAGTCGCTGGCAGACTTCCAGATGCATCGACAGGGCATGGACAACGGGTCCCTTCCGGTCTCGGCGAAGGCGATCGTCTACGGGGCCTACTCGCTGCGGGTGATCACAGTGGTCAGCCTGATCTTCGGCTACTCGTATCTCGTCCAGCGGCTGTCCGAGCGCTCCCCGTCGCAACATCGAGTCCTGCTGAGCTGGAGCATCTTCGGGGTCGCCGCCTACTCCTACTTGATCTTCACCCCGAATCTCCCGTGGACCCACGTGGTGCAGGCGGTACAGGTGGTCATTCTGCTGACGGTGGCAGTGCTGCTGTTCACGCCGCGTGTGCGGGCCTACTTCGCGGACGCGTCGGTGGACTAGATTCATCTCCGTGCACAACATCTTCACCACCGCCTTCGTGACGGTCCATCGGCTCTACATCAAGAAGGTGGAGCCAAAGGGCCGCACCGAAGCGGAGGTCGACGAGATCATCCGGTGGCTCACCGGATTCGATCAAGCGACGCTGCAGGAACATCTCGAGGGCGAGACAACGTTCGAGGACTTCTTCGCCGCGGCGAACCTGAACCCGAACGCGGAGCTGATCACCGGAGTCGTCTGCGGCATTCGCGTCGAGAACGTCGAGGATCCGCTGATGAAGAAGATTCGGCTACTGGACAAGCTCATCGACGAACTCGCCAAAGGTAAGGCAATGGAGAAAATTCTGCGCGGATGACCGGGTTGGAATCACGCTGATCGGAAGTGTGGTCACAGGCTTCGAGCAAGACTTCACTGTGCTGCATGACTACGACAGAAAATCGTTCACTCGCCAAGAGCTGGCCCGACGCTCCCACCACTGCCGCAGGATGGGTCTCCCGCGCAGGTGAAGTAGCTCAGCTTCTCGCCGTCGACGCCGTCGCCCGCGACAAGGGTCGTGAGCTTCCGTCCGCCGAGGTTCAGCTGCTCAAGGATGCCGGGCTCGTCACCCTGCTCGGACCCGTCGAGCATGGGGGCGGCGGTCAGGATTGGCCGACGGCATATCAGGTGATTCGCACCGTCTCCAAGGCCGACGGTTCCATCGGCCAGCTGTTGGGCTACCACCTTCTCTGGTTCTGGGCAGCCCGGTTGGTCGGCACGCCCGAGCAGATCGAGGCCGTGGAAGCCGACGCCACGAAGAACAAGTGGTTCTTCGGCGGTGCCGTCAACCCTCGCGACAACGACGTCTCCGTCACCGACGAGGGCGACACCATCGTGTTCGACGGCTCCAAGACGTTCTCCACCGGCAGTCGCGTCTCGGATGTGACCGTGCTCGAGGGTGCCCTCGAAGGCAGCACCGACCACGTGTTCGCGATCGTGCCGTCCAACATCGAGGGCTTGTCCTTCCATGACGACTGGGACAACATCGGCCAGCGTCAGACCGAGAGTGGCAGCGTCACGATCGACAAGGTCCGGGTCGACTGGGCCAGCGCAGCGGGGTTCGTGGACAAAGCTTTTCAGCCCCGCGTCTACAACACGCTCAACGTTCCGACCATTCAGTTGGTGTTCGTCAACTTCTACCTCGGGATCGCGCGGGGTGCGCTCGAGGAGGCCGCGTCGTACACCAAGGACAAGACCCGAGCGTGGCTGCACAGCACCGTGGACAAGGCCGTCGACGAGCCGTACATCATCGACATCTACGGCGACTTGACCTCCAAGCTCTGGGCCGTCGAAGCCCTGGCCGATGCGGTGGCTCTGGAAGGGCAGAAGATCCACGACAACGCGTGGAACGTCACCGCCGAGGAACGCGGTGACCACGAGGTGCGGGTGGCCGCCGTCAAGGCTCGCGCAACCGAGGTCTCGCTCGAGATCACCTCGACGGTGTTCGAGGCGCTCGGAGCACGTGCGACGGCCAGCAAATACGGCTTCGATCGCTTTTGGCGTAACGTGAGGACACACACATTGCATGACCCGGTCGCTTACAAGCGACGTGAGGTCGGGCGCTGGGTGCTGACGGGCGAGCTGCCCGAGCCCACCTGGTACTCGTAAGTACATCTCTTCCTCGATTGAAGGACGACGCACACATGAGCACCGAAAAGATCACCGACGCAATCAAGTTTGCGTACTGGGTCCCGAATGTCTCGGGAGGTCTGGTCACCAGCACCATCGAGCAGCGCACCAGCTGGGACTACGAATACAACAAGAAGCTGGCGCAGACCGCCGAGAACAACGGCTTCGAATACGCGCTCAGCCAGGTGCGATACGAGGCCAGCTACGGCGCGGAGTTCCAGCACGAGTCCACCAGCTTCTCGTTGGCATTGCTGTTGGCCACCGAAAGACTGAAAGTCATTGCCGCAGTGCATCCCGGACTGTGGCAGCCGGCCGTGCTGGCCAAGCTCGGGGCGACGGCCGACCACCTCTCGAACGGTCGCTTCGCCGTCAACGTGGTCAGTGGCTGGTTCAAGGACGAGTTCACCCACCTCGGTGAGCCGTGGCTCGAACACGACGAAAGATACCGTCGCAGTGCAGAATTCCTGCAGGTGCTGCGCAAGATCTGGACCGAGGACGACGTCGATTTCCGCGGGGACTTCTACCGGATTCACGACTTCACTCTCAAGCCCAAGCCTCTCAACACTCCGGACCGGCCCAACCCGGAACTGTTCCAGGGCGGCAATTCGTCTGCAGCACAAGAAAATGCCGGCCGATACTCGGATTGGTACTTCAGCAACGGCAAGGACTTCGACGGCGTCACCGAGCAGCTCGACAATCTCCGTCGCGTCGCGCGCGATCACCAGCGCGAGGTGAAGTTCGGCCTCAACGGGTTCATCATTGCTCGGGATACCGAGAAGGAAGCCCGAGACACGTTGCGCGAGATCATCGAGAAGGCCAACAAGCCGGCCGTCGAAGGTTTCAAGGGCGCTGTGCAGCAGGCAGGCAGCTCGACCGGCGACAAGAAGGGGATGTGGGCAGATTCGTCGTTCGAGGATCTCGTGCAGTACAACGACGGGTTCAAGACGCAGCTGATCGGCACTCCGGAACAGGTGGCCGAGCGAATCGTCGCCTACCGTCGCCGCGGCGTCGACCTCATCCTCGGCGGGTTCCTGCACTTTCAGGAAGAAATCGAGTACTTCGGCGCGAAGATTCTTCCTCTCGTTCGTGAGCTCGAAGCTGCCGAGTCGAAGGACGAGGAGCTGGTCGCGGCTCGTTGACCTGGAGTGCCGTGGTCGGTCGGGTGTGTGCAGTAGCGTGAGTCGACAGCACCCGACCGACCCTGGGTACGTAACTATCAGGATGAGGAGACGCGATGACCTACTCGCCCGGCAGCCCCGAAAGCGGGGGCTCCAACTCTGGTGGCTACGGCGGAGGCGGTCCGTCCTACGGCCCGTCCTCCTCGCCGAATCAGCCTCCGTCACCTGCCCAGAGCCATGGTCAACAAGGCGGTCAACAAGGCGGTCAACAGGGCCAGCCATTCCATCAACCGACGGTGTCCAATCCTTTCGGACCTCCGGTGTCCGGCACCTCGGCGCCGGGTGCGCCAGGAACATCGGGGCCGGGATCGGCTGCACCGGAACGTAAGTCGCCCGGTGCAGGGCTGGCGAACCTGCCGAAGATCCTGACCTTCGCGGTGCTCGGCCTCGGTATCGTCAACTTCCTGCTCGGATTGCTCGATCTCGTCACCGCCGAAGTGAGCTCTGCGCAGGAATTGCCCAGCAGCATCCAGACCTCGTTCAGCACCACGTTCTTCGCCTCCGGTGGTAGCGCGGTGTCGGTGGCGCTGTTGCTCGCAGCCGGCTTGATCGCGGGAGCGTCGCTGCTGCAGAAGGACGCCAGGAACCAGGCCGTGGTTGCGGCCCTGGCGATCGCCGGCTTCCTGGTGTTGGTCTTCCAGTCGTTCAGTCTTCCGAACGCGGAAGGCAACGAATTCGCCAGCACCACCAGCTCGCTCGGAATCGGCGCCATCCTGGTGCTCGTCCTGGGCTTCGTTCAGGCAGCAGCCGCTGTGGTGGCGTTGCTGCTCGACGCGGGCATCGTCAAGGCTCCGACGCCCAAGCCCGCAAGCTTCGGCGGTCAGAACCAGCAGCCCGGCTACGGCCAGCAGAACCCGTACAACGCGCCGACGACCTCGTTCGGGGGACCGTCGCAGCCGCAGAACTACAGCAATCCGCCGTCCTACGGGCAGGCTCCGGGAACGCCCTCGAACTACGGCCAGGCTCCGAGTGGGCAGGCGTCGGGGCAGCACTCGTACAGCCCGGGTGGGCAGCCGCCGTACGGCAGCCAGTCTGCGCCCAACACGTCGCCCCAGGGCGGTTACTCGCCGCCGCCGTACACCGGTCCCAGTACTCCCGCCACGGGTCAGCCGTACCCGCAGAATCAGTATCAGTACGGCCAGCCGTCGTCGGGCTACGGGCAGCCGCCGAAGTCCGAGGAGTCCGGTTCGGGAGATCAGTCGACGCCGTACGGCGCGCCCACGCAGTCTTTCGGTACCACTCCGGCTACTGACGACGAGAACAAGCGCGACTGATTCAGGCATCACAATCACCTTCGCGGGGGGGGGGGGGGGGGGGGGGGGGGGGGGGGGGGGGGGGGGGG